>CAYQMO010000300.1:0-4368 GCA_964418315.1 uncultured Geobacter sp. | reverse complement strand
CCATGAAACTTGATACCCCCACCATAATTGTCCTCACCATCATCAACGTCCTGACCATGCTGATGATCCTTATACACACCCGCGTCACCCGCAAAACTTATCCCGGTTTTGATGTCTGGCTTGCCGGGACGGCCCTCTGGTTTGTCGGCGCGGTTTTCAATTTTCTCCTGCGTGGGATAGTTTCACCGTTTTGGGTTATCGTTGTCGGCAATGGCTTGATGCAACTGTTGCCGATTTTATTTCTTGATGGCATCAACCGTTTTTATGCTGTTCCTGGGCGCTGGTGGCGTACGCCGCTCAACTTGGTGCTGCTGGCGATATCACTCATTCCTCTCTATTATTTCAGTAGTATCACAGAAAACATCTCCGCTCGCAGCGTCGTTATATCGATCTTTTACGCAGTCCTTTACAGTCGGGCTGCTATTGAACCGCTACTTGTACCACAAGCTCGCCGCCACAGCATGCAATGGCTTCTCTCCGCCTGCTTTCTGCCGATGATTATTCTCTACGCCCTGCGGATACCGTTCTACCTCGCTCACCCCGAGCTGCAGACGTTTGCAGAGCTGATAGTCAGAGATAGATTGCTGCTGACGGTAATGCTGTTGGGTAATTTTATCATCATTGTCATCAACTACAGCTACCTCTCCCTTACCAGCGACCGGCTTGAGGAGGAGCTGCGGGAGGCGCAACAGGCTGTAGAAGAGGCCAACCGGGCAAATAGCGCCTGTCTGGGGATGGTCGGCCACGAAATGCGTACCCCGTTGGCCACTATTGCCGGGGTTGGTGAAATCCTGTCAAAACGGCTCAGCAAGCAGGATCGAAGTGATGTCCTTCCGCTGTTGCAGCAGGCCACCGGCCAGCTTCGTCGCCACATTGATGACCTGCTCGATCTTACCAAGATAGAATCAGGGGCCATCAGTTTTGAACAGAGGACATTCCATCTGCCGGAACTGCTTGATGAAATCAGGGCGATTTTTATCCAGCGGATAACAGCAAAAGGCTTGTTGTACCAACCAGAAATGAGTGCTGACCTGCCTGTAATGATGAGCGGAGACCGGCAGCGTATTTTTCAAATTCTCGCCAATCTGTTTGAAAATGCTCTTAAATCTACCGATCACGGCTCTGTTGCCGCATCTGCAGAACGTCAGGGCACAGAGCTTGTTATCGCCGTTACCGATTCCGGAAGCGGTATCAATGCTGAACAGCTTGCGAAAATATTTGATCCGTTCACCTCTTTTTCTCCATCCGGCGGTACCGGTCTTGGCCTCCCGATTTCCCGCCGCCTGGCTGAAGCGATGGGTGGGACACTAACGGCCACGAGTACGCCGGGACAAGGGAGCCGCTTTACCCTTATACTGCCGTGTTGCGCGCAAAATGCCACCGAAACAGCAGTCCATAGCGACATGCCTGATTCTCTGGCCTGGGAGAAGCCGTTGCAGGTATTGGCAGTAGATGATCTGCCGGAAAATCTGCGTTTACTCACTCTCCTTCTGGCAGATACTCCGATTATCCTGACAACCGTAGAAACCGGCACACACGCGTTGCAGCGTATAACACAGGGTTGTTTTGATGTACTGCTGACCGACATGCGTATGGCTGAAATGGACGGCATCACCCTGACTAAAATGATCCGGGCAGATGAACAATGCAGCGGCAGGCTGCCGATGAGAATCATAGCACTATCCGCCAATGCCTACCCTGAAGACCGGCAGGCCGCATTGGAAGCGGGCTGCGACAGCTATCTGTCACGCCCCTTTACCACGGCGAGCCTGTTGCAGGAGATGATGCCCCTCTCAGATACCGTCAAAGAACCAAAAAATGATGGTCACACTGCTCAAGCAGCGCTTGAACAGCAGTTTGCTCATCTGCGTGAAGCAGCAGCGGCCAGAATAGTCGCATCCATAACGACCATTGAACAAGCTCTGATACGTGGGGATAATGAAATTGTTCGGGAAGAAGGGCACCGGATCAAGGGATTGGGGATGTCGCTGGGAATTCCTGATGCCGAGAGTATCGGAACCGCCCTTGAACAGGCGGGATTGGATGCCAGGCTGGAATCGGTACCTGAACTGCTTGATTCACTGCGCTAACAAATCAAAACGGGATACTGATCCTGCTCATCACCAGTGTCCCTTCATTGGTGTTACGGGTCAAAACGTCCTTGTATACTGCAAGTGATACCCGTGCCCGTGAATCCCTGCCATAATAGATTTCACCACCGGCCGAGAGGCGCATCAAACCGCTGTCCTGTACCACGTTCCCCCCTTTTTTTCGATCGCCACCTACAACAAAGTTAATGGCAGGACCGATACGAACCTTGTCAGCAAGTCTTAACGTGGCCAAGCCTTCCAGAGCAAGTTCATTGCCGGGAGTCACATCGCTCTTGGAATTGTGAAAACGAATCGTATACCTGGCCAGTGCATCAAGAGAGAACAACCCGAACAACTTGAAAAAGTACAACTCAGCGGCCAGATCAGTTTGGCCGTAACCAAAATTGACCGGTCGGGATTTGTCATAGCTGCCGGTGGGTGCTTTCAGCATCAGCACCGGCAGGATTGTCACTGAGTCGATCGGTAGAAATTTTCCGACTCGAAGCTGAATATCACCCAGTCCGGCATCGCTATCATGAACAGCATCTACATTGAGATTGCCAACCGGGATGACTGTATTAAATAAAAAACCTCCGGCATAATAATTGCCACCAATTTGCACACCGTACTTGTCCAGTCCGAGCTTGTCTACGGCGGCGTTGCCATTCTTATCGGTGATTTTGTTGGCCGTATACCAGAAGGGATACAAACTTAGCAGGAAGCCGTCCGGCTGCTTTGACCCGGCCGCGTAATTCATGGCAAATGAATGCGCTGGAAACATAACTGCGGCGATAACAAGCAGAATGGCACACTGTCGCCAGAAGTATTTATACAGAGTCAAGACAGCTTTGATTTTGATCACGCTTTATCCTCCTGCATTCGCTGCCAGATAGCTACCATCTCTGCAGTCGTAGCAGCTTTAAGCTTCCGCCTGGCCTGCTCGCAATGTTTTTCCACGGTTCGTTCGCTTATTTCCATCTCCTCCGCAATTTGTTTTGCCCGCATGCCGCTGGCAATCCATGTCACCACCTGTTTTTCCCGAGGCGTCAGCAGTGGTGCAGGGGCATGTTTGCGGCTCCGTTCATCCAGATAGGCTTTTGCTATGATTGCGCTTACCTGGGGTGACAGATACTGCTCCCCGGCAACTACCGTTTCGATAGCCAGCTTCAGCTCACGGGGGGACGCCCGTTTCAGTAGAAAACCGTCCATTCCTTCTTCCAAAGCCCGGGTAATCTGGAGAGGATCTTCAAGCGCCGTTAGTGCCACAACCTTCATTTTCGGCTGAACTGCTTTTATCCGCTTGGTCGCTTCAATCCCATCCATATCCGGCATACGCAGATCCATCAGGATCAGATCCGGTTTAAGCAACCGCGCCTGTGCCACCGCTTCCACACCGGTTGATGCCGTGCCTGCCAGGGCAACCCCTTCAAAACTTTGCACCAGCAAACAAAATGCCGCCTGAATCAGCTCGTCATCTTCGACAACCATAATACGCAGTGGATGTTTCAGCTTGATATCATTCATTTTTTATCGTTCCTGTGAGTTACGGAGTAATTAATGAAAGTGAAGAGAAATAGGTGCGGTAACGTGCGGCGTCACGGGTCAAAAGCGTAAGCCCTGAAACCGCCGCATGGGCTCCGATAAAGAAATCCGGCAATGGTGACTGTTTGGATCCCCCAAGTTTGCGATACCGTATAAAACACTTTCCGGCAAGAAACGCTGCTTCATACGGAATCGGTTTTCTTTGGAAAAAATCCATTGGCAGAGCATCCTCCAGTTCCTCAATGCGTTTAAATCCGACCGACACCTCCGCATAGATAATCGGATTAATGATTAATGTACAACGATCAGCCACTCTGTGCAGTTGTGTGGATGACCATTCGTACCAGTTTTCGTCTTCCTCCAGTACATCAAGCAACACGTTACTATCGACAAGCACACCAGACGGATTCAATCTTCACCTCGTGTAAACGCCATAATTTCGTCAGTCGTCATGCGTACCGTGGCGCGTCCACGAAGAGTTTCCACCACTCTTTTCCCTCTGCTGGTTTTTGCCGTAACCGTACGTAAAATAACTGTGTTGCCTTCCACCACAAATTCAACCTCGCTCTGGGGAAATATACCAAGTTTCTGACGAATAGCGCCAGGTATGGTTACCTGTCCTTTACTGGTTACCCGCATGATTTTAGTTCTCCGTTCCCAATGTATGTAATACTTTCGAAAGTATTACATTGGATGCTGATCATGTCAATCAGGTATTTATATGTGTGTTCGGGGG
>CAYQMO010000299.1:0-4433 GCA_964418315.1 uncultured Geobacter sp. | reverse complement strand
AAGGCTCAAACAGATTTGCCAGTATCTCCTTTTCCATACCGCATCCGTCATCGCTGACAGTCAGCAGCACATAATCCCCCGGGACTGCGTATGGATAACTTGAACAATAAACTTTATCACAGGTTACATTACCGGTTGCTATAAGCACATTGCCGATACCAGCTATGGCATCCCTTGCGTTTACACAGAGATTGGCGAGTATCTGGTCTATCTGGGAAGGGTCAGCCTTTACCTGCCACAGGTCTTTACCTTGCTGCCAATGCAACTTAATATTTTCTCCGACAAGTCTTTCAAGCAGTTTCAACATCCCTCCAACAATAAGGTTAATATCCAGCACTATTGGGGCAATGCTCTGTTTGCGGGCAAATGCTAAAAGTTGACGGGTAAGATCGGCAGAGCGTTTAGCTGAATTGCGGATTTCTTTAAGATTTTCATAAAGAGGTTCGGAGGAATCCAGACTGTCTAAAGATAGTTCCGTATATCCTAAAATCACCATCATCATATTATTAAAATCATGTGCTATACCACCTGCAAGTCTGCCAATGGACTCCATTTTCTGAGATTGATGGAGCTGGGCTGCCATTCGTCTGTTTTCGCTGTCATCCTGGAAAACCAATACAACTCCGATACGCCTGTCAACTGATATGTTAATAGGAGCAGCACTCTCTTTGATGGGAAACTCCCTTCCATCTTTTGTGACTAAAAATGTATTGTTTGTAGTTATAACTACAATTCCTTCATCCAGCACCTTAGTTACCGGATTTATGGCTGCCTCCCGAGTCTCTTCGTTTATAATTCTGAATATCTCGTCAACCGGCTTACCAAGAGCATCTGCCATGTTCCAGCCGGTAAGCTTCTCAGCTACCTGGTTCATAAACAAAATACTACCGTGCTCATCTGTTGCAATAATACCATCGCCGATACTTTTAAGGGTAATGTCCAGCCACTCCCTGCTCTCTTTCAATTGTCTTTCGGTTTCGGCTTTTTCCGTGATGTCAGTTAAATTGATAATTCCACCAACCACACGGTTGGAATTATCCACCATCGGTGTAGCACTCAGAATAAGGTGTTTTGCGGGAACGTTCTCTTTTTCGATAAATACCTCGCGTGAATGAATCTTTCCCCCTGCAATTACGCTATCAATTGTAAAAAGCCCGGATTCAGGATTGCGTCCGGACAGCTCTTTGCCGGATTGTTTCAGATAAAGCCTGAATGCGTCATTAAAGTGCACATTCAAACAGTTATTGCCGATCAGGTCAAAACCAGCCTGGCTTGCCCGAATAATGATTCCTCGATCGTCAAAAACAATGATGGCATCTGCTGACTGATCAATAATAGATCTGCTTAATCTCTCTTCAGCCAGAATACGTTCATGTCGCTTCTGATGTGTCAAATCTGTCAAAGTTAAACATAAAACAGGTACATCCCCGATTAATACACTGCTTGCAGAAAGATACGTTGGTATGGCTACACCGCTACTGGTAACCAGCCTTATTTCCGCAGACTCATGACCGTTCATGGACTGTTTAACAATAGCTTCAAAGGCAGGCAGATCGGATGGATAAATAAATGGCTCAATTGCCCTGCCGATAATTTTTTCAAGTTTTGTTTCAAATATTCTTTCCATGAATCTATTCGCATACAAGATGCTGCCATCCTCAGACAGGGTAATGGCACCCTCCTGCATCTCTTCAATCAACACGCGGTAACTGTAATCAGCACCCTGAAGAGAAAATATCTGTTTTCCACATAGACCATCCACAATGAAAGCATCAACTTCACCGTTGCGGATTGCATCCAGTGTTATTCGAGCGTCCTGCAACTGTATCTGTAATTCCTCGTTTTCCTGCCTCAATCGCCTTAGCTGGTATTCAATCTCTTCCATTTACATTTACCCTTTTACTTTTCGATCAAATCAAGGCTCATAAGTACACGCTCCGAATCGGACAGGTCACCGATAATACGCCTTAATGGCATTGGCAATTTCTTGATAAGCGTAGGCAGAGCTATAATCTGATCCTGTTTTGCCATGTGCGGTTTTTGATAGATATCAATCACCTCCAATTCAAACCGCCCCTTTAAATGCTTTTCGCAGATTTGTTTGATATTGGATATTGCATTTACCGACTTAGGTGTAGTACCGGTCACATACAATCGCAACAGATAAGTACCCTGCCCGTTATTCGATATTATCTGCTCAAAGCTCTGTAAAGTGTCTTCAGGTTGTTCAGTCATAACAGACTCCTTTTTATAGCCGCTGCTTTCTCAGGTTGAGTCCCACCAGAACCCGCTCCGTATCCTGCAATGAACCTATGATTTTTCTTACCGGCTCTGGCAGTTTTCTGACAAGTGTAGGGATGGCTATAATCTTATCCCCTTTTGCCAGCTCAGGGTTTTTCAGAAGGTCAATGATTTCAATTTTATAACGCCCTTGCAGCTCCCGTTCACATATATCTTTGAGATTTTTAAATGCCTTGACGCAATTTGGAGTTTGACCGGCTACGTAGAGCCTCAATTCCCATTCTATGGTTTTCCGGCTTTCCAGTTCCTTGTCTTCCATTATCAATACTCCTTATTGATCCTCTCCACGCATTTTAGACAGATGATTCTTTTCGTTTAGCAGGATGCCCTGTTGTGTCTTAATTTCAGCAAGAGATTGTTCAAGGTCTTCGATCTCTCTTGTAAAGGTCTCCTGAATCACGGAAATCCTGGATTCACGCATGCGTTTTTTACGCTCAACCTCACGCTGGATACGTTCAATACTAAGAGCACGTTCAACTTCTTCAGAAGACTCACGAGCCTCCTGGATAACTCGTGCCGTACCAGTCAGAACACCGCTTGATCCAACATAAACATTAATAAGATCCAGCCCTTTGTCAGTTATCAGGAACTCTCTTATCTGGTTGGAATGTGACATACCTCTTGATTTTAAAATGTACATGCCACGGTTGCGCTCACCATTAAGTTCAATATCACGAAGTAAAACCCACGAGTCCATCAGCGATGAAATTTCAGTCTCTGTAGTTTCAGTAGCATTGCCGGCGTATGCAAGATCCGTAAACATTGAAGTAATGCCTTTCATTTTCATATAATCGATAAGCCTTGTCAAAACAGCTTTTGAGTCCCTGACGCTGCCTATGGACGTCAAATTAGAGATAGGGTCGATCACGACAACTTGCGGTTTAAATTCCTGAATCGTTTTCAGCATCATAGCAAGATGCATCTCCAGACCAAATGTGGTTATCCGCAGGGAACGAAAGGCAAGCACCCCGTTTTGTACCCATTGATCCAGATTGAGACCGATAGAAGTCATATTTCTCATGATCTGCTGAGGAGGCTCTTCAAAAGAAAAATAGAGAGATCGCTCATTTCTCCTGCAAGCGGCGTCCACAAAAAATGAAGCAAGACTGCTTTTACCAGTTCCAGCCGTACCACTGACCAGAATACTTGAACCCTTGAAAAAACCCTTAATGCCAAGCATCGTATCCAACCGCTCAATTCCACTTGATAATCGTTCACTGGAGACATTGTAGTCAAGTCCAACAGCAGTGATAGGGATAACAGAGAAGCCTTTTTCGTCTATCAAAAACGGATATTCATTGGTACCGTGGGAAGTTCCCCTGTATTTGACAACCCGCAAACGTCGTATGGCAAGTTGCTCGGTCATGCGGTGATCCAGAAACACTACACAGTCGGAAATATACTCTTCCAGACCATGACGTGTAAAGCTCTGTTCGCCCTGTTCACCGGTGATCACGGCTGTCAGTCCTTTGTCTTTAAGCCAGCGGAATAACCGGCGGATTTCAGCACGCAAAATTGCTTCATTGGGAAAGCCACTGAAAAGAGCCTCCATGGTGTCAATAACAATGCGTTTGGCATTCACTTCCTGTATGGCACTTTCAATTCGGATAAACAATCCGTCCAGGTTAAACTCACCTGTCTCTTCAATTTCGCTTCTTTCAATGAAAATATAATCAAGAAAGATTTTCTTTTCCTTGATTAAGGCTCTCAAATCCCAGCCTATTGAAGCAACATTTTCAGCCAGTTCATTTTCATTTTCTTCAAAACTGATGAAAACTCCCGGCTCATCAAACTCCGTGACACCCCTTACAAGAAATTCCATACCAAACAGAGTCTTGCCACACCCTGCCCTACCACAAACGAGCGTAGGTCTTCCCGTAGGGATGCCTCCGCCGGTAATTTCATAAAATCCGGCGATACCGGTAAGACTCTTTTTAAGCTGAACCTCATCCACTGTTTGTTGTTTAGACATAATCCTCCTTTTATGGTGTTTGCAGCCCAACTACACCAAGATGCAGGTGTATATTAATGTTTCCACCTTGTTTTCTTATATTACGTTCCGCTGAGCTTAAAATACCTCTTCATCCACAATCTGAAAAATATCAGGAAACATCTCTGATAATACAGACACC
>CAYQMO010000298.1:0-4469 GCA_964418315.1 uncultured Geobacter sp. | reverse complement strand
TGCAAGAACAGTAAACAGCTGATTTTATTCAATTAAACGTTGGGACACGAGTGAGTTGTAATACCCTTTATTGGAGAAGAAGATTTTGAAGGCGGGTCAGTATCGTCGTCGTGTTCATCTGATTTATGTTTTTTTACTGCACAACAATCGTCAGCCTTTTTGGGAGTTTCAGCATGTTGGACAGTTGGAGTAATACAACATTCTCCCTTACTGTGATGTTCATCGCTACTGCGCAGCTTTTTCTGCCAACAGCAACATGTGTGATTTGCGCTTCTTGCTGCTGAGCATCCGTCAATTCTGCAGTCACCCGTGCATTCCCCTGTGACGGCATGTGCGATAAGTTTTGACTTCATGGCAAAGGGTGCAAGCGGAGTGCAGACAATCAACAGATAAATCGAAATCAGTACATACGAAGTTAAATTTTTGTGGAATTTTTTCACGGGACTCCGGATAAATCAGAGACTTATATCCAACATAAAAGTAGAGTAATCATCACCTTAAATCCCAAATAACAGCATGACTATTCGTGGGCAATATGCTAGTAGTCCTTGCAAGTTGAATGCGCCTTTGCTGCAATATATCAGTACATTCAGGCTCTGCCAAGAATTAGTTCATATGAGAGGGGCTACTATGAAACGCCATTTTTCAGCAATTATCATGATCTGCTTACTGTGGGTGGCAGTAGTATCGGCAGCTGACAAGGGTGCTATTACAGTACCCTCCACGGCAAAGTGCCCTGTATGCGGAATGTTTGTCGCTAAATATCCTGACTGGACGGCGACCTCAAGCTTCAAAGATGGTAGCGTCAGTTACTACGACGGGCCAAAGGATATGTTCAGCCACTATTTTAATACGGCTCGCTATACTCCTGGCAAACGTCAGTCAGACATTACCACACTATCAGTGAAAGAATATTATTCGTTGACCATGATTGACGCTCGAACCGCTTTTTTTGTTATTGGCAGTGACGTTAATGGCCCGATGGGAGCTGAGCTGGTCCCTTTCCGGACAGAAAAAGATGCGCAGTCCTTTAAAGCAGATCATAAAGGCAAGCGATTATTGCGCTTTAGCGAGATAACGTCACAAACCATTAAATCACTTAACTGATTATCCATGCGTAGCGCCACTCAATTCCTGCTATTCATAACCGTCAACATGGTGATTCTTGCGCTTCTCCCGATCCATGCCCACTACGAGCAACAAGCCTCAGAACGCAAAGAAAACCTTGTAAGCCGGCAACTCAAAGATTTGCATGTGACCGATCTGTGCCTGGTGACAGAAGCGCGGTACACCCGTCACCCGGCACTGGCTGATCGACATGCGCCGTTCCAGGAACATCCCTTGGCATTTGAATATTTCCCTTCCGGCTCGCTAATTCTGCCACCAGTGCCTTCTGACAAACCATGAACAAAACAATCGAACGTAATCTGAATATTCTTGATTTTTCGCTTTCGTCACTGCAACGCAGAAGAACAAAGAACCTGTCACTTCTTGCCATGTATATGCTGGTCATCTTTCTACTGGCTTCCCTCCTGTTCTTTGTTTCTGCCCTGAAAAGAGAGGCGACAATTATTCTGAATGATGCGCCGGATTTGGTTGTCCAGAGGCTGATTGCAGGTCGTCAGGACCTTATCCCAAAAAAGTATGCTGAAGAGATCGCCAAAATCAGGGGGGTTTCAGAGGTTCAACCACGTTTATGGGGGTATTATTTCGATTCATGGAACGGAGTCAACTATACAATTATGGCGAGTGATGACCCCGCGTTGAGGCCGGGAAAAGCGTCTGTCGGATCAGGTGTAGCGCGAAGTATGGGAATGAACGTTGGCAATATGTTTCCATTGCGGGCGCAGGCTAAAATGCCACTGATATTGGAAGTCGATAATATTTTCTTAAGCAGTTCAGATCTAATGGCTGCTGATATGATTGTCATTACTCCGAGTGACTTCCAGCAATTGTTCAATTTTCCAAGCGGTCAGGCCACCGATCTGGCTGTAACGGTGGGTAATGCCAAAGAACTGTCTACGGTTGCATCCAAAATTGCCTCGCTGTACCCGGATTCGAGACCCATTCTGAAAAGTGAGATTCAGCGAACTTATCAGTCCATTTTTGACTGGAGAGGCGGTATGGCACTGCTTATTCTGGCGTCAACGGTGATTTCATTCATTATCTTCGCTTTGGATAAGGCAACCGGGCTTTCAGCAGAGGAACGCAAGGAAATAGGCATCCTGAAATCAATCGGCTGGGAAACATCGGATGTATTGCTGCTAAAATTCTGGGAGGGAGTGGTCATTTCTCTGACGGCGTTTGTCGTCGGTGTAATACTTGCCTATGCTCATGTTTTTTTTCTGTCAGCCCCTCTTTTTGCCCAGGCGTTAAAGGGGTGGTCAATGTTATATCCCCGGTTCCAGTTGGTACCGGTAGTTGATCTGTATCAGTTGGTGGTACTCTTCTTTTTTACAGTAGTGCCTTATACTGCTGCTACCATTATACCCTGCTGGCGCGCAGCAACTATCGATCCCGATGCCGCTATGAGGTCGTAACGTGATAGAACTTGCCGGGGTAACAAAAACGTTCAACAGTGACAAGCAGAACCAGTTCACCGCAGTAAATAATGTTACACTTGAAGTCAGACCGAAAGAGATCACCGTATTCAAAGGACCAAGCGGTTCCGGTAAAACATCTCTTCTAACGATGATTGGCTGTATGGCTCGCCCCACATCGGGCAGGATATTTCTGAAAGGGATTGCTGCGGCAGTGCCATTTCAGCAAGAGGGGATAGAAACTGTAGAAATAACAAGTCTTCCAGAGCGTTTTCTTACCTCTATCCGGCGCTCAACCTTTGGCTTCATCTTCCAGCAATTCAACCTGGTCAACGGGATCTCTGTTCTCGAGAATGTCATGTTGCCTGCATATACAACCGGTGAGGGTCTGGCACAATTCAGGGTACGCGCACTGAGCTTATTGGAACAGTTCAATATCGCCAGACACGAGACGCAGCGGGTGGAATTGTTGTCAGGTGGAGAATTACAGCGCGTTGCCATTGCTAGGGCTTTAATCAACAATCCAGCTATTATTATTGCTGACGAACCGACCGCACATCTGGATTCAAAACTCTCCCAGGAGTTTATGGCAATTGTTGGCGGGCTGAAAAGTGAAGGAAAAAGTGTGCTGATTGCCAGCCATGATCCGCTGGTCTTTGATTCGCCACTGATAGACACACTTGTGGAGATGCGTGACGGTGAGGTTGTCAGCAGTCGGAGTACTCGGTGATTTTACGCCCTGCGACGCTCTCGTTGATCCTGATTGCTTTGCTGACTTCAGTTTTGGCGGTATATGCTGGTTATTACGCAGTAAAGATTTACGAAAACTGGGATCCTGCAAGCGGTAGTGAACGGCAACTGGGTTTGGAACGCCGCACATACTTGATATCAACAATCATGAGCTACCTCCTCAGTCTTGAGCTCATGTCCCTCTTTCTCTTCATACATACCGCAAATAATCTTCATACCCAGTTTACTGGGGCCATGTGTGCGGCAGGAACCCTGGCAGTAAATCCCTACGGCTATCCCGCATTGCTTTTCAAGGTCGTTAATTTTCTTTTGGGTGGGGTTTGGCTGATTCTCAACTATGCCGACAATAAAGGGTACGATTATCCGTTAATCAGGAAAAAATTTGCGCTTCTAACGTTAATGGTGCCACTGCTGGTATTGGAGAGTGCCATTGTCATTTTATACTTCTCCGGTATTAAGGCCGACGTCATAACCTCCTGCTGTGGGAGCCTGTTCAGTAGAGAAGCACACACGTTCAGTGGCGACCTTGCTTCGTTGCCGCATAAGCCGATGCAGATTACATTCTTCATCAGCATGGCAATCACTGCGTTCAGCGGCATGTTTTTCTATACCAGAAATCGCTTCGGCTACCTATTTTCTATTTCCTCAGCGGTTACGTTTCTGGTATCTCTCGCTTCAATAATTTCTTTTATCTGCCTCTATATCTATGAACTGCCCAGCCATCATTGCCCCTTTTGCCTGCTGCAGAAGGAGTATAATTATGTTGGTTATATCATGTACGCTTTTCTTTTTACCGGTGCCGTCACTGGAGCAGGAGTTGGTGTATTGATGCCACTTAACTGGATTCCAAGCATGAAGCTGACAATCCCCATCATTCAGCGGCAGCTTACCTTTGTAACCCTTGTCTGTTATCTGTTGTTTTTGGCAATATCTTCCTGTGAGATGATTTTTTCGACTCTTACACTCGGATAGAAAGAGTATTTTTGGTAAGTCCATGTATAAAATCATTTCTTGGCGACATAATCGCCAATTGTTATAGCCTCAACTATCAGTTATACAATAACCTTTTGCTATCATCATGGGACAATGGGACACTTGCGGGACATTGACCTTCAAAAAAAGGACTTTTTTGTGTCAAGAGCAAATAGACTTGTCCGGTTTTGTAGCAAATGAATTGTC
>CAYQMO010000297.1:0-4535 GCA_964418315.1 uncultured Geobacter sp. | reverse complement strand
CATATACATTGTCATGGTCAGCTCCCTTGATGTCGTTTATGATTATATCGACAAACTCAGGGTAAGGATTAACAAAAAACTCATTTCGTGACCGTTTGGAGTATAACAGCCTCACCGTGAAACGCAACATTGCAGACATCCCGGCACCGATATGTCGCGTTTCACGATAAAGCCGTTCAACGCGACCAACCTACTTTCCCGAACGCACTGGCCAAACATAGTAGTTGAGCCTCTTACTGGCGTTGCCCACTCCGCCACCAACCATGACAACGTACCACGCGTTACTCGGACTATTAGAGTCGTTGCTCGACGACCAATAGTAATCTGACTGGACGGAATTAAAACCATTAGCGTTAAACCACTGCGAAGGTTTTTCCCCGCCCCGTTTTGAGAATGATTCAAGCTCCACTTTCGTTGGCAAGCGCCAGTCGTTATAACCACCATAATTCAGATTTTCGATCCAGTTCATGGCATCGGACCAATTCATCTTTTTACCTGCAATATTGCCGTTTCTTGCCCAGATCAGTCCGGTATGCGGGTCGGCATAGAATCTCCGTTTTTGCTCGACAACAGTCATGAATTCACCATCAACATATTCATAAACACTGCTGTCAGAGTCATTGGCAAGGGCAACCCGTGACAGCTCTCCACCAGCTTTTACAGTCACTTCCGGGCGTACTAGACCGCTGCTGTATTCCTGTTTAAATTTTCGAGCGGCATCTTTCGGAAGAGGTACAGTGCCGTTCATGGCGACTTTGACCGCTTGCGTACTGTTGCTGATTGAAACAGGAAAACTCTTCTTATCCGCATTATACTGCCCCAATTCCAATTTCAGACTCTCAGCGCCAATCGTAAACTCTTTATCAGCAAGGTGTTTCAAGCTCTGCCGCAAATCAGCGGTCTGGCTCTGCTGTTCAAGCGCCAAACGCTTTTCAAGAGCAGCTATCTCTGCCCGCTGCTTCTGTTCCAGTTGGTCAATACGGTCACTATAAGAAGACTGCTGCTTCGCTGCTTTCGCCGTGAATTCAGCCTCCGTCTCAAATTCATCCCGCACCAGTGGCGCCTGCTTCTGTTTCGACGCAAGTCGGACCGCCTCAATTTCGGCGGCATAGCGGGCAGAAATTCGCTTTTTCCCATCTGTCAATTCACGACTAAAAGCTGCTTCAATCCCTTTAATCTCACCATTAAGCCGTTTGATTTCCGCTACTGCCGCCTCCAGCGATCCGGTTGAGGCTGCCGGAGCTGATTGCTTCTTTTTGGCAAGTTCCGCCTTTAGAGCCGTCATGCGCTGCTCTTCAGCCTTCTGGGCTGTGGTCAACTGCTGTTCCCGCTGTTTCTGTTCGGCATCAAACCGTGCGCGCTCGGCAAGCATCTCCTGCTGGCGCTTCTCTTCCTCGACAAGTTGTTGCTGTCGGAGCTGTTCCGCCTTCAACCTGGCTTCGGCAGCTTTGCGCTTCTGTTCGGCTTCCCGCCGCTGCTGATCGCTCTGATGCTTTCTCGCCTCCGCCTCCTGCGCTTCATATCGCTTCAGCTCCGCCTCCATCCTCGCCAACTCAGCCTTGTTGTCCATCACCTTCTGCTCGATATTTGGCACAAAGACAAAATCGCCGCTCCCAGAAATGGCATCAAAAGCGGGAGTCTGATTGTAACCGCGAGCACGGGCATCGCCGCTGACCTTTTCACGGATAATGGCCTGGATCTCGTTAGCGGTGACAAAATCACCTTTGGCTTCCAGAATCTCTATCAGGCGACCGGTAAAGACAGAGTGGCCATTACGTCCGCTGTCCAGAACCTCCTGCCCTTTGCCACCGGCAGTCAGCACCTGGCGCACCCGCTCTCTGGTTATCTCTTTCAGATAGGCAAGATCACGGCGGGATTTGTTGTCAACGGCACGGGTTGTGAGGAGCCCGCTGTAGCAGGCATCGAAAACATAAAAGAGATGTTTGGCGGGAATGGCTTTTGAGACGGTATTTTTGATTTCATCCATCGTAATAACGGTGCGGAGCTTGCCGATTGAGCCATCATACGGCACAAGATAGCCGAGATCACCCTCGGATTTTTTCTCCTGATTGCCGTGGCCGGCCCAGAAAATAAAAAGAGCATCGTCCTCGCCCATCTGAGAGGGAAGCTCTTCAGTCAGCAGCTCCTGAATGCGCTCTTTTGTTGCTTGCTGGTCATAGAGAGTGAATATCCTGTCAAACTTGTACTGCCGCTTGAGCACCTGCTCGACACCTTGGGCATCGCGCACGGCATAGGAAAGCTGACGATCTTGTGGCAGGTTGGGATAGCGGTCGATACCGATAATAACGGCGTAGGATTTATTGTAGAGTTTGACTTCGGCGCTCTGATTGGTGACCCGGTCTTTTGCGACAACCGTGAGTCCACGGGTTTCTGCTGCGGTGGCCGTTTGCGCGGTGCTGCATACTAGGATCAATATACAGATGAGAACAGCAAAAATATTGTGTAATTGGCGTGTATTTTTAACAGCATTGAAATTACACATACTGTTCCTTTTAGTATGGTTTTAACCGCATTACGTTACTGCACTGGCAATAATCTATCTTTAATTTCCGATGTGAATTTCAACCAAATCCCCGGGATATTCTGTACAAGATCCTCCAATGGTGCTTCTTCAAGCATAAAACCATATGCGTGGACAAAAAAATGTCTGAACGCCAAGTACTCGTAAAGTTGATCTGACAACTCCTCGCAAATAATTCCTTGCTTGACGGAGAGATTGAGCAACTCCTTATGCCAGTTTTCGCCCCTGTTTATCTGGATATTTTGCATCTTTAAGGTTTGCTTAAGAATGTTTTCGATCCCGTTATAAACATTGTGCAAAAACGTACCCATTGCAGCCAGTTCTACGACTGTTTTAACATCTCTTCCCATGGTCTCTTCAAGATTTTGAAGAGCTACCTCGACATTTTCCACCTCCGCAGCTATCTGTGCAGGAAGGTTATCCATAAATTCGAACTCCGGATTTTTCTATCAGCTCGTTAAAAAGGGTTTTCCTTGTAACATCAATTAAATCAACCGGCCTTGAGAGATTTTTGAATAATTCAGCATAGAATTTAAAAAAATTCTTGGGGTCAAGCCCTTTCACGCCAAGATCAATATCATTAGCCTCTACATCGTTGATAAGAGAAGATCCGAACACCGTCACTGATGTGACATTATACTTTTCAGCACACTGCGTGATAACGATTTTGTCATTTTCGCTGATCATTTTGTCATCCTGTCTGTCCCGCCTAATCCAGCAGCATCGAGATATCCATTGCCCGTGGCGAATGGGTCAATGCACCTACTGAAATAATATCTACACCGATCTCGGCGATTGCCCGGACAGTTTCAAGGTTGACGCCGCCTGATGCCTCCACTTGAGCCCGTTCACCGATAGTCATAACGGCTGTACGCATTTCGTCGAGGCTCATGTTATCAAGCATTATGATGTCGGCTCCGGCCTCAAGCGCCTCATCAACCTGCACCAGAGTCTCGGTCTCAATTTCTATTTGCAGCGTGTGCGGGATGTAGGCGCGGGCGCGGCGGATCGCTTCGGTTATCCCGCCAGCAGCGACAATGTGGTTTTCCTTGATAAGAACGCCGTCATAAAGTCCTGTGCGGTGATTGATACCGCCACCGACGCGCACGGCATATTTTTCAAGCTGCCGCAGTCCGGGTGTCGTCTTGCGGGTATCAACAATCCGCGCTTTTGTTCCGGCAACCGCCTCGACAAAACGGGCTGTCAGTGTCGCGATGCCGCACATCCTCTGGAGCAGGTTGAGTGCAACCCGCTCGCCCATCAAGAGCTTTGCCGCCTCTCCGTCGAGTGTCGCCAGCAGAGTTCCCGACGATGCTTTTTCGCCGTCGTTCAGACACGCTTTAAAACTGATATCCGGGTCAAGTATGGTGAAAACTCGAGCGGCGGTCGCAATCCCTGCCACAACCAGAGCTTCTTTTGCAATCAACCTCGCAGAAGCGGGGCGTCTTCCGGGGACAACCGCAAGCGTAGTGATATCACCGGTATGGATGTCTTCAAGCAGAGCCTGTTCAATCAGGCGGTCAATCATAATCATTATCGTCACCAGATCTTAATAATATGTTGATCTATATCACAGCATATAGAGCGTATCAACCAGGAGATTGACAAGTGTCATAAGTGTGCAATGCAATTTATTTCTGTTCATTTTTAGCGGAATAGCGACGCGCTTCATCTGCATCAATGCGACTGAAGTTTCGTGGTATGGTAATAACCTGGCCAGGCCACAGCCGCTTTGGATCACGGATCTGGTCGCGGTTGGCACGAAAGATAATCGGCCAGAGTGACGAATCGTTGTATATTTCTGATCGTGCCGAAATTTGCGGCAGCGTTTCTCCGCGTCTGACAGTATACGCTGTGGGCAAGGCAGGGATCGGAATTTTGTTTTTTTTAACTGCGGGATGAGTCGCTTCGGCGGCAATGGCTTGTTGCTGGGTTTTCCTGAGCAATTCAGCTTCAGCCCGCAGCCGCTGTTCTTCTTTTGCCCTGGCAGCAA
>CAYQMO010000296.1:0-4549 GCA_964418315.1 uncultured Geobacter sp. | reverse complement strand
ACCGACCCAAACAGTGCAAGCAGCTTAATTTGATTTTGCGTACAGAACTGATTAATCTTGTCTTTAGGGAGATAGCTATGTGTGCCATATTGTGTAATTCCTTTTACCGAGCATATTGCTTGAGACACAACCCTTTATCATCTGAACACGAGAAAAATCTTCGCCATAAAAAAATCACTCACCAGAATCAGTACCGAGGATAGCACCACCGCCTGCTTGGCGGCAGCCCCCACACCGGCTGCGCCACCTTTCGTGTTAAGGCCAACGTAGCAGGCGGTTATGGCAATAATAACCCCGAAAACTGCCGGCTTGACCACTCCTTCGATCAGATCCTGAAACAACATGAACTGGGGGAGTCCGCTGATGTATAAGAGCGGACTGATGCTGTAGCCGGAGGCCATGACGTAGCCGCCAAAAATTGAGACGACATCCGTCACGATTGTCAGGAGTGGCAGAGCAACAATCATTGCCATAAGTCTCGGCACAACCAGACGTTTGATAATATCGGTGCCTTCAACCCGCATGGCGTCAACTTGCTCGGTTACCACCATTGTTCCGAGTTCGGCAGTAATGGCGGAACCGACCCGTCCCGCAACCATCAGAGCAGCCAATACCGGCCCCAACTCCTTGATCATGGTCACCGCCACCATGCCGCCGACATAACTTGTTGCCGCAAACGGCTTTAGTTGGATCAGTGACTGTAGCGCCATGACCATGCCGGAGAAGAGTCCGGTCAGTGTGCAGATGAACAGGGAGGAAAATCCCAGGGTGTCAAACTGGATGGCACATTCTCGATAATAGAAGGGACGACGGAAAATTCGCACAAAAGTGCGCCCCGCCAGGGTGAAATAGCTCTGCAGCTCGTGGAAGAGAATCAGCAGAATTTTATCTATAACCGCAACATTCATTCCGGACTACAAAGCCACGGCCAGCGCTTCTTCTGCCTCAGTGACAAAGATGAACTGCAGATCATTGCGGACATTCTCCGGAATATCTTCCAGATCGTCACGATTGCGCTCCGGCGCTACGACCGTGCTGACTCCCGCACGATGCGCCGCCAGTACTTTTTCTTTCAAGCCGCCAATCGCCATAACCCGACCGGTCAAGGTAATCTCACCGGTCATGGCAACATTACGCCGCGCCGGTTTTCCTGTGAGAAGCGAAACCAGCGCCGTGACCATGGTAATGCCTGCCGAAGGGCCATCTTTGGGAATGGCACCGGATGGGACGTGAATGTGAATGGTGCGGTTTTCAAATGCCTCCGGCTTGATACCGAATTCATCGGCGTGCGCCTCGATGTAGGAGAGCGCTGCCCTGGCAGATTCCTTCATGACGTCGCCCAATGAGCCGGTCAGAATCAGCTCTGCTTTTCCCGGCATTGAGGTTACCTCGATAAAGAGGATATCACCGCCGGACTCGGTCCAGGCGAGTCCGGTTGCTACGCCGATGCGGTCATGCTCGGCTGCAACTTCGTTATGGAATTTTTTTGGTCCCAGCAGTTCCGCCACCGCTTCAGCGGTAATGCAACTTCTCGGAGCTTTATGCTGGGTGATCTCCTTGGCCACCTTGCGGCAGATCGAAGCGACCGTGCGCTGCATACCACGTACGCCAGCCTCGCGGGTGTAATCGACAATAACTTTCTCCAGAGCTTCGTCAGAAAAAGTGAGTCCCCGGTCTGTAAGGCCGTTCTCCTCCAACTCTCGCCGCACAATAAAATCTTTGGCAATCTGCAGTTTTTCCTGACTGCTGTAACCGGCCAGACGTATGACTTCCATGCGATCCTTAAGCGGGCCGGGGATGGTATCAAGCTGGTTGGCGGTGGTGATGAACATCACTTTTGACAGGTCAAAAGCAACGTCGAGGTAATGGTCGTTGAAGCTGAAATTCTGCTCCGGATCAAGCACCTCCAGCAGTGCGCTGGCCGGATCGCCACGGAAATCATTGCCGAGCTTGTCGATTTCATCGAGCATGAAGATCGGGTTATTGGCGCCGCAGCGGTACAGTTCTTTGATGATGCGCCCCGGCAGAGCCCCGATGTAGGTACGACGGTGGCCACGAATTTCGGCTTCATCCCTGACCCCACCCAATGAAATGCGCACAAATTTACGCCCCATCGAACGGGCTATGGACTTGCCGAGCGACGTTTTGCCGACCCCCGGCGGGCCGACAAAACAGAGCACCGGCCCCTTCATATTCTCTTTGAGTGAACGTACGGCCAGAAACTCCAGGATGCGCTCTTTGACCTTTTTCAGATTGTAATGCTCTTCGTTGAGAATCTCCTCAGCCCGCACCATGTCAAGAGAGTCGGGCGTGCTGATGTTCCATGGCATACCGGCGAGATAGTCTAGATAAGTCCGCGCCACTGTGTATTCTGGCGAAGCCTGATTGATACGCTCCAGGCGTTTCAGCTCCTTGTCGGCAATTTTTTTGATATCTTCCGGAAGACCCGCCTCTTCGATCTTTTTGCGCAACTCGCTCATATCGGTCGAGCGTGGGTCTTCTTCCCCCAACTCCTCCTGAATATGCTTCATCTGTTCGCGCAGAATATACTCTTTCTGGTTTTTCCCCACCCGCTTGGTAACTTCACCAGCCACCTCGTTCTTGATCTGCATCCGTTGTACTTCGTTAGTCAGATGCACATAGACTTTTTTCAGGCGATCCAGCGGGTCAGTCGTCTCCAGCAGTTCCTGCAGATCGGTTGCCGGCAGGTTCACGTACAGCGCCACTAGATCGGAGAGGCGGGCAGGGTTATCGATGTAGTCAATCATCTTCAGAATATCTTCAGGCAGCGGTTTCCCATGCGAAAGAGCAATTTTCAGCAGAGCATTCAGGCTTTGAACGAGTGCATCCGAAACGAGGTTTTTTTCTACAAACTCCCGTACAATTTCGCAATGGGCCCAAGTCAAACTACCGACAGGCTCCGTATCAATAATCCTCAGCCTTGTAACCCCTTCCAAGGAAACTTTGTAACGGCCATCATCTAGCCTTTTGATCTGATTGACCTTACAGAGCGTACCAATTTCGCTCCGACCACTCGGATAGTCGCTTTTTGGATCTTCGGGGCGTTCAAAGGAAAGGACGACATAATTTTCACAACTCTCCGCCTCGCGGAAGGTGGCGAGATCTTTCACGCCAAGATACAGAGGGAGGAGCATATACGGAAAAACAACGGTTTCTTTCTGGGTGAAAAGTGGTAATTTGGCAGGTATTTCGATAATGGCGTGCGGCATCTTCAATCTGTCCTCTTTCTGGTTATTACTCTAAATTTTCGTCCCGTGTTACTCATTTATCGTGGCTGGATACTAGCATACTTAAAGCCACAAGCAAAGCATCAGATACTGTCGCCAAATAATGCTGCCATTATCATCAAATGATTGACAATATAACAATTTTAGGGATAGCCTGCCACCCGTACGATAAAATTTTTGAAGCCAGGCAGGGGGGTTCTATGGAAAAAGACACCAATTTCAAGGCGCTCGTTGTAGAAAAGACAGTGGACAAACAGTTCGTGCGGAAAATCAGTGAGCGGAAGCTTGACGATCTGCCGCAGGGCGACCTGGTTGTTCGTGTTCACTACTCATCTCTCAACTACAAAGATGCGCTGTCGGCCACCGGCCACCCCGGCGTTACCCGGCAGTTTCCCCACACCCCAGGTATTGACGCAGCGGGGGAAGTAATCTCCTGCCTAAGCGGCGTCTTTGCCCCAGGGGAGAAAGTCATCGTAACCGGCTACGACCTCGGCATGGAAACTGACGGTGGCTGGGGGCAACTGATCCGGATTCCGTCCGAATGGGCGCTCCGGATCCCTGAAGGACTGTCCCTGCGGGATAGTATGGCGCTTGGAACAGCCGGTTTGACGGCAGGCTTATCGGTGTTGAAGCTGCTAGAGGCCGGGGTGCGGCCTGATCAGGGAGATATCCTCGTTACCGGAGCAACCGGCGGTGTGGGGAGTATCGCTGTTTCCATACTTGCCGGGGCTGGATACCGGGTTGTGGCATCAACAGGCAAAGATGCTGATGTGGAGTACCTCAAAGGGCTTGGCGCTGTAGAAGTTATCAGCCGCGAGGTGGCAGCAGCCGGAG
Source organism: uncultured Geobacter sp. (assembly GCA_964418315.1). GTDB lineage: Bacteria > Desulfobacterota > Desulfuromonadia > Geobacterales > Pseudopelobacteraceae > JACRCG01. The sequence continues at coordinate 467 of CAYQMO010000296.1, read as the reverse complement.
CTGAGAAGCCGGTTCTTGCCGAACGATGGGGCGGGGTTGTCGATGTGGTGGGCGGTGCGACGCTGGTGGCGGCCATAAAAAGTACCAAGCACGGCGGCACGGTTACCTGCTGCGGTCTGGTCGGTTCAGCGGAACTGCCGCTTAATGTCTATCCGTTCATTCTGCGCGGGGTAAGCCTGATCGGGATCGATTCGGTTCAGTGTCAGCGGGCGGTTCGTGCTGAAGTTTGGAAACGCCTGGCTTCTGAATGGAAACCGGCCAGCCTGACCGAGGTTGTGACCGAGTGTACCCTGCACGAGGTTGAACCGATGATTCAGGCGATTTTAAAGGGTGCCATCAGAGGGCGCGTTGTTGTCAACATGCTGGGGTGCTGAGAGGAACAACTGTATTTGTGGGGTATGACAGGGGCCGTTATGGATCACCAGATCTGATTATTGAGTTCCTTTCTCCTTTAACAGTAAGATCAC
>CAYQMO010000295.1:0-4551 GCA_964418315.1 uncultured Geobacter sp. | reverse complement strand
GGAAAGCAGTAAGTTCCATCTGGTCATTGTACATGGTTGCGGTACCGTGGGCGCTAATCGCCGCAATTTCCTGCATTTCAATATCAGCCCGCTTGAGCGCGAGACGTACCGATTGGATCAGACCGCAGCCATCACGGGCAGGTGCAGTGATGTGAGTAGCATCATTTGCAGCACCCCATCCTGCAACTGTTCCGAGTATAGGACGACGTTCAGCATAAGCCAACTCACGGCTCATCAGGAGCAGCGCCGCTCCACCCTCTCCCAGAGCAAGACCGTCACGGTTTCGGTCGAACGGTCGACAGACGCCAGGCGTTAGAGCCTGAAGTGCTGAAAATCCGGAGAATACAAATTCACTCACCAGATCCATGCATACTACTAACACTGCTTCGCTTTTCCCCGATGCGATCATAGAGGCGGCGCGTGCCACCGCAATAGTAGAGGAGGCACAAGCCGCATTGATATTAATGCCCGGTGATGTAAGGCCAAACAGTGCGGAAATCCGGTTTAGCAACTTCTCTATCGGAACTTCTGCTGAGTCACCCGTTAATCCGGCCTGGATACGCTCCATTATATCAATGCATCCTTTTGTCGTTGCAGTAATCATGGCCGTATCGGGTGGAACTGGTTCGAAGCCATCTCGTAAGCGCTCCAGAAGGCTGAAGATGCCGGAACGTCCGTTTGTTAACTCCAATCCCTCGATCCAAGAGGCATTCCCTGACAGGTATCGGCTTGTTGAAAAGCGGTTAAGCGGGCGTATCGAGCTTTCTCCCGCCATTAACCCACTCCAGAGGCAATCCAAATTCGGGCCGAGACCGGTCACTACGTGAGTAGAAGTGATGCAGACCTCTCTCATCTGATCTCTCTCATTTGCCAACTGTGGAGAAAATCACGTATAAATGGCGGCGGAATAAGCATTACATTCTGTTCGGTATCAAGCAGCATCTGTACGCTGTAGCCGGTGGTGGCAATTTCTTGATCTTTGTTTCTGATGATAAACTCAAAGTTGAGGCGTGCCGCCGCACTCCAATGGAGAATTCCCTCCACACTGAACCGCTCTTGGAAACGAAGGGGTCGGAAGTAGTCAATGTGCATCACCTTGATCGGCGCAATGATGCCTTGTTTATAGCATTCAAGGTAGCCGATCCCGTACTTTTCTCCAAATGCCACTCTGGCATCCTCAAAATAACTCGGGTATCGTCCATGCCAGACAATGTTGAGAGGATCGACCTCTTCAAAGCGAACCTGGCGCTCAACGATCACTCTGAGCGGTTCTGGTGCCCCCTCTACAATCGGAAAATAGGCACGGCTCACGGTGTGTTACCAAAATGGGTGAGCTCTAAAAGCATGCTTGCTGTTGTCGCGTTACCTACTGTCAACTGAGCATCGTAGAGGAGTTTTCCTTTAACCGTTCGCGGTTGGCATCGCACCTGCAGTTCTTGGTTGGGGCTTACAGCATTGAGAAATTTCGCAGACTCCACCGTAACCAAGCGTTGTCGATAACCCATCTGCTCTTCTACTAAGGAAATAACGGTCAGGATTTCCACTATGGCAGGGAGGATTGGGTAGGTTGGAAAATGTCCTGAGAATCCCGCAAAACTGTCTGTAAAACAGTAGCGACCCTCCATTATCCCTGCATTATCTGTTGTAGCCTCAAGTAACGAAGCAGCTATGCCGTGCTTGATATTATTCATCGGTTTTCTCCACGCTTTCTATCCACAAGGTCAGACGGTAGCCTGCCCGATTATCGTCAAGTACGATTCCCCCTGGGAAAAGGTTTCCTTGCAAACGCTGATATTGGTAGTAGCGGACACGCCATGACTCAGAAGAACCCCGATATAATTTTTCAAGGAGTTGTTCATCGCTTCCGCCTAAAATAAATTGAATTGTATCCCCAGCAGCATTATCCCTTGTAATCAGGTATTTTGTCGTGGTCCTCTCAAGCGTGTCATTACTGACCGGTACGTAGGTGAGAAATATTCTTCGTAATGAAACAGCAACAGCCTCGGCAAAATTGGGGTAGTGAGTAAGGTCTTGAATGATGAAATGCGCATGGCTCGAGACAGCATCCACGCTGACATCGAACAGCTTAACTCCCATATCGTTCATTCCTACAAGCCGGGCGACTTTTGCGCTGCGATCAAACTTCATAATTCCTGTGAGCGGATAGCTGGCTCCTTCAAACTCAAAGAGCGCTGTGTGACGGATCATTAGGCTGCCGTTACCTGTACACCACAGCCCCTCAGATAGTGACGCAACACTTCGGGGGACCGTTGATGTTAGTTCGGTAGACACAAACGGAATGCTGGAGCAGGCGCTTACCAACGTCAGGAACAACCCGATGAGAATCATTATCACAGAGTTCATCGTTCATCCTTGTTCCAGAGAGCAGGTATAACGAGAAGCGCAGCAGGGATGCCCGTGCCAATTCCTATGAGTACTGTAATTCCAATTGAGTACATAGAGGGGTGGTGCGCAAAAGCAAGAGCACCAAGTCCCGCAAGAGTAGTGAGCCCCGAAACCAATACAGCCGTGTTTGACTCATGATGAGATTCCTCTGTGAGGTTGCATACCATGAATATTCCGTAATCGACACAGAGACCTATTATCAAAATGGTCGCTGCGATATTGAAAATATTGAATTCAATACCGAGCATCCCCATTATACCGAGCGTACAGACAATACCGGTAACAACCGGTACCAGTGCCAGCATGATACGTGCTGGACTCCGAAATACTATAATCAGGAGTGCAAGAACGAGAACCGAGGTAAGCGCCATATAGCGGGTAAAATCATGAATAATTGCACGCCCTACACTCGCTCCGAAATGGCTTTGCGACACGAGACGAACTCCCGGAAGGGCTTTGAGATCATCCGATATGTCAGATACCACCTGTGGCGTGTCCGGGATCAATGTTAACACTCGTACCATATCGGGGGAACGAATGATTAACGAATCGACCAGTTCCCCCATACCGGCATCTCGCAGTCCATTAAGAGTGGCGGACGGAGGTTGAGCGCTGAGCGAAGCGAGAAAATATGCAAAAGCATCTTTTGAAAAACCGAATTCATTGGCATTCGTCACTAGATCATTCTTTAGTTGCTCAGCCCTACCATCTTGCCAAAAAGTAGTCCAGCGCTCACGGTTTTCCTGTTGTCGTTCAGCGCTCGGTAAAATCGGTGCAATGCTTACCATCTCCCCAGCAGGAAGTCGTTTGGTCACAAGCGCAAAGAGTCGGTCATTTAGAGCCAGCGCGCCTTCCAAATCTTTGGCCTCTGCAAAAAGCATTGCCTTTCCCCGCATGTCCCCCCAGGTTTTTATTAATTCTTCCTCTGCCTTGCGTAGTTCTGGAGTAACCATACTGACAGACTGCAGGTCTCCATTGAATCGGATTTCAGTCGCCTGCCAGGTACAGAGTATCATAATGGACAGCCAAAGGCCTATTACTGCACGGCGCGGCATTCGCAAACCGATATGTATCGATTTGACTGGGATGTTACGTATCGCTGCAGGCTTGATAAGGTGTGGTAAAACGAGAAGCGATATTAAAAGTGCCGAGACAATCCCGGTCATGCTGTAGATGGCGAGTTGCCGTTGGCCAGGAAGGCTTGACTGTAGCATGACGCCAAATGACATGAGTGTCGCCACAGCGCCAAATATCACCGGACGAGACACCTCGCCGGTTATGACAGCAGGATCCTTGTTGCATTTTCGACAAGAAAAATAGATCAGCATGGCATACTCATCAACCATCCCAAGCAGCACCCCGCCAAAACCTAGTGTAACGGCGAATACATTGGTTTCCCAGAGTGCGAGCACCCCGGTAGCTATCACAAGGATTGAGGATGGAACCAGAAACACAAAAATCGCACTCAGGGTTCTCAGAAAGACAAGGTAGATTACAAGTACTGCAATTACACTGAGTGAAAGAACTACATAAAGATCTCGCCTTATAGTGTCAGCGTTCACAAGCGTGTAGCGGTGCCCGGAGACAATCGTTGCAGTCATACCTTCTGGGACACTCGCTAATGACGCCTTTTGTATGCGTCCAAGCAGATCCCGTGAACCCCCTGAATCTGTCATGGATACATCTGAGTTTACTATCAGTAGAGCACTTTTACCGTCTGCGGAAATGAAATGGTTTTGAACCAGGCGCATATTCGGAACTAAGTTAAGAAACCGCATCTTTTCCAGGGCAAGAGTTGTAAAAGAGAGCGGATCACTTTGAATTTGCCCCTTTAGCGCCCACCCCTGGGGCGAAAATAATTGTTCGTAACTCGCACGCAATCTATTTTTTATCTCGAGGGGAGTTGTTGCGGCGGTAAGTCGAGCAAGATCCTCTGTTGTACTAAGGCTCGGAAGCATTGTTCCGAGCCAGCCGAATAATCCTCCAGAGAGATTTGTTACAAAAGATTTAGGAGTTAGTAATAGAGTATCAAAAGAAAGATTTTTAGAAATACCTGAAACAATATCTTTTGCACCAGAGAATGCATCACTTTTAAAATAATTTAGAAAATGATGGGTAGTTTTGGATATCTGTAGAAGATTTTAT
>CAYQMO010000294.1:0-4608 GCA_964418315.1 uncultured Geobacter sp. | reverse complement strand
GGATCGCCAACCACAGAGGTCGCTCGACCATTATCGACCGAGACGAGAAGGCCACAGGCATCTGGGCAGTCATATGGGCAGACGGATCTAATTACTGAGACAGTCATCCAGTCAACTCCTCAAGCCTGTGAACTTATGGTCGGTTTCGGCTTTATTACTGGAATCAGCCTCCTTCTGCAGGTCTTCATAGTACTTTATGTTGCGGCGAATAACCACTTTGGGTACCGGCGCATCCGGCATGGTAATTTCGTCATCATCTTTGAACAGCGGAACAGACGTAAGCGAGTTAGAAGGGGCGTCGCTCTCCTGGTTGTTTGGAACCTCGGCAACATCTTGCAGCGGCGGATTCGATAAATTCGGAGTTCTTTGGGCTGCGGCACTGTTTTCAGCAGGGTTTTGAGAGACATCCTCATCTATCTGTACAGTCTGCCTCGCATGATGTATTTCTACAGGATGCTGCTTGACGGCCTTTGAAAGAGGCTGGACTTTGAAACCTGAAGTTACGCCTAAAACTCTCTCACTGGAAGAAACGGTCACCGCAGGAGCATGCAATGATTTTACACTTTCACTCGGTATAGTCACGGGCGATAAAACCAGCCTTTCCTGATTGGTTGGAATACTGGTATTATAGTCATTTCGTAATTCATCTGGTGCTGATGCCGACTCCTGTTGTGCCTCCTGTTTCGGGATTATTGATCCTACAGTATTATCCTGCACCGACAGGATGTTTTCTACGGTTGCTATTGCTGCGGAATTGATAGTATCGGCGCTCATCTTCTGATCCTGCTCCTTAATTTTTGCAGCCTGGGTATCAATCTGATGGCGCGCCTCCTCAGCTATCTGTTTTAGCGAATCATTTTCAGCCTGCATCGTCTCGAGCTTAACTTTCAACTCTCTCAATTTAGTGTCCAGACGATCCTTCTCTGTTTTTAGCCGATTGTTTTCGTCTCTAAGTACCTGCTCATCACTATTTGCAGCTTGAGTATCAAGCTGATGGCGCGCAGCCTCAGCTATCTCTTTTATCGAATTTTTTTCAGCCTGCACACTAACTAGCTTGTCTTTCAACTCACTCAATTGCGCGACCAGGCGCTCTTTCTCTATTTTGAGCCTGTTGTTTTCGTTTCTGAGTACTTGAGCATCTATTAACGCAAGCTCAGTTTTAAATTTGAGGTTTTCGTTCTCGCTCCTTAATGCAGCAGCTTCCACTTTCGCAACTTCTGACTCGACAAGCATGGTATTGGCAACAATCGAATTGACATCGCTATTTGAAGCAATTTCCTTATGTACAAAATGGATTTCTTTAAAATCCATATTCAAGGCCGGCTCAGACGCAAGCAACGCATTCAGGTAGTCCACCACCAGAGCATCACTGCAAAACAGCAATTCTGAATTGACTACAAAATCGGGGTCGGTTACCGTGTCCTCGTCAATGGTCTTTTTCATAAAAACAACATCCTTTCAGCGTGAGCAACAACTAAGGGTGTTCGGCTAATCGTCCGTCAGGCAACGGTGTAATTCCGTTTTTCATCCGGCAGCGTTGTATATCGCATGCCGTCGGTAAGGTATATCGATATTCAGTTACCTTTTTCATGGCTGCCGGGTCGCGACTGTAACATGTATCTCCCTTACCATTATTGTAGTAGGAAAGAACATCTACACAACGTCGCGAATGTGCCATAAGGCCAAAAAAGTGTCCCATTTCATGAGAAATTACCATTTGCAGCGTTTCGCGAGAATCATATCCCGGATTCCTGGTTTTCAAGAGTTCAAAGGCCTTGGGACCAAGGGAAAGCGTCCGACGGCTGATATTTGCCAAACCAAAATTTCCGCCGCTATGCTTCTCGCTCCACTGTATCCGGATCACATCCTCTTGCCGCCCCTTTAAGCTTTCAAGATCAATCAATCCACTTGGAACACCGCATTGTGACCATGCGGTGCTGCTTTTTGCTATCATCTCCACTACCTGGGATTTATTAAACCAATCGGGGGCATCCGTATGGTTATAAGAAAACTTCAGCGGCGAACTGATGGCGGATCGATCCCTGCCATCCCCCCACGTCACAAGTTCACTATTCAGGCATTGTGCAATCTCTTGTGAACGCACAGACTCAGCGGCTATCGCATCCGGCAGGTTCGTTATCACAGTCAAACCTGCAACAAGAGGGAGAAGCAGCTTCATGTATCTGACTATTACCATGGGGCTCCGAGTGAAAAGCATTGAAGACAATACCTCTACTTCAAAACTGCATATTTTACAATGGCATAGTAGCCATTAAGTATTACAAGGTCAAATCAAAGTTTCTGACATAACAATCTCACAAACAGGATAAAAATCATTGCGAACAATTGCCTTATATGACAATTAATTATTCCAAGGAACACGCAAATCATCAAGGAATCCTGTCAACCGATGCATTCAATTCTCACCAAACTCCTTATCATCTGCGGCCCGACCGCTTCCGGCAAGAGTGCTCTTGCTCTTCAGCTTGCGCATATTCTGAATGCCGAAATTGTCAATGCTGACTCAATGCAGGTTTATCGCAGGCTGGATATCGGGACCGCCAAACCCTCTCCAAGGCAGCAACTTGAGATTCGACACCATCTGATTGATATCGTCGAACCTGATCAACCGTTTTCCGCCGCTGAGTTTGCTGGTGCCGCCGATGTCGCTATCAGGGATATTATCAGTCGTGGCAAACGGATCATTGTTGTCGGCGGGACCGGCCTCTATATCAGAGCCCTGATACATGGCCTTATTGATTCTCCGGGCGGGGCGGAAGAGTTGCGCCAGGCGCTGCAGGATGAAGCATCCGAGGCTGGTAACGAGGCCATGCTGGATCAGCTCCGCCTTGTCGATCCTGAACTGGCGGCGACACTGCACCCGAATAATCTGCTGCGGATCATTCGGGCACTGGAGGTGTACCGCTTGTCCGGCATTCCATTATCGAGATATCAGCAGGAGCACGCTTTTGCCAGGCGGCGTTATGACACGCTTCAGATCGGTATTAAGGTAGACAGGACACTACTGTATGAACGTATAGAAGAGCGCGTTGAGCAGATGCTGGCTGCAGGTTTGACCGAAGAGGTGCGCGGGCTTTTAGCAGCCGGATTTGGGCGCAATCTCAAATCAATGCGCTCGATCGGCTATAAGGAAACCGCCGCCTGTTTGGCAGGCGAGGTGTCTGTCGAAGAGGCCTGTCGCCTGATCAAGCGTAATACTCGCCACTATGCCAAGCGCCAGATGACCTGGTTTAAGGCCGATCCTGACATATTCTGGTTTGAATATCCTGATAACTCTGGTAGCATAATCAGCCATGCAATTGAATTTTATGAGCAACGGGAGGCGTAACACCATGTCTAAAGCACTTTTCAATATTCAGGATCAGTATCTCAACCAGGCTCGCAAAGAGCGGGTGCGGGTAGCTGTTATAATGATGTCAGGCGACAGGCTGGAAGGTTTGATCAAGTCGTTTGATAATTTTTCGGTATTGCTGGATTCCGGCAGCGACATGCTTATTTACAAACATGCAATTGCTACTATTGCCTCTGCCGATGGCGCCTTCCGGCTCCATCAGTAGCTAATGGCAGGAATTCTGATTGATCTTGTCTCTCCCGGTTCGATCGCTGATGAACTGGATGTTCTGGCGGGTGACCGCTTATTGACGGTTAATGGCCAACCGATTCGTGATCTGATTGATTATAGCTACTGCATCGCTTATGAAGAAGAATTACTTCTGGAGATTGAAAAACAAAATGGTGAAATATGGGAGTTGGAGGTTGAACGGGGTGAGGGCGAGTCTCTCGGATTGACTTTCACCGCTCCTGCACCCGCCCGTTGCGCCAACAACTGCCTGTTCTGCTTTGTTCACCAACTCCCGAAAGGTCTGCGTAAATCGCTGTACGTTAAAGATGAAGATTATCGGCTCTCTTTTTTAAACGGCAACTATGTCACGCTGGCCAACCTTTCCCACTCTGATCTGCAGCGCATCACCGAACAACGCCTGTCACCGCTCTATATCTCGGTACATGCCACTAATCCGAATCTTCGGGAACGATTACTTGGCAAATCGGGAATCCCACCCATTCTGGAACAGTTACAAAAACTGGCCGCCGCCGGAATTATCATGCATACACAGGTTGTGCTCTGCCCTGGGTTGAACGATGGAGAAGAGCTGCAACGTACAGTGGCGGAACTTGCCGCACTCTTTCCGGCGGTACAGTCGTTGGCGATCGTACCGCTGGGACTTACTGCACATCGCCGGAAGCTGCCGTCATTAACTCCGGTAGATGGAGAATATGCCCGACGATTCATTGCACGGTGGCAACCGGACTCTGAAACTCTCCGCAGAAAATTGCGGCAGCCTTTTCTCTTCCTGGCAGATGAATTTTTCCTTAAAGCGGATCTGCCATTCCCCCGCATCAAGGAGTACGGTGATTTCCCGCAGATGGAAAACGGCGTCGGCATGGTGCCGCTCTTCATGAAGGAAGCGGCACAGGTGCTGCGCCGCGCCAGAACGGTAGGAAAATTCCGGGCAACAGTAGTTACCGGCGTCTCATCTTTCCCGTTCGTAAGTGATTTTTTGGAGAAGCTGGATGAGAAGAGCGGAC
>CAYQMO010000293.1:0-4614 GCA_964418315.1 uncultured Geobacter sp. | reverse complement strand
TACTTATATCGTGTATATTCAGCCTGTTGCATTCACATTCGTCTCTGGCACGTTATTCGCGAATAAATTGCTAACATAAGGGCAAGCGCTTGCCTATAACAGTTAGCCAAATGTAGGTAAATATAGGGGGGTTATCAATGGACACGAAATATTCAAAACAAGTAATTCTCATTGCAGTTACCTTGTTCTCTGCAGGCATAGCATCCGGATGCGCCAACTACGAGGTAAATTCAAAGAGAGGTGACATTCCGGGTCATTATATCCGCCATGAGATGCAAGATGCGGATAGGGCGGTAGAAAACGCACGACAGGCGGGAAAAGACAAAACTTGTCCCGACGAATTTAAAGCCGCTGAAAAGGCAAAAAATCATGCCTACGATGTATTCAGGGCTTGCCACACCGAAGAAGGTGCTGCACTGGCAAAAGTCGCAACGGCACAAGCAAATGCCCTCTGTCCGGCAAAACCCAAAACTGAAGCAAAAACAATACTTAAAAAAGCAGAACCGGTAGTCATGCCTGTTGTAAAACCGATAGTTATCCTCGTTGCTGAACCGATGGCCAAGGAGAAAGTCGTTGCTGCGGCAGTTGAACCAGAGGTCGTTGTTCTTGCTTTTCAGGATATCCATTTCGATTTTGGTCAGTCAGCTCTGACACCTGAAGCAAAACTTATCCTGAAAAGAGATATCCGGTTGTTGAAAGAAAATTCTAAAACAAAGATCCGCGTTGCAGGGTATACCTCCGCATCCGGCACAGCAGAATACAATCAAAAGTTGAGCGAGCGAAGGGCAAAGGCTGTTCAGGACTACCTTATTGACGAGGGCGTTATCTCTCGCGATAGGCTCTCTACCATTGGCTACGGCGAGACACGTCCGGCTGCTGACGAAGCCGCACCAAAAGATATTTACTCGGCAGCCGCAAAAGAAAATATGCGCGTTCTCTTTGAAATAGTCGTGGAATAATGATTCCGTAACAAGTTTCAATATCCTTTTTTGGGCTGAGTCTTACGATAAATTGGCACATTTTTTTCCGGGAGCGCGTAAATTTTGTTTACATTCAGGCGTATTTACGCGCTTCTCAATATGAAAATACCTCTCCCCGATTATTGTTATACTTTTTCCGTTATTTGTAATAGTCTCCGAACACTTAGGGGGACAGCATGAAGAACGGTTTATCGATACCCAAAATAAGTATTGCCATTCAGGAGCAGCTAACACGGATGGATATTGCCTCCTGGGAGGAGTACCTGGCTGGAGTTACACAGATTGTTGAGCCGTTGCAACAGCTCCTCGGTGCAACCCGCGATGAAATTTCGGAGCTGGTAGCGCAGGCCGGCAATGCCGATAATGCAAATGAATTACGCCTCATCAATGACAACGCGGTACGTGCGGCAAGTGAGCTCTTTGGCAGAACACACTCCGTTCCGATGGTTCAGGATCTCTGCACAACCGTAAGGGACGCCATTGCGGAACGAGCGCTCGAATTATCCCGTAGAAAACTCTTTTTTTCCGGCACTTACTGCGATCTTCCTCTGGCACTTCTGGCCGTCGGAAGCGACGGCAGAAAAGAGCAGACACTCTATGCAGACCAGGATTATCTCTTTTTGCACGGCTTGGGCAGTGCTGATTCAGCTCAGTCTGAAGAGCAGATGGCTGATTTTTTTGGTATGCTTGGCTCACTCTTTGCCACAAAGATGGAAGAGGCCGGCATCAGCAGGTGCAGCGGCGGGATCATGCCGGTCAATAACGACTGGCGTGGATCACTGCCACAATGGCAGCAAAGATTGGTAACCATGTTTTTATTTGAAAGAAATGATTGGGAGAAAAATATTGTAAATCTTATCGCCCTCATGGATACCCGTTTTGTCAGTGGTGACAGGGATCTCGGGTATAGTTTCGGTAAAATGGTGCGCTCTCAGGCGAGGAACAATCCTCAAGCGATGCGACAAATGGCCAGAGTTGTTAGTTCAATGCGACTGTCAAAGGGCTTTCTCGGTCGCTTCGTTACCGAGGCTGAAGGAGTACACAAAGGTGAATTCAATCTCAAGCTGCTTGCCTGGATGCCTCTGGTTATGTCCATCCGTCTGTTAGCGGTAAGCGTCCGGATCGAGGAGACATCTACGTTAGGGAGAATCAAGCGTTTGAGGGAAGATGGGCATTTAACCGAAAAGATTGCGACTGAATTGACCGATGCATATCACATAATAACCAGGCATCGAATTTCGCGGCAGATAAAGAGACTTAAAAGAATCACTGATGATGATTGCTATATCAACCCGTATGAACTTCCTGGTCACGAGCGGGAACAGTTGAAGGCAGCAATCGGTTGTATTGATGAATTGCAGGTTATGCTGCGGGGCAGGTTTTCAATGATGTCCTCTGTGGATCACATTTTACCACCAAGGCTTTGATGACACGCTGACTTCAAGATTAGGACAGACCCTAAAGGTTTTCAAAACCTTTAGGGTCTATAAAATGTCATTTTGAAAGCAAAATGGAATGAGTAGTTACACAGGATTTAAGTTTTTGATACCGCTTTGTCCAGGAAACCGGTCGACGCCACGCCGGTTACCGGAAGCAGCGCGATTCCATGTTCAATAAACTTCTGGCGTACAAATGACCAGTTTTTTTCCTTTGCCTGTGATTTTTTCGGCAATATTTTGACCCGATAACCGGCGGAATATTCTGCTACCCAGTTGCCGTTAATATTGACTATTCCCTTGTATCTGACCATTGGAGCGTACATCGGATTATCTTTGCAGATAATGGCACTGTTCAGCGCCACGGCCTCGGAGAAAATTTTCAACACCAGTTCCGGATCTACATCCGGTGACGTATAGACAAGGGTCTCAGCCGCAATGCCGTTAGGCACATCGCTATAATTCTCCATGAACGCTTCTGAAACCTTTGAGTTGGCCATAATCAGCATCTGGCCGTCGTTCGATTCTATCCTGGTGGTGCGCCAGGTAATGTCCCTTACCTGACCGAGCAGATTATTGATCTTGATGTAATCACCCACCTTGAATGGGCGCTCGATATTGAGAATGATACCGGAAAAAACGTTGGCAATATTTGCCTGAATCGCGAGACCTACCACCATCGCCAGCACACCGGTACTTGCAAGAAGACTGGTCAGGGTTTTGCCGAACACAAAGGCTGTGATTGCAGCCAGAGCCAGAGCAAATATCAGCAGTGTAACGATTACCTTCATCACGTTCGGGATTTTACGTCCGCTGCGTGACTCCAGAGGTTCCCAGATATAGCGGCGAATCGCTTTATCTGTCAACCAGGCTCCAATAATCCACCAGAGACTTTCATAGGCTATAACAAAATTTTGGGTTGTCGATGGTGCCAGCCAGGCAAAAGCCCAATCAAGAGCCATATTGCCGACAGAGAGTAGGATAAGTGGCCAGAATATCAACCTGAGCAACCAGGATTGGAATGCCCAGTGGCGCCCCCATTTGCGTGCGTCTAGTGCCAAAGCAAAAGCGGCGCCTAAAAAACCAAAAATTGCAATGTAGATAAAATACTCACCATCGATAACATCTCTGGCAGTTGTGGACGCGGGTTTTAACAGAATGCCCAGGGTAATATTGGAGAAAAACGGTTGTTCTCCTGTCATACCAACGTATTGTGGAGCACCGTCACCACGCTCACGAAAGATATCCTGGGACACCCATGCATTGTCAACCGCCCAGCCGGTGCTTGATTTCACAACTTTCCTCTTGCGAAGGTCATCAACCAGGTAGTTGCCGGACGGCATCCCCAGGACATCGACGACATATGTGAGGTTATTGCGGTTGAGGAGACGGTGGCGGAATGAGATTCCGGCAATATGCTGGCCGTACGCTCGCTTTGCATCGGTAAAATTAAGCTTGAATTTCTGCTTGATACGGTAGCGACGGTATTGTACCTCGTCACTCTCCTTACTCTCTTCCGGTTTTTCAAATTTAACCGGTTCCACTGCGTTCGGAATCAGCATATCCTGTGGGTTGAAACTGCCGCGATAGCGAAACCAGATCGACATGTCCAGAGTTGCAATCTCCTTCTGCATATCCAACTCGCTCACCTCATTAAGACTTACGCCTACATAAACCACATTGGTCTTGAACATAAAGCGGTCATTGACGTAAAGCACCCTGCCATTGCGAAGCGCTTCGATATAGTTAAAACTTGCCCCTTTGGCAATCGGTTGCAGTTGAACCGGAGCGGAAATCATCCTGTCTCCGTTGTAAATTCCCATCAGAGTCGGTAACTGCGCCCGCCCTTCTGAAAAAGTGAGCGTACCGGTTATCCCTCTGACTTCATCTACACCCGGCTTGGCAGAAAGAGCCACCTTGGCGGCATCATAAGCACAGGTTGCCAGCCAATCCGGGGACATGCCAAACTGTTGTTGATAAAGGGTCTGAAAAAGTTGCGCATCCTCATTGGCGGTATCGAACAGTACTGCCGTGGCAGCGACTATACCGTGACTCTGTATCGTCGCGTCCTTTCCGGACAATGCATTAAGTTTTTGCGAAAATTCATTGTCGGCAAGATTTGACGATCCGAATATTTCAAGAGAGTTTCCGGTCTCGCGGATACCTTTTACCAACCTGGCCGCCAGTTCCGGGCTGGT
>CAYQMO010000292.1:0-4625 GCA_964418315.1 uncultured Geobacter sp. | reverse complement strand
ATCACCGAACGCAAACAGGCAGAGGATGTGCTGCGTGAGAGTGAAAACCGCTATCACGCGCTGTTTGATTTCGGGATGGACGGAGTTGTCATTATCGATCCTGAAACAGCCCGGTTTATCGAATTCAATGATCAGGCCTGCCGGCAGCTCGGCTATACACGGGAAGAGTTTGGCCTCCTGTCTGTGGCAGACATCGAGCTTATGGAGTCACCGGAAGGTGTTAAATCCCATATTCATAAAATTGCCACAACCGGCTATGACGATTTTGAAACAATGCATCGCACCAAACAGGGCGATGCGAGACATGTCCATGTAAAGACGCAGTCCTTAAGTATCAGCGGTAATAAAGTTTACCATTGTATCTGTCGTGATATCACCCGCTTCAAAAAAAATGAACAGTTGGCAGCTGCCAGATTGCATCTGATCGAATATGGGCTTACGCACTCTCTTAACGAACTGCTCACTGAAACACTTGACATGATTGAGGAATTGACCGGCAGCCTGATCGGATTCTATCATTTTGTGCAGGAAGAATCCGGCACACTGACACTGCAAGCCTGGTCCACACGGACTGCACTGGAATTCTGCAGAGCGGAGACGCCCGGTGGGCACTATGCCATTGAAGCGGCAGGCGTCTGGGCGGACTGCGTCCGTCAGCGTGAGCCGGTCGTTCACAATGACTATGCGTCACTGCCACACCGCAAAGGGATGCCGCCGGGCCATGCAGCGGTACTGCGAGAACTGGCTATGCCGATCATCCGCTCCGGCAGCGTCGTCGGTGTGCTTGGCATAGGCAACAAACCGGGCGACTATACCGATGATGACATTGACATGGTCGCCAGATTTACTGATCTATCCTGGGATATTGTTGAACGGAAACGAATCCAGAACTCGCTGGGCGAGAGCAATGAGCGGTTTGCCGTCGCCTTCAACAACGCCCCCATAATGATTAGCATCAGCAGGCTGGAGGATGGCACCTACCTGGATGTCAACCAACGATTTTTGGATATTTCCGGTTTCAGTCGTGAAGAGGTCATCGACAGAACATCCGTCGAACTGGGCTGGGTATCAACAACAGACCGGAATAACCTGAAAGAAACCATGATAAGGGATGGTAGAGTAGTTGGATTGGAATTTGCTCTGCGCACGAAAACCGGAAAATCCCTGATCTGCTCATACTGGGGAGAAGTTGTAATGCTTTCCGGCCAGAAACGGCTTCTCTCAATAGCCTTAGATATAACAGATCAGCGCAGGGCAGAGCAGCAGCTCCTTCAAGCGCAGAAGATGGAATCAATAGGAAGCCTTGCCGGTGGTGTGGCGCATGACTTCAACAATATGCTGATGGTTATTATGGGACACGTTCAGCTTGGCCTCATGGAGTTGGGTAAAAACCACCCTGTCTGTGATCATCTTACGGGAATCATGAAGACAGCAGAAAAATCTGCCGATCTCACCAGGCAACTGCTTACGTTTGCCAGAAAACAGGCCATAGTGACTAAAATTATAGACCTGAATGAGGTCATCGATGGAATGCTCAAAATGCTGCGGCGCCTTATAGGAGAGGATATTCATCTTGCATGGCTGCCTGCACCAAGCTTGTGGCAGATAAAGGCAGACCCCAGTCAGATAGACCAGATTCTTGCCAATCTCTGCGTTAATGCCAGGGATGCCATCAAGGGTACCGGGCGAATCACTATTGAGACCGGGAACAACACTGTAGATGCCAACTATTGTGAAGGAAACCCGGAAGCGGTCCCTGGTGAGTATGTGCATCTGAGTGTAAGTGATGATGGTTGCGGTATGGATAAGGAAACAATGGCTCGAGTATTTGAGCCGTTTTTTACAACAAAAGCTATCGGAGAAGGTACAGGTCTTGGTCTGTCTACCGTGTACGGCATTGTCAAGCAGAACAACGGATTCATCAATATCTACAGTGAACCAGGAAAAGGCACAACCTTTACGATCCATCTTCCACGGCAAGTGGAGATGAATAAAAAATCTCTGACTGAAGCAAAGACAGTACCATTACCAAAAGGCCAGGAGACTATCCTGTTAGTGGAAGACGAACCGGATATTTTGTTTGTAACCGCAAAATTGCTCGGAAAACAGGGCTATACTCTGCTGACTGCAGGAACCCCTGGCGAAGCAGTGCGTCTTGCACTCGAGCATGCTGGAGAGATAGATCTTCTCATAACAGACGTAATCATGCCCGAGATGAACGGCAAGGACTTGTCTAATAAACTTCAGTCCCTGAATCCTCAGTTAAAGTGCCTCTATATGTCTGGATACACTGCCGACATCATAGCTCATCACGGAGTACTTGACGAAGGAGTGCATTTCATTCAGAAGCCGTTTTCACTGCCTGATCTGGCGATTAAGGTGAGAGATATGCTGGATCACTGACAAATCCTTGTGGAGAATGTTTCCTGGAGAGTGCCTAGATCTCGGCATACTTAGGCGTAAAACCCATCACATTGGCACAGGTAGCGAGGTGCGTTTTGTAGAGTATGGCAATGTAGACATTGTGCGCCAAAAGATCTTGTCTTTCGCACAGCCGAATTTATGGCGAGTTTTGCCGTGTCTTATGCTAACGCCTTTTCTGTTGCCTCCTCCATTGAACACAATGCAACACTGGTAACGGAGGATCAGGAGTTTCGTCAAGCGGAACATCTGGAGAAAATTCTATGGATATGATTGAGTCCGGACCACAGGTCATTATTGTCGAAGACGAACCGGTTCTGCGTGATAATCTGATTATCGGCCTGACAGCGCGCGGCTTCCAGGTTCGAGGCGTTGCCGATGGTGCGTCGCTGGATATTGCCATGTCTGATCAACCTGCCGATGTCGTGGTTCTTGATTTGGGACTGCCGGTCGAAGATGGGATTGATATTGCCAATCGGTTAAAGGGGCGAACGGATCTTGGGCTGATCATGGTGACCGCTCGAAGTTCGGTTGATGACCGGATTCTTGGGTTGGAGAGTGGCGCTGACGGCTATTTTGTCAAGCCGGTTAATATAAACGAACTGGCTGTTACAATCAGAAATCTGGGACAGCGCCTTGTAAAACGACCTGATACCGCTTGGCAGCTCAACACGGAATCGTCAACTCTTAGCACTCCCGCCGGAATTTCAGTTTTTCTGACTGATCAGGAGTGCAGAGTGATGCGCCTTCTCTTGAATAAATCAGGAACCAACGTGACCTATCAGGAAGTTTTTCTTGTCCTGGGGCAGCCTGATGATATTTATGCAAAAGCACGTCTGGAAGTTCTTGTCAGCCGTCTCCGCTCAAAAGTTATGAAAGCTGACTGTAGCGTAACACTGCCGATCAAGGCTCGACACAACATCGGCTATATTTTTCTGGCTGGATAAGATCTGTGACTGCCATCTGCCCCCCTGTAATATTCTTTCTGCTCTGCTTCCTGCTGCTGAACGCTGCACCTCTCCCCGCCGCCGCAACCATGCCGCTGCATCTCACCTCTCAACAGGTTCATGCGCCTCTTGCCGGACACCTGGAGATACTGAAAGATGATACCGGCAGACTGAATATCGACGAGATAACCTCCAGTAAATATATTACTCGCTTCACATCAATACCGGGCAATCTGGCAGCCGGTTTTATCCCGAAAGGAGCCGTCTGGCTCCGGTTTACCGTAACACGCTCTTTCGATGCACCGCCTGTCTGGCTGCTTGAACTTGATCCTCCGCTACTCGAACAGGTGGATATCTATCTGCCGGACGGAAAGGGAGGTTTTGAAGCCAGACTTGGCGGCAGCCTGCTGCCATTTTCAAAACGGGAGATTTCCTATCGGCTGGATCTTTTCCGCCTC
This sequence comes from uncultured Geobacter sp., assembly GCA_964418315.1. Lineage (GTDB taxonomy): Bacteria > Desulfobacterota > Desulfuromonadia > Geobacterales > Pseudopelobacteraceae > JACRCG01. The sequence continues at coordinate 799 of CAYQMO010000292.1, read as the reverse complement.
AATCTGCCGTCGGAAAAACCGGTAACCATCTACGCACGGGTCGCCTCCCATCGTTCCATCAATGCCCGGTTGGCGCTCTGGCAGCCTGATCCTTTCAGGCAGAAAGTAATTGGAGAGACCATCCTTCATGGCGCTTATATTGGCATAATTCTTCTGGTCGCCTGCACCGGTCTGCTCTACTGGCGGCGATTACAGGAAAACCTATACGGATATTATGCCGGCTATGTCCTGGCAGTATGTTTCGTCTACCTCGAAGTTAACGGGTATATGCACCAGTTTGTAATAACCGATCATACCTGGCTGCTCTCTCCAGTGGTGCGACTGGCGCAGGTTTGCATGATGACATTCAGTATGGAAGTATTTTCAAACATCGTCAATTTACATAAAAATCTGCCGCGCATCAACTCCCTGTATAGAAAAGGCAGCTATCTCTGTGCATGCTTCTTTGTTGCAATTACGCTTTGCGGTTTTTCTGACGTACTTGTCGTTCCCGTTCAACCTGGAGCGGGCTTGTACCTGATCGCCTTCGGACCGTATCTTCTGCTTATCTGTCTGAGAATACTGATTAATCTCGGGGTAATTCCGGATATAATCCTCTACGACATAATCATCGCCGCATCTCTGGCACATATTTTCCTTCTTCACTACGCGGTAACCCGTCATGTTGTCAGACACAAAGAGGAAAAGGACGCTATCGGGATCAGACTTGCTGCAGAACGCCAGGTATCAGAGCAGCAGCGACTTTTTCTAAGACTTATTTCTCATGAGTTACGGACACCGCTTGCCATTATCGACAGCA
>CAYQMO010000291.1:0-4638 GCA_964418315.1 uncultured Geobacter sp. | reverse complement strand
CCCTGGACGATTCCAAGCTCTTTGACTGCGTCCTGTACGACCTCCGAGATCAATGTGTTTCCGGCACAGTCTAGTTCCACACCGATTCTTCTCCCGGAAATGAACAGGGAACGAACTGAACACTGCAGGAGATTGCGGGCGCTGATCGCTTGCGGGTGCTGTTTAAAGAGAATAATGTCTTTTGAAGAGAGCTCGGCAATGGATCTGTCCAGGTCAGAACCGGTCGAAAGCAGCAGGCGTGAGGCTCCCCACGGATAGGCGTAGAGAGTGCCGTCATCAGTCGGGCGTCCCAGTTTCAGGAGATTGATATAGCCGACCTGACTGCTTCCCATGCGGTTTCTGGCCAACTGTTCGCTGGTGGTCTGTCCGACCATGACACCTTTTTCAAAGGCCAGAACGGTATCGGTCATAAGGCGCATTTCCACCAGTGAATGAGAAATAAACAGATACGGAATGCCGAACTCGCTGCTAACGCTCTTCAGATATGGAATGATCTGGAAGCGGAGCGTATCGTCCAGTGCAGAAAGCGGTTCATCCATCAGCAGCAGTCGAGGGTTTGCCAGGATGGCGCGACCAAGGGAAACACGCTGTTGCTGACCACCGGAAAGCGTTGTTATGTCCCGCTCCAGAAGGTCATCCAACTGCAGTACAGCAATCAGTGTGTCAAGGTGAATTGAGCGATTGACAGCCAGACAGCGGCTGTAGCCATACAGCAGGTTGTCACGGACACTCAGGTGTGGAAACAGGGAATGCTGCTGAAATACCATTGCGATGCGGCGCAGTTCGGGGCGCACGTTGATCTTTCTGGAAGAGGAAAAGAGAGTATCACCCTCCAGGAGTATCTCGCCATGGTCTGGCTTCAAAAACCCCGCCAACATGCTGACAAGAGTAGTTTTGCCACTGCCTGATGGTCCAAACACTCCGATCCGTTCACCGGTCAGGGTGACATCGGCAGCGAGGTGAAAGCCGGGAAATTTTTTCTGTACATTCAGAGTCAGGTTCATATCACCATTTTTTTACCTGTTCCGTACGCCAGGCGAACAGTGCGAGCAGCACCAGAAATGAGAACACAAGCATAATAGCGGCCATGCTGTGGGCCGATGAATACTCCAGCGCCTCAACATGGTCATATATCTGTACCGATGCCACCCTGGTTACGCCTGGAATGTTGCCACCGATCATCAGCACCACGCCGAATTCACCAACGGTATGGGCAAAAGTCAAAATTGAGGCGGTCATAAAGCCGCGCCGCGAGAGCGGGAGTACGACAGTAAAAAAGGTGTCTAATCGCGAAGCACCCAATGTTGCGGCTACTTCCAGCGGACGATCGCCAATTGATTCAAAGGCATTTTGCAGCGGCTGCACCATGAATGGTAGAGAGTAAAAGACTGATGCCAGCGCTAACCCCCAAAAAGTAAACGGCAGGTTGCCAAGCCCCAGAGTGCTGGTCAGATGACCGACAGGACCATTCGGCCCCATGGCAAGCAGCAGGTAAAAGCCAAGTACGGAAGGAGGTAGCACCAGCGGCAAAGCCACGACCGCGCCGACCGGCCCTTTAATCCATGAGCGACTGCGTGATAACCACCAGGCAACCGGCGTTCCTATGAGCAGCAATATTACTGTTACAACTGTTGCCAGTCGTACAGTAAGCCAGATTGCCTGCAGATCGCTTTGTGTCAATATCATAATCACCTTACGAGGTTCGGCATAACAAAGCCGTACCTGGTCATAATCCGGCGGGCCTCTTTAGAAGTAAAATACTGTGCAAACTGTTTTGCCAATGGTTTGTCGGCCCCTCGTTTCGTAATGACGTACCCTTGCTCCAGCGGCTGATGCAGAGTGTCGGGAATCAGGTAGTAACCACCATTATTGGTAAGCTCCGGATTGAGTGCCAGTGAGAGGGCGATAATACCGATCTGGGCGTTACCGGTCTGAACAAACTGGGCAGTGTGAGCAATGTTCTCACCAAATACCAGCTTGCTTTGCACTTTATCCCACATGCCCGCCGTCCGCAACGCTTCTTCAGCACGCTTTCCGTACGGGGCGTGTTTTGGGTTGGCAATAGCAATTTTGATGATTTTCGGGTCAACCAGGCTGGCCAGTGTCATCTGTGTCGAATCCATACTCTTACTCCAGAGTACCAACCGGCCAACGGCGTACGGCATAACATCAGATGCGGACAGACCCATTTTTGACAGTTTGTGAGGATAGGCTATATCAGCGGAAAAATAAAGGTCGAAAGGCGCACCCTGCTGGATCTGGGTAAAAAATTTGCCGGATGAGCCATAAACAACTTCGACATCTTTGCCGGTGTGGCTCTTGCTGAAGCTGATTAAAATCTCATCCATTGCAAATTTGAGATCAGCCGCTACGGCTACGGTAATTTTTTCAGCATGGGCCGTCGTGGCAATAATCAGGGTGAAGATGAAAAAAAATTGCCGAATAACTCTCATTATGTTCCTCCTGAGCTAGAGTTATACTTTCAATCGTTTCCCAAGAGCCGCTGCTCCACTCTCGAGTGTCAAGTAATGTAACGGAAACATACTATGGATAGGTGTTAAAAAGATGTCAAAGAGATTGACTACAAGAGGTTACTTCTATATATTCACCAAAAATAAATTACCAGACACAATTCATTCTTCAGCAAAACGTGAAAGATGTCCAAAAAGCCAGTAAAGTAGTTTAAAGCCCGAATGGTGGAACTGGTAGACACAAGGGACTTAAAATCCCTCGGCTGAAAGGCTGTGCCGGTTCGATTCCGGCTTCGGGCACCAAAATATAAATAGTTATTACAGCTATTTACGAATTAAGGCGCTTCCACCAAGTGCCTTTTTTTGTGCCAAATGGCAGAGTTGCCAAGGAGTTGCCAAATTAAAGCACTTTCTGGGCATTTAATTCAATCGTTACCAAACAGTTGCTAAGGAATTAAAAGCCAGTTGCCAATAATTGCCAATATGTTTTTTTGGCAACTTCAAATCCGTTCAGTTGCATATAGAATACCTAACTAACCACATAAACCGTTTTGACTGCTTCAAAAATGCCCGACAAGCTATTTCAGTATGATACAACATACTGAAAACATGACGAATGACATTGAACTGCAGAAGAACAACGAAACCTTTACATCTGGCATCACAACAAATACATCTTAAAATGCAAAGTCAAAAACCAGACCTCATATACATAAACAATTCACGGATATGAATAAAGTGAAACCACTCCACAAGTCCAAATCTGCCCTACAAGACACTTCAATACACAAGCGAATAACAAGGATAAGCCTGACTATTTTTATAGTCACACGGGCATTGATTTATTCAGGATTTACTACGTTGCTGGCATTCTGGAAAATATCTAGGAGTTTGTCGGACTGAGCCGAAAAACGGCTGTTTTGGGTAAATTTTAAAGCCGGTTTACCATTCGTTTGGCATTTCAAGGCCGCATAAATGAAATTTGGAGGCTGCTTTTCAAAAAATGACGAAAGTCCGACAGACTCCTAGTGTTTAAAACTTTTCGGAGATATTTTACCACACAAAAAAGAAGTTTCTTCTCACAGCACTTTTTTACTACACATTTTAACTGGGATTATCGGCAAAACCGTTGTATTCCGACTGAAATTCACGGAAAAGTTTTACTACATTCCAGCTGTGAATTAGTTCAGAAGAACCTTACTTGTCTTCCCCTACGTCTTCCATGTTACCAGGTCTCCGTTGCCGTTCTTCCCATGCCTGCCGTGCCGATTTTGGCGTAACCGTCGGCTCATAACGCTCCGTTTTAATCAAATACTCAAAATAGAAATCAACCGCCAGTCGGATTGCTTCTCCTGGGAGAACCCCGCCTTGTGCGTGATAATCCTTCAAATAAGCATACTGCAAAGGAGTGAAATAAATCCTTACACTATCTCTGATCTCACCACTTTTAGTTTCTTTCTTCTTTTCACGCTCCGCCCTTTGTTCTTCCGTGAGTTTCGGACGACCAGCCTTCTTTGCCGCTTCAAGTGTAACGGGCTTATCCATATTCATTATGTGTACCTCTCCCAAATTTATTGTAGACACAATATATAATACAAATATTATTCTGTCAATCAATAAATAATATAATATACTATCAATAATATAAAATATATATGATGGTCTTGCGTATAAAAAGTAATATGTCATATAGCCATTCAACTCACTGGCAAATAACAGTTATTCCATTATTGCCTTAGTCACATGGGGTGATGAAAAAGTGATTGTGTTTCTTGCTGTAGATTTCCCAACATCCGACAGACCCAATAAACAGTTTCTTGCAGTCTGTTCTGACGGAAAATATTCAGGACATAGGCGTATTAGTGCCAGGAGGATTACAACAATGAACCAAAACGACATCGAAACAATAAATCAAAAGTCATCCAGATGGGACGAACTGACCGTACCAATGATGATATTTCAGTTTTGCTAAACGTATGGCACTTAGCTACCTCAATTTTATGTTTTTGTCAATAAACACAATAAAAACATATAGATACAATAAAATAATAGTTGATGTTACATTATTTGAGAGGTATAATGATCTTAATTGGAAACATAAAATATCTGACTAAAAAAAAGGAGGAACACAAACATGTTCACAAATAATGAAATAGGAGCTTTCAAA
>CAYQMO010000290.1:0-4654 GCA_964418315.1 uncultured Geobacter sp. | reverse complement strand
CAGCTGTCTTTTGACGGCGGCAGTAATGCCACGCAAAAAGCATTGAATAGCCATGGTCAAGTGGTTCGAGTTTTCAATGAAGATTTTGTCAGAGACAACCTCAGATTCATCGTTGATGATGAACAGACCATCAATTCGTTCGCCATCTTAGGGGCAGACAATACAACGCTTGAAGAAGAGATCGAAAAGCATGAAGCTGAACTCGGGAACGAATTAGATAAGTCAGGACTTCTTGGAGAACTCCTCTGTGCTGAGGAAAAATTTAAAGAAGCTAATAAAGCCCATGACAATAAATCGTCTGAATTGGAAGGAAAGTTACGTGACAAAGCCAATAAGGCAGGCACCGGAATTAAGCACAATAAATCGTTTGGAGATGCCAACTACAATGTGCCTAAAATAAAAACAGATATCACGACTGTTACCCAAGATACCTATGCCTCGCTTACTGATGAGCAGGTAAGCAAGTATCATGAACTCCTTAGAGAAGAACCTAAACCGGAGATCCCGGAATCATCATCATTTAATCTTCAAATCTCAGCCATCACATCAACAGCTAAAGATCTAATTGAAAAAAAGATTCAGGCGTCTGACCCAATTCAGGAATTGCTAAACGATGCTGTGTTGGCGATGTGGGTGAGGACTGGTCGGGGACATCATCAAGAGAAAAGAGATAAGTGTGCATTTTGTGGTAGCGACATTCCACCAGATTTATGGGAGAAGCTGGAAAAACATTTCAATCAGGAGTCTGAAGAGCTTCGGCAAGCGCTCGATAACCTGCTTGGATCTCTCGATCGTGAGCGATCACGAGTTCCCAATCTGCTGAAAATCAAGAATTCGGAGTTCTATTCTAATTTCACTTCTGATTTGGATTCGCTAGCAGAACAGTTATCAAACCAATCAACTTCGTATTGTGCAAGTCTGGATTCCATAAAAGAACAGGTCGAAAAGCGAAAAGATGAAATTTTTACACCTCTTGAATTTAATTCGCCTGAGTCTGTAGAAGATGCTTTGAATGCGGTTAGGGATTCATATGAGCAACTCAGAAACGAATCAAACCAGTTCACCGCTTCGCTTAGCGCCGACCAATCGGAGGCTCGCGCGGCTCTCCGCCTTCATGAAGTTCATACATTCGTCAACGACATAAAATATGAAAATGAATGCACAGCTATTGATGCGTTGAATGAGGTAATGGGCAAAGCAGAGGAAGCTAGGAACACTGCAAATGAAAAGATGAAAACAAAACGAGCAGAGATCGGGGAACTAAAGGCCCAGTTGAAGGATGAAAGCAAGGGGGCTGACCGGGTAAACGACTATTTGAATAATTTCTTTGGTCACCATTCACTTTACCTCAAAGCCATTGAAGAAACTCCCGGGGATGCGGCATCGGGATACCGGTTTGAAGTAACTCGGAACAATCAAAAAGCATTCCATCTAAGTGAAGGTGAATGCAGCCTCATAGCCTTCTGTTATTTCATGGCGAAACTAGAGGATATTGAGACTAAAGGTAACCAACCGATTATCTGGATTGATGACCCCATTTCCAGTCTGGATGCAAACCATATCTTTTTTGTATATAGCCTTATCAATGCAGCGATTGTAACGCCTGAAAAATATGAAGATGGTGGGGAATTAAAAGAACGTGACCGTTATAAGCAGTTGTTTATTTCCACACATAACCTTGACTTCTTAAAGTATCTGAAGAGACTGCCCGGTGCTTCGAACAAAAACAAATCTCAATACTTCATCATTACCCGAACGGATCAAGTCAGCAACATTACATTAATGCCTCGATATTTGAAGGACTATGTCACAGAATTCAATTTCTTGTTTCATCAAATTTACAAATGCGCCCATGCGCAAATTGAGGGTGATGAAGATCATGATTGCTACTACAACTTTGGGAACAATGCCCGTAAGTTTCTTGAGGCATTTTTGTACTACAAATACCCAAATGCCGTGGAGAAAGATGACAAGTTGACGCGATTTTTCGGAGATGATGCTTTGGCTGCGTCACTCACGGATCGTATCAACAACGAGTTCTCCCATTTAGCGGGTGTATTTGAGCGAAGTATTTTGCCTATTGATGTTCCGGAGATGAAGACAACTGCTAACTTCATCCTGCGTAAAATCAGGGAGAAGGATCCTGACCAGTATTCGGCTTTACTTCAAAGTATCGGTGCCATAGAAGAGCCTTAATGAAAATTATACACACATCAGACTGGCACATTGGGCGTACTCTTTACGGCAGAAAACGCTATGAAGAGTTCGAGGCTTTTTTGACCTGGCTGGCAGAGACGATTCAACAATATGAAATCGACGCCCTGCTGGTTGCTGGTGATGTTTTTGACACCAGCGCGCCAAGCAATCGTGCTCAGGAACTCTACTACCGATTTCTGTGCAGAATGGCCGCCTCATCCTGTCGGCATGTTGTCGTGATTGCGGGCAACCACGATTCTCCGTCATTTCTCAATGCTCCCAAAGAGTTACTCAAGGCTCTTGATGTGCATGTGGTCGGCAGTGTTACTTCCGATCCACAAGACGAAGTGCTCGTGCTTCGGAATCAACAGGATGCCCCGGAATTGATTGTGTGTGCCGTACCCTACCTCCGCGACAGAGATATCCGCGTAGCGGAAGCGGGTGAGAGTGTTGAAGACAAGGAGCGAAAGCTGATTGATGGTATTGGTGATCTACGGGAGCGTCTGGAAACTACTATTACCAATACGCGAATGGAAATCCTCCGGATAAAGAACAACCGCATCACCGACCGGGTGCTGGGGCAAATCCATGAAGAGGAAACACTGGACGATCTGAACGTGAACGACGTTTTTGAACGATGTCTCGCCTCGCATCAAGTGCCAGAAGATCAGCGAATTGGATTACTTCAAACCTACCAAGAAACGCTCACGTCGCTCTATGAAGACGACTTGCAGGCGGAATAGCGAAACTGCCCATGAGAATACTGCAAGTACGCTTCAAAAACTTGAATTCACTGGTCGGCGAATGGCAAATCGACTTGACACACCCTGCCTACACTTCTGATGGAATATTCGCTATTACCGGCCCTACCGGTGCTGGAAAAACCACGATCCTTGATGCCATTTGCTTAGCTCTTTACGGACGGACACCTCGCCTGAACAAGGTCACCAAGAGCGGCAATGAAATCATGTCCCGCCAAACTGGCGAATGTTTTGCCGAGGTCACCTTCGAAACCCAGTCCGGTTGTTACCGGTGTCATTGGAGCCAGCATCGATCACGGAAAAAATCCGATGGCGAACTTCAAACTCCGAAACAAGAAATTGCCAATGCCGATTCCGGTGAAATTATTGAATCCAATATCAGAGGGGTTGCCGGCCAAATCGAGAAAGCCACCGGTATGGATTTTGACCGTTTCACACGTTCGATGTTGCTGGCCCAGGGCGGTTTTGCCGTATTTTTACAAGCTGCTCCTGATGAACGAGCTCCCATTCTTGAACAAATTACGGGAACAGAAATCTACAGTCAGATATCTATCCGAGTCCACGAGCGTCAGCGTGAAGAGAGGGAAAAACTAAACTTGCTCCAGGCTGAAACGGCAGGCATCGCGATTCTTGAGCCGGAGCAGGAAGAAGAGATTAGCCAGACGCTCGAGACAAGGCAGAAGGAAGAGACAGACCTTTCCGCTAAATCAGCTGACATTGGGAATGCCATTGCCTGGCTCACAACCGTCGATGGGTTAAAAAAGGAAATCGTCAATCTGGCCGATGAAGCGTGCAAGCTGCAGGACGACATTAAGGCGTTTAAACCGGATCGTGAAAAGCTGGACCGGGCTTTGAATGCCACGTCACTGGACGGAGCATACGCAACGCTCAGCGCCACACGTAAACAACAGATGGATGACACGGCGGTCTTGAAAGCTGAGGAAGAAGCTCTTCCTGGACTGGAATCCTCCGCCAATGAACAGGCCGAGGCGCTGAAATTGGCTGAGCATCAAACCGCACGGGCCAAAGAAGAGCTGAAAGCGGCCGGTCCTACATTGCAGAAGGTTCGCTTCTTGGATCAGAAACTTGCCGATCAGAACAGAGTTGTTTCGGAGGGTAATGAGGACTGTAAGAAGAATGCGGCAAAGATCGATGCAGACAAAAAGATCCGGCTCGAAGAGCATGAAAATCGATCCAAGGCTCATGAGACACTGGATCTTGTGGACGACTACATCAAGGAGCATGCACAGGATGAATGGCTGATCAGCGGTTTGGCTGGCGTTGAAGAACAGTTCGACGGCCTGCTCGCTAAGCAAAAAGAAATCGTTCAAAAAGAGGCTGTTCAAGAAACGGCCACGACGGCTCTAGTTCGGGCAACAAAATCACTCGACGACTGTCAGAAACAAGCAGGCATTCGGAAGCGGGAGCTGGAGGAAGCCTCAAAACAGATTCAGCAGGGCAAAGATGCATTGAGCCAGTTGCTAGGAGACCGCTTATTGCGAGAATACCGCACCGAGAAGGAAACCCTTCTGCGTGAAATGGCCTTCCTGACGAAAATTGCGGAGCTTAAAGATCACCGGGCAAAACTGGAAGACGGCAAACCCTGTCCTCTTTGCGGCGCGACCGAACACCCCTTCGCGGTAGGAAATATCCCTGTCCCAGATGAGATCGAGCAAAAGATCGGCGCACTGACCAGG
>CAYQMO010000289.1:0-4654 GCA_964418315.1 uncultured Geobacter sp. | reverse complement strand
GATAGTGTCAAAAATTTCATGAAAAGCCGGGATGTAGAAATGGAAACGGCAATAATCTTATAAAACCGTACTCCCCGAAGCTTTCCCTGTCTGTCCACAGAGTGGTTGACGGGGTTCGCTTGCTCTTTGGGGGGCTACTCACCCCGTCAAAGCGCACCACTCTGTGGCCAGACCATTAAGCTTATCGAAAAAATCGAAGTTGTCAGTAAATGTTCTTTGAAAACGTGAAGTCAGGCTGCAAGCGAAAGGATTTTGGTCCACTTGGCTTGAATGGTTGGCAGTGCCTTTAGTTCCTGCAAAGGGGCTGGTGGCAGATATTTGAGCGACATATGTGGTCTGAGGAAATTGTAGTTGGTGACAAACAACGTAGTTAAGGAAACCGCTCCGTTTGTGCTGTTGAATCCTGCTGCCGGCCTTACGTGATACTTGTATGTTCTGTTGAGGCGCTCTACGAGTTGTTTATAGCTTCTGTACTCTTCTGACTCGGCATCAAGGTTTTGGAGGCCGATTACCTTTTTGTGCTGAATCGCCATTGGGTCGTCTGCCTGTGCGTTGATGAAATGAATGCCTGCAGGATATGAAGGGTTCCCGTCTGTAACGAGAGTAATTTTCTGATCGTCTGTAGCCGTTCTGATGGCCTCGTTCATAGCGATAACGGCTGGCTGTGTGCCTCTGTTATCAGCAACATGGTACGCGGTGATTTTCAGGTTATTGGCCGAGATAAAGAAGAATACGTAGTGATGTTTGCCCAAGATCTTGATGTAGGTTTCATCACCGGCAGATATGTCATCAATCAGACCTTTGTGCTTGAGATTGAACCGATGGCAGTACCAGGCTGCACCGGCGGCATAATTAAGAACGGTTTGATGAGAGACCTTGATGCAGAAGACATCACGCAGGATTTGAGCAGTTTTTCTGGCTGGCACTGCGAAAGAAACATAGAAGGTCAGAATCAAACCGAGGACATTCTCGCTGTTATGAATTTTTGCCAACTCGACTGGCGGCTTATCTGGTGAAGAGTGTTCTAGCTCATCAGGTTTGTAGTGATATTCCCGGTACTGATAGTTGATTTTGAACTGTGAGCTTTTCTTTTTTATAAGCTCCAGCTCAGCTTTATTGAGCTTGGCAAGTGCCTGGATACGATGAGGGCAATTATCGTTTGGACACTTGTGAATGGTTACTTCCTTTTGTGACTTCCAGCGAAATAGTGCTAATCCGCAATGTGGACAGAAGAGCTTCGACTTCCTGTTGGTTTTAAAGCGCCGCTGTAGCTGGAAGAGCTGAGAACACACCTTACAGAGAATCTGGGATCGTTTCTTTCCGTCGTTGAAGTAGAGGTAGTTGTGCGGCGCGCCACAGCAGGGACAGAGAACATGATCTGGAACCGATGATGAACCTGCACGTAGCTTGACCGGTGAAAGAGGCTTTCCGTGTTGCGCTTCATACTCTATCAAGAGCTGCCTGTAATCTTTCAGATCGAGGGCTTTTTTTTAAATTCAGGTGGCTCGGTCAGAGGTGGATTTGGATCTACGATGAAGTTTCTATAGTTCGGATGCTTCTCTTTGAAATCGTCTTTTGGCTTAACTTCGGGATTTTTATTTTCAAGGATATCCGATAGCCCGGCGACGATCTGTTCTATCTCTGGTGCTGTAAACTTGGAACAAAGCCAAATAATTATTCGAGCAGTTTTGGATAAGTATGACATGAGCTTGCACCCCCATAACGAGAAGTAATAACCGTTATTCTGGGGGGAGGCAAGTCTAAGATGGGTAATGCATTGAAATCAAAACTTAAAAGCAAAATAAACATCTAACGCGTTTGCCATAACGCCTGCCCACACAAGGAGTATCGCAATGAAAAAAATCGTCGATTCTATATTACTGAAAATGGCAGACAGCGGAACAGAGCAGAAGGACATTGCCATTCATTTTGGTGTTAGCGGTGCCGCTGTATGTAAACGATTGAAGCGTCTCCGCCACCAGAAAGAAACAGTTTCTGTAATGTCGGAACTAACCGAGAAACAACAAGCGTTCGTTGCGGAAGTCTGTAGCGGCAAAACAAAAGCTGCAAGTGCAATGGCAGCGTTCGACTGTAAACCGGATTCGGCGTCAGGTATCGGAACCACGTTAATGCTGAATCCGATAGTACAAACCGCCATAAGGCTAATCATGGAGGAAAACGGACTCACGCGGGAACATCTGGTCAAAACTCTGAAGAGGCATGTTGACAGTGAGGATGACCAGGTTTCACTAAGAGCCGTCACAGAAGGTTTTAAACTATTTGACGCTTTTCCGGCCACCAGAAATATGAACATTAATGTCAGCTCAGAGATAAGCCCGGTTGATCTCAGCAGATATGGGTAGCACTGTCGTTAACCAGCCGAAAAAATCTGATAATTTTTTCTGGCGGCGATTAAGCACCTGGGCGTCACCCCGTAAACCCTAGAAGGCAGAACCGTCTAACACGCGCATCCCCGCCGGAAAGGGGTATGAGGGGGTGTCTGGGGGTGACGGTGCTCCGGCATGGATACGGCCTCTGCTGTGACTTGGCTCACTGGACTGGGGAAGCAAGGCGGAAGCCAAAAAGGTTGTCGCGAAAGTCGGGCAAACTAAAGAAACGGATCGCTGCTCGCACGATCCAGGCATCGCTGCCACAACCGCCGCCGCGACCCACGCGGCCAGAGCCCGATGATGGCCCATGCGGATCCTGTTCTGCCTCAACACTGGCAAGAGCGGATTCTGTTTTGCTTGTTGGTACTGGTGAGTTTTCTGCCCGTAGTTTTGCCAGTTTTCTATTATTTTCGGCTATGATTGCTTCGAAATCAATGCCAGTAGTTGGTCTTTGCTTGGGAGATGCTTTAGTAGGTGGAGGTGAGTCACTATTCACAGAAGTCCCCTGCGAATTCTGCTGGCTGCCAATCGGATAGTTGCCATACCAGTCGCTCACCCACTCCCAAACGTTGCCGCTCATATCGTATAAACCCAAACCATTCGCCTGCTTCTGGCCAACCGGATGTGTCATTTTACCAGAATTATCACCATACCAGGCAACAGCATCAACATTATCGCCACCGCTGTATTTTTCGTGCTTGCCGCCGCTTCGCGCTGCGAATTCCCATTCTGCCTCCGTCGGTAGGCGAAAGTTCCGTCCGCTCTGGCTGTTCAACCGCTGGATAAACTGCTGCACATCATTCCAGCTTACCTGCTCCACCGGACAGTTGTCACCACAACTGTTGAATTTGGACGGGTTGCTCCCCATTAACTTCCGCCACTGCCCTTGAGTCACCTCATATTTACCAATAACAAAGTCGCTGACACACACCTCGTGAACCGGTTTTTCCCGGTCTGCCATTCCATCACCAAAGTTATCCCCCATCTGAAAACAACCGCCATTGACAGCAACAAATTCCATACCGGTGCTGGATTCGATAAAACCTCTAACAGTAGCAGGTGCAGCCTGTTCCACAAGTACAGGTGTAGCATCTGCCTTCTGTAATGCCCTCCGCTTATATGCACTGAATTGAGGAATGGCTATAGCAGCCAATATGCCGATTATAGCAAGCGCGGCAATACCTGCCGCAATCGAAATCATTACTGCATTTACAGATTTACTGGTGTCTGGGAGTTCCGATAGTTGTTCCCATTTATCAATGACTTCATTATAAAAATCAGCCATTTGATAAAAAAGCGCAGTAAAAAAGATGAACGAAATAAAGTTCAAATAAGGAATTAAGAGAATGACGCACGAAGCGACGGCCAAGCTGTAATTTATGCGGATCTTGAGACCTTGGCTCACGGCAAATTTGTTTACATCAGCAGCAAGTCCAACGTACGCAACAAATGCCCAATAAATATTAAAGACCGGAATAAACAAAAAACCTACAGCCTTTCCCGGTGTTGTCCTTGCTGATATACCTTGAATAATTGACCAGCACCTTCCCAAACATACCAAGCCGTATATTGTAGAACAGACCCAGCCAATTACTGCAATCATAGCAAGGATTCCCACCAAGACCTTATCTGTTGTTAACAACTCCGCCATAAGCGCGCCAATAAGGAATAAAAAACCTCCATAAGCTCCAAGAGCGTATAAAATCGGCTCCATCTTTTTAACTGGTTTGGTGGATTTCGGTGTAGAAGCCTTATTTTCGTAATGGGGGATGGACGTTGTTTCAGAAAGCTGAGTTTCTTGACCCACCGAATCTACCGGTTCAAATACAAAAACTTTAGGTGCCTCTCGTTTGACAAGAAATTTTTCGTTGCATTGTGGACATGTGGCATATACTCCAGCTTCAGGTACATTAGAATCATCTATTTGACCTGACATCATACACTTTGGACAATTAAAATCCATAAAACCCCCGTACCGAATATAACTACATCACTGCTGTACGCGGAAAGTTTATAATTAGCAAGATGTTTAAAATAAAAGGGCACCTTTCCTGATGCCCTGCTGTCTCTAAGTGCATATATTCGCCCCGCCTGCATTCTTCTTGTCAATACTCCACATATCCATCCAGCCACGGCTGAATAAACAGCGTCATAGTTTCCAGGTTAAGCGCGACAAGATTTCCATAATCGGGCAGTTTCCCTGAAAAGGCTCCATTATCCAAGTGGATATAACTTGTTTTCAGAGAGGCATAGATTTCTTCGAG
>CAYQMO010000288.1:0-4657 GCA_964418315.1 uncultured Geobacter sp. | reverse complement strand
CAGATCATCAGAAGAAAACTTGACAACATCGGTAGTCCACAAATCGTTGTCATCGGTATGCTCGATGCAACTGGAAACAGCCGGTGGTTACGTTATGATGCCAAAGAGAGCGGAATAGACAGAAGCATTGTTGAGATGACTCTTGATCATAGTTGTGCGTTTTCAGACGGCAGCAGTCCGATAATGGTATTTTGTAATGAAACGGATATGGACCTGGCTGCATCAGAGCTTGCCGGAGAGCTTGAAAAACAGTCCATCACAGTTCAGAATTTTGTCAGGTACGCAAATGACAGTTTCTGCCTCATCGCCCTCAATTACAGCAGGGAAGTTACCACACATGATGCCATAGTGTTAAGCAGTGTTGCCATGCAGAGCCTCTTCCTGAGATCTTTGGCGGCACAGGTCAAGGACACGGAATCGGCCTTCGAATACACCGTCTTTGCCCTTGCCAGAGCATCGGAGGCAAATGACAACGATACCGGTGACCATATCCTGCGTGTCGGAAATTACTGTGTGCTGCTTGCCAGGCATCTCAAAATGCCGGAAAAGTTTGTGCAGGCCATTCGCATTCAGGCAGCGCTGCACGATGTGGGCAAAATCCACATTCCGGCGTCTATCCTCAAAAAAACTGATAACCTGACTGAAGATGAGTGGCGCGAGATGAAAACGCACACTCTGTATGGCTCAAAAATTATCGGCGGGCATCATCGCATGAGCATGGCGGATAAGATCGCGCTCAGTCATCACGAACGCTTTGACGGCAGCGGCTATCCTTATGCTCTTTCCGGTGAGAATATTCCACTGGAGGGTCGTATCATGAATATGGCCGACCAGTATGATGCCCTGCGCAATGCGCGCTGCTACAAACCGGCCTTTGACCACCAGACCACCTGCCGCATACTTATTGACGGTGATGGCCGCACCCTTCCGCAGCACTTCGATCCTCAGATTCTGGATGCTTTCAAGGAGATTCACGAAAGCTTTGCCGAATTATTTGAGAGGAATGAGGTCAGGTGATGGAACAGCAGAAAAAACACAGCATTCTGATCGTTGATGATATTCCGGAGAATGTCTCACTTCTTGAGGCAATTCTCTGTTCCGAGTACATCATCAGAACCGCCACCCGGGGGAATGAAGCTATCGAGAGTGCCATACAGATGCCACCGGATCTTATTCTCCTTGATATCGTAATGCCGGAAATGAATGGTTATGACGTTTGCAAAGCTCTCAAGGCGGATGCAAGCACACAGAGGATTCCCGTTATATTTTTGACTTCGCTGCATGATCCTGGCGATGAAACACGCGGATTTGAAGCCGGAGGCGTTGACTACATTACCAAGCCGGTAATCGGCGTTATCGTACGCAACCGCGTCAAAGCGCATATTGCCTTGAAGGAGACTCAGGACGGGCTTGAGGAGTGGAACGGTAATCTCAAAAAGCGTCTTTTGCAAAGCATCACAATGATACGCATTAAAACCATAGCGCTCATGTCAGCGGAGGAACGGGCTGCTGAACTGCATGGCTATGTGCAAAGCCTGGAACTGTTGTCCGGGGTCTTTGAGCTGATGAATGATCGTTTCGGCGTTTCCTCCAGGACGGTAAGCGAGTTGGCGGGAGGTGCCGCACGCCGGATGAAGCTCTCTGCTGAAGAGGTTGCAAAGGTTCGACTGGCTGGGCTTCTGCATGATGCAGGTGCGCTTGGAACAGGTCGATTGTTATCGGAGAAATACGAATCCGAGATGACGCCAAACGAATTGATAGAATTTAAATCCCATCCGGAACGGGGGCAGCAACTGTTTGCTGCGCTTGAAAATCTTCAGGATGTAGGGCTGATGGTGCGCAATCATCATGAAGCGTATAATGGGAGCGGTTTTCCCGATGGCATGCGGGAGGATAATATTCCGCTTGGCGCCCGTCTGATAGCCATCGCCGATTTCATTGAGCATGCGGCAAGGTCAGTATCAACAGATAGAGATGAATATGCACTGATGAATCTTCGACTTCTTGCGGGCACCCGGTTTGATCCCAATCTGATTGGCTATTTTACGATGATTACCCGCATCATCTATTTCGACAAGAAAGCGTCCGGTATACGCGGAGAAGTCGAGGTCCAGCCGAACGATCTGATTTCAGGTATGCAACTTTCGCGGGATCTCTCCAATAATGCAGGAGTGCTGCTGCTCCAGAAAGACAAAATTCTGGATTTATCCGCCATAGCATTAATTCGTCACAACAGCCTGGCTAACAAGCTGTCAAAGGGTGGTATATGGATGGTTCTCGACGCTTCGGAGCACTGAAATCAAAGTGTCTGGAATAAGAAGGAATAAAATCATGGATCACCGAAAACAGAAAATCCTTTGCGTGGATGACGAACCTTATAATCTCGAATTACTGAAAGCGATCCTGAGTTGTCAACATTATGAAGTGCTGTTAGTGGCAACCGGATTGGAAGCACTGGAAAAAATCCGGACAGAGCATGTCGATATCTGCCT
Source organism: uncultured Geobacter sp. (assembly GCA_964418315.1). Classification (GTDB taxonomy): domain Bacteria; phylum Desulfobacterota; class Desulfuromonadia; order Geobacterales; family Pseudopelobacteraceae; genus JACRCG01. The sequence goes on along the minus strand of CAYQMO010000288.1, from coordinate 2,165 downwards.
TCTTGATGTGATGATGCCTAATATGGACGGTTTCGAAGTCTGTCGCCGGATCAAGTCTGAAGAAGCATACCGGGCTATACCGGTCATTTTGATTACCTCGCTAAGCGACATTAAATATCGAATTCTGGGTATAGAGGCCGGAGCGGAAGATTTTATCTCAAAGCCATTTGAAAGCGCTGAAATCCTGGCTCGGGTAAAGATGCTGCTTAGGGTCAAGTCACTTAATGAGGAGCTGGAAGTGTCTCGTACCCGCTACCTCTCCATTATTGAAGACCAGACGGAGTTTATCTGCCGCTATCTACCGGATGGCAGGCTCTCTTTTGTAAACGGAGCATATTCGCGCTACTACGGCAGGCAACATGACGAACTTATTGGCAGTAATTTTGTTCCGAACATTCCTGAAACGGATTTATCCCGTGTCACCAAGTTACTGTCCGAAATCTCACTCGAAAATCCTGTAGTAGAGTACACACACCAAATCCTTCAGCCATCCGGGGAGTTACGCTGGCAACGCTGGACACAGCGGGGAATTTATTCTGGAGACGGAACTCTGATAGAATTTCAGGCGGTGGGAGAGGATATAACAGAGCGCAAGCTGAACGAGGAAGGGGTTCAGTATCAGTTGCATTTTCTGGAACATCTTATAGAGGCCATTCCATACCCCCTATTCTACAAGGATATCTCCGGAGTTTATCTTGGAGGCAACACCGCTTTCTGCGACTATCTGGGACATCCAAAAGCAGAGGTTTTAGGGCACACTGTATATGATCTGGCTCCGGCGGAGTTAGCAAAGATCTATCACGAAGCGGATTTAACACTGATTCGCCAGAACGCCAAGCAGGAGTATGAAACCAAAGTCAAACATACCGACGGTTCACTGCGCGATGTAATTTTTTACAAAGCACCATATTCAAATATTGACGGCTCACCTGCCGGTTTGATCGGCACCATCTTTGATATCACCGAACGCAAACGTATTGAAAATGAATTGCTTGAGGCCAAGATGGAAGCAGAATCAGCCAACATCGCCAAGAGTCAGTTCTTAGCCAGCATGAGCCATGAAATCCGTACTCCCATGAATGGCGTCATCGGCATGACCACTCTATTGTTGGACACCGAATTAACAGATGAGCAGCAGGGATACGCCGAGATCATCCACAAAAGCGGCGAGAACTTGCTGGTGCTGATCAATAACATCCTTGATTTGTCTAAGATCGCGGCGGGTAAAGTTGACATTGAAACAGTCGATTTTGATCTGAGAACAACAGTTGAAGACACTGCCGAGATGCTTGCAATGCGGGCCTCTGCTGCCGGGCTGGAGCTGATCTGCCGAGTTGATCCGCTTATACCGTCATCACTGAAGGGCGACCCAGGCCGCCTTCGACAGATCATCACCAATCTGGCTGGTAATGCCATCAAATTTACCCACGGAGGGGAAGTCGAAATCAGCGCAGAGCTTGAGTCTGATCAGGGCAAATCGCTTATCATCCGTTTTTCAGTCCGCGACACCGGTATAGGGATACCGGAAAACCGCCGTGCCGCAGTATTTGATCCATTCACCCAGGTTGATAGCTCTACCACGCGCAAATTTGGCGGCACCGGCCTTGGGCTCAGCATCAGCAAGCAGTTGGCGGAGTTGATGGGTGGAGAGATCGGTGTTGAGAGTGAGGAGGGGAAGGGTTCCACCTTCTGGTTTACTACCCGGCTTGAGAAGCAAACCTCCGAGGTTTCTAAAACCTCGGAGGTTTTGGAGCGAGCCGATATCTCATCGACACGAGTTCTGGTAGTCGATGTCAACGCGACCAATCGCACTCTGATGGCCACCCTTTTAAAGAGTTGGGGCTGCAGACTTGAGACCGCCGCTAACTGTGATACAGCTCTGATGTTGTTACACAAAGCGACCCTGATGAACGATCCATTCCGCATCGCCCTCCTGGATCAAATGATGCCGGGTATTGACGGTCTTGAAACCGGTCGTCGCATCAAGGCCGATCCACTTTTAAAATCGACTTTGTTGATTATGGTGAAATCGTTAGGCCAGCGAGGTGACGCTGCCGTTCTGGAGCAGGTTGGTTTTACCGCTTATCTGACCAAACCGGTTCGTCAGTCGCAGCTCTACGATTGCATTGCACTTGTTCTCAATCGCGCAAAGCAAACCTCAGAGG
>CAYQMO010000287.1:0-4658 GCA_964418315.1 uncultured Geobacter sp. | reverse complement strand
GATTCCAAGTTGGCGTTTTATGCGCAACGGCACTATTATTCCGATCTTTTGAAGTCGGGAGTAAAAATATACGAACATGGAACCTCCCTGCTGCACGCCAAAACTGCAACCATTGACAATGTATGGCCTACAGTCGGCTCAACCAACATGGATTTATTAAGCCTGTTAACCAATGACGAGGTCAATGCGATAATCCTGAGTCGTGAGTTTGCTGCCGAGATGGAGAGAATGTTTGCAAGAGATCTCGCCGATTCAATTCAGATTCATGGCGATGAATGGGACAACAGACCTAATATAACAAGGATGTGGGAGTGGTTTATAAGTTTATTCGCCCGATGGCTATAAAATAAAGATTGGTGTCGTTGACGATGGTATGATTTCCACCTGCTCAGCCCGCTGCAGCAGGCATGTTACAGCTTGAACCCCTTCATCACCCAGGTCGGCTGAAAAATCATTGACGTAAAGACCGATGTGGGCGGCGCAGACATCTTGGCTCATCTCCTGGGCGTGTTCACCGATGTAGCGAGCAGCCTCATCGGGGTGAAATCGGGCATATCCGACCCCGGCCTTTAGTGCTCGCTCAACTGCGGCAATCGTTTCAGCTCCTAGTGACCGCTTTGCTACAATCCCGCCGAGCGGGGTTGGCAGGCCGGTCTCACCTTCCCACCATTCCCCCAGATCGACCAGTTTGCGCAGGCCGAAACCTTGATAGGTGAAACGTGATTCGTGGATGATCAACCCTGCATCGACGTTGCCGCTTAATACCGCATCCATGATTTCATTAAAGGGCATGATGATGAAATTATCCAACTCCGGGTTGAACAACTGCAGCAGGAGGAGCGCCGTAGTATAGCGACCCGGTATCGCAATGGTCTTGCCGCTTAGTGCCTGCGGATCATATTTTTCCGAGGCAATCAGCAGTGGCCCGCAGCCGCGGCCTAGAGCGCTGCCGGAGCGGAGGAGTGCATACTCTTCACGAATATGCCCAAACGCGTGATAGGAAACCTTGCTGACATCGAGCTCACCCGCAAGAGCCAGCCGGTTGAGAGTTTCGACATCCTCCAGTCGTTCCCGGTATGAAAGGCCACCAGTGTCGACCAAGCCATGCACGAGCGGGTAGAACATGAAGGTATCGTTTGGGCAAGGGGAAAAGCCGAGGGTAAGTTCTTTGGTCATCATGTCATCGCTCCAGAATAAAGGTCACCGGCCCGTCATTTACCAGTGCCACCTGCATATCAGCCTGAAAGATGCCGGTTGCCACCGGCAGGTCGGTTCGCCTGGCGGCGGCAACAAAATATTCGTATAATCGCTTCCCTTCGTCCGCCGGTGACGCCGTGTCAAATGATGGCCGTTTACCTTTTGAACAATTGCCGGCCAGAGTAAACTGGGACACGACCAGCAGAGCACCGCCGATATCAATAACTGAGCGGTTCATTTTGCCCTCCTCGTCAGAGAAGATGCGCAGTCCGGAGATTTTATCCACAAGCCAGTCAGCCTGCGTCTCGGCGTCACCTTTTTCTATGCCAAGCAGAACCATGATCCCAAGGCCTATCTGGCCGACAACCGTATCCCCGACAGTTACCGAGGCCGATGTTACTCGCTGGATTACCGCTTTCACGGTTTTTGTTCCATCACACCCTCACCAACTCATACTTCCTGCAGCCCAAACCGATCTTCTCTCCATGTTCCAACTGCACTTCCCACGGTATCTGCGGCCAGCAGCCACGAAATTTATCGCCACCCGGTTCGTGGCCGGATTGCAGTGCAGAACCTTCGTTTCCGCGCGCGGCGTTGACCAGATCGGCGCACGCCTGGTCAATCGCGACCGGATCTGTCGAGGAGCAGATGCCGATATCGTTGACGATTGGGGCGTCAGAATGGCCGTAGCAGTCGCAGGCGGGAGAAACCTGAGTGATGAAGTTTATGTAGACCGCTTTTCCCTCTTTACCGGTCAGCGCCCCCTTGGTGTACTCTGCCATCTTGCGCATCACCTTGTCGGCGGCTTCGTTCCACTGGATGTTGATCGCCGTAACCGGGCAGACTGTGATGCAGCGGGAACAGCCAGCGCATTTTTCCGGGTCGATGAACGCTTTCTCCTTTATAAACGAAATAGCGTCATGAGCACAGGAGCGGGGGCAGATGCCGCAGCCGATGCACCTGTTCTGCGCTACTATTGGCGCCACATTGGAGTGCTGTACCAGTTTCCCCTTACGACTGGCGCACCCCATGCCGATGTTTTTGAGCGCACCGCCGAAGCCGGTCAGCTCGTGGCACTTAAAGTGAGTCATTGCGACGATCGCATCAGCCTCGATGATCTCAGTGCCGATGTAGACCTTTTTCAGTAACTCACCATCAATCGCGACCTCGGTTTCTGTGACGCCGCGCAGGCCGTCGCTGATGACGAGCGGCGCTCCAACGCAGGCGTAGCCGAAGCCGTTCTCTATAGCACAGGTCAATGCCGAGATCGCCTCCTTGCGTTGACCGGGGTAGAGAGTTGAGGAATCGGTCAGAAAGGGGATTGCGCCGAGTTTTTTAATCTCCTCCACAACGCGCCTGGCAAAGACCGGGCGGAGATAAGTATGGTTCCCCTTTTCACCGAAATGGATCTTAACTGCCGTCAGATCCCCTTCAGAGAGAGACTGGGGGAGGCCTGCCAACGTCAGCAGTTTGGCGATTTTGTCAAACAGATTTTCCTTATGCCCGGTTCGCATGTCAGTAAAAAATACTTTAGACATCTCATTTCTCCTTTAAAGTTAAATTTTTGACTACCGTCAAGTAATTTCCGAAAAATGCGGTGTACTGTTCCTACCATAAAAAATGAAAAAACTCATCATACGAGTTTAGTCAACCAACCAGAAAAAGGAGAAAAGTCATGAGTATGTTTTGTAACCAATGTGAGCAGGCAGCAAACGGTACCGGTTGTAACGTTGTGGGTGTATGCGGAAAAAACCCGGAAGTGTCAGCACTGCAGGATCATCTGATGTACGGTCTGAAAAGCCTGGCACTGTACACCGACAAGTTGGGGCGCGACGCAGAAATTGACCGCTTTACCATTGAGGGGCTCTTTTCAACCGTTACCAACGTAGATTTTGACGCAGCCCGTATCGGCGGCATGATCAAGCAGTGCTTTGCTCTGAAAGAGAAGGCCAAGGCTGCTGCAGGTGTGACTCTCTCAGGTCCGGTTGCCGACTGGAAACCTGCTGACGATCTGGCCGGGATGTCCGTTCAGGGCGAGTCATACAGTCTTAGTACACTGCATGCCGATGAAGATATCCGCTCCGTCATCGAGATCCTGCTTCTGGGTCTTAAAGGTATGGCCGCCTACATGGATCATGCCATGATCCTCGGCAAGACTGATGACGAAGTCATGGCTTTTTTCCAGAAGGCACTCGCCGCGTCTACCGACGCAAATCTTGGGCTGATGGATTACGTCGGGCTATCAATGGAGTGCGGCAAGCAGAACCTGACAGTCATGGGGCTTCTCAATACTGCACATACCGATGCGTACGGCCATCCGGTTCCTACCTCTGTGCAGCTTGGCACAAAGGCGGGGAAAGCCATTCTCGTTACCGGTCACGATCTGAAGATGCTTGAAGAGCTGCTCAAGCAGACCGAAGGTAAAGGAATCAACATTTACACCCACGGTGAAATGCTGCCGGCTCACGGCTATCCCGGGCTGAAAAAATATGCGCATCTGGTCGGTAACTTTGGCGGCGCATGGCAGGATCAGGCCAAAGAGTTTCTGCACTTCCCAGGCGCAATCATCTTCAATACCAACTGCATTCAAAAGCCTTCGGACAGCTACAAAGATCGCCTCTACACCTGGGGTCTCGTCGCATGGCCTGACGTAAAGCACGTTGACGGATGGGATTTCTCCGAGGTCATCAACAAGGCTCTTGAATTGCCGGGCCTGCCCGAAAGCCCTGGTCAGGAGATCCTGACCGGCTTTGGCCACAACGCGGTGCTGGGCGTGGCTGATAAGGTAATTGCAGCAGTCAAGTCCGGCGACATCAAGCACTTCTTCTTGATCGGCGGCTGCGACGGCGCTAAGTCGGGGCGCAACTACTACACAGAATTTGCCGAGAAGCTGCCGAAGGATACCGTCATCCTGACGCTCGCCTGTGGCAAGTACCGTTTCAACAAGATGGATTTCGGCGATATCGGCGGCATTCCGCGTCTGCTTGATGTTGGTCAGTGCAACGATGCCTATTCGGCAATCCAGATCGCAGTGGCACTGGCTGGTGCATTCGAGTGTGGCGTCAACGACCTCCCGCTCTCAATGATACTTTCCTGGTACGAGCAGAAGGCGGTCGTCATACTCCTGACCCTGTTCCATCTCGGTATCAAGAACATCAAACTCGGACCGTCACTACCGGCATTTATAACACCGAATGTGCTAAACTTCCTGGTAGAGAACTTCAATATTGCACCGATTACGACCGTTGAAGCCGATATGAAGGCAATTCTGGGGTAAACGCTTGACTGCGCATACCGCAAAAAGACAAATCGCCCCCGTCGGGTATTCCGGCGGGGGCGATTTGTTTGTACTGTCCCTAGTACCACTTGCCATCGTTGGAGCACTTCAGGCTATTTTAGGTGTATTAATTGCCAGAGAGTTTTCCGAATATCCAGGGTTGAAAATAAAACTTGTTTTGTGA
>CAYQMO010000286.1:0-4687 GCA_964418315.1 uncultured Geobacter sp. | reverse complement strand
ACACCTATGAACCGGGCAGCAACCGCTGCAACACACCCTTCGACATCTCGATAATACCCTCAAACGAAGTGTCCTTCAACGTGCAGACCAGCTTGAAATCGGGGGTGAACTGGTATTTTTTCGGCTCACTTCGCATCATGCCGATGATGGTGTCTGGTGATGCCGGGGTGCGGGGGTGGAAGGAGATGATCACCGCTTTACCGTCGAAATCGATATGCCTGACTATCAGTTTTTTGAGCAGTAGCCGCAGCTTCATGATCTCGAATAGATATGATGTCGCAAGCGGATATTTGCCGAAACGATCAAGTAGTTCGTTCTGCACATCCAGCACATCCTCTTCAGATTCCGCCTGGGTCAGCTTCTTATAGATAACCAGTCGCTGCCCGGCGTCCTTGACGTACGCCTCCGGAATGAAGGCTGGTACCTTGAGACTTATTTCCGGTTCAACCCGCTCTATCGGTTCTTCGCCACGCATGCGGGAGATGGTCTCTTCCAGCATCTGATTGTACAGCTCGAAACCGATTTCGGTAACAGTTCCTGATTGACGGCTGCCGAGCATATCCCCCGCGCCGCGAATTTCCATGTCATGGGTCGCAATGCGGAATCCGGCACCCAGCTCTGAGATCTCCTGCAGCACCCGCAGCCGCTCCCGTGCATCGGAACTGATCGCCGCCTCACCCGGAATAAGCAGATAGGCGTAGCCACGCTGTGTGGAGCGTCCCACCCTGCCTCGTAACTGATACAACTGTGACAGGCCGAACTTGTCGGCGTGATCGACGATCAGCGTATTGGCGTTTGGGATGTCGAGACCTGATTCAATGATGGTGGTGCAGAGGAGCAGGTTGGTTTCGCCATGCATGAAGCCAAGCATGACCTTCTCCAGTTCATGCTCCCCCATCTGACCATGCCCGACCGCTATTTTGGCTTCCGGCACCAGTTGAGCCAAGAGCTCCGCCCGTTTACCGATCGTCTGGACGCGGTTATGAACAAAAAATATCTGCCCACCTCGCCGCAGTTCACGCAGTACCGCTTCACGGATCAACTCTTCGGAAAAGCGGGAGACGATGGTTTTTACCGCCAGACGATCAACCGGTGGAGTATCGATAATAGAAAGATCACGGATCCCCATCATCGACATATAGAGCGTGCGCGGAATCGGCGTGGCGGTGAGCGTCATGACATCAACCACCGCCCGGAACGATTTGAGCCTCTCCTTATCCTTGACCCCGAAGCGCTGCTCTTCATCAATGATCATCAGGCCGAGATCCTTGAAGGCGACATCCTTCTGCAGCAGGCGGTGGGTACCGATGATTATGTCAATCTTTCCCTTTTTGAGCCGCTCAAGAATTTCCTTCTGCTCTTTGCTGCTGCGGAAACGGGAAAGTACGTCAACGGTAACCGGGTAATCTTTGAGTCGTTCGCGGAATGTTTCATAATGCTGCTGAGCCAGAATGGTTGTCGGCACGAGGATGCCGACCTGCTTGCCGTCAAGCGCCGATTTGAAGGCACCACGCAGCGCGACTTCGGTCTTGCCGTAGCCGACATCGCCGCAGACAAGGCGATCCATCGGCTTTGAATGCTGCATATCGGCCAGTACATCCTGAATAGCCAGTAGCTGATCCGGGGTCTCCTCCCAGGCAAAGGAGGCTTCAAATTCCCGGTACATCTCATCAGGCGGGGAAAAGGAGAAACCTTCGGAGAGCTGGCGACGGGCATAAATCTCCAGCAGCTCCCCGGCAAGTTCTTCAATATTTTTGCTCGCCTTCCCCTTTGATTTTTCCCAGGAGACCCCACCCAGTTTATCAAGCGCCGGATGACTCCCTTCAGGACCAACGTAGCGCTGCACAAGGCCAAGGCGGTCTACCGGGAGAAACAGCTTGTCCGAACCGGCATACTCCAGCAAGAGGAAATCGCCGCCACTGTTCCCGACGCTGATATGCTGCAGTCCACGATAAAGGGCGATGCCGTGGTCGATATGCACCATGTAATCGCCCTGCTTCAGCTCGGCCAGAGAGGCGAGGAGCTGTTTCTTACGCACTTCGGAAACGCCGCGTCGCCTGACACGCCTGCCGAACAGCTCTTCCTCGGCAATCAGAATCAGGCGGGATGAAGTAAGCCGGAAACCACGGGAAATATCGCCGATAAGGATGTTGATCCTCCCTCCGCTTTTACCCCCTCCCCCAGCTGGGGAGGGTTGGGGAGTGGGAAGAACCTCCGCAAACCCATTTTCGCAAATAGCACACGGAATCTTATAAGGGGACAATAGATCCTTAAGCCGCTCGGCCTGCGCCGGCTGGTGACAGGCAATGGCAATTCTCTCGCCGCTGTCAAGCCAGTCGCGCAGAGTTGCAGCGAGCGGAGCCAGAGCATGACTGCTCTCCTTTGAGACAGTCACCCGCAGGTCTCTGTTGTCCTGACATAAAACTGTGACCGTCGTGCTTATTTCTGCTGTTTCAAGAACCAGCCCTGGAAGTTCGATTACGCGGCGACCAGCCATGATGGTGTTCAGCTCAGGCTCATCCAGAAAAAGCTCCCCCGCCGGGGAGTGTGCCAATCCGGCGGTGGCCGCCTTGACTACCCCCGCTTCAACATCGTCACAGACGCTTAGGCAGGCGTAATCTATCGCCTCAGGGTCGAGCAGAATCAACGGAACATTCGCAGATATATAGTCGAAAACCGTTTCAAGACCTGGATGAAGAAGCGGTTGGAGAAAGTCAATGCCCTGAAAGTACACGGCATTGTGCAAATCTTCCAAAATCAGACGACGGCGATTGGTCGGTATGTCGAGATCATCACAGCACTGCTTCAGGCGCGGTGCAATATCCGCCAAAACCTCGTCCGACAGCAAAACTTCCCGCGAAGGGAGCAGCACCAGCTCTTCAATCGGCTGCAGGGAGCGCTGCGTCAGCGGATCAAAGGCACGCATGGTATCAGCAGTATCACCAAAGAATTCGATTCGTACCGGAGTAGGCAGGTTGGGCGGAAAGATATCGAGAATTCCACCCCGCACGGCAAAGGTACCGCGATCCTCCACCAGCGGCACATTAGCGTAGCCTATCCGGATCAGCCGCGCCAGCAGGTCATCACGATCAAACTCTTCACCGGGGAGAAGATAACAGGAAGCGTCACTCAGGGTTTTTCGAGGGAGCACTCGCTGCAGCGCAGCCGCAACCGGCATGACTGTTATCCGTGAGAGATTGTTCTGTAGCCGAAAGAGCGTGTCCAGCCTGGCGCCGGTGACATCCGGATGCGGAGAAGCGGCGGAAAACGGCGCGGCATCCCACGCAGGAAAAAGCCCGGCAAACAGGTCTCCTCGCGAGAAAAAGGTTAGTTCCCGGCAAAACTCCTCTGCCGCTTCCTGTGTTGCAGTTATCACCACCGGAGTGTCAAGGCCTGCCCGCACCAGCTCTGCAACAAACAGAGCCGGAGACGAACCTTTGAGGCCAGGCACCACGATGCGCCGTTCGCCACGCCGGAGCGTCGCAATGCATTCTACTGTCTGGTGGATTAGATTGGACATTGGACTCGTTTGGGAAGGAAACTTAGCTATCAATGCTTGTGAAGGCTGGCTTTCAGTTTCGGCTTGCCATCTTCAACAACAACCCGGAAAGTAAATTCTTCGGTACCCAGCTTTGCCACCAGGGTTGAGCGTTGTTTTTCGATGGTTGCCGCAACTAATTCGTGGGTAATTTTGTCAACCGGCAGTTTGCAGGCTATGCGTGCGTCACGGAATTCGCGGACGATGCGGTCAATATCAGACTCTTTCGAAGCAATTTGACAATCGGGTGCCGGCTGATCCGGTTTAACTTTCTGGCGCAGACGGAGATCACTGATAAAACGGTCGCGCGAATATCGCCCCTCCTCCATCAGTTTCAAAATCCGGTTCCAGTGCTCACGATAGGTGTTAAGGCGGGCCACCAGCATGGTGAAGCGGTGCTTGTACATGGTATTATTGATCGGCACACCACTGTAGCGACGCACCAATACTTCAACATCTTTCAATAATGAGAGCGGTTCACGTTTTTCCAGACCAATAAAGTACTGTTCGTACTTGGTGATCAATTCACTCATCTTTTTATCAAGAAGTATGACATCATCTGCAATAGCCATGAACAAACCTGTTAAGCCGCTGAGAGAAGATCAGTATTACACTATAGCCAAATCAGCAGATTATCTCACTGCGGTTTATTTTCATCCGGCACTACCGGATCTTTTTCTTCAATCGCCTTTGTCGTATCTCTTTTTGGTTCCCACCCCTGCCAGACATATTCCGGGTCAATCATCGGGTCATAGTATCCTGGCTGTGGTACCATGCAGAAAACCACTTCAGTTACACCGATTATTGCACGATACAATGTCATGCCAACACCCTTAACCGGGCCGATAACATACCCGACAGCTCCCATATCCCTTCCTGTCAGGAAGGTCTGCTTCGGAATTTCGGCAATACTTGTCAACGTATTGGTAACTCCTCGAACCAGCTTGACAGCCATCTTCTCAACAATCACTTCCGGCTGCTGATCGGCTGTAGCGCAACCCGGCTCCAGGACAACAAAAGCAGATAATAAGAGGGACATCAGCAGAAGTTTTTTCATATATGGTCTCCTTTTTAGGGATATAGAACTTTATAAAAGTACCGTTTATAAATCGTAGGGGCGTATGACATACGCCCTGTTCGGATCATAAA
>CAYQMO010000285.1:1398-4705 GCA_964418315.1 uncultured Geobacter sp. | reverse complement strand
GTCACGGTATCTGCCCTGACTGTGTAAAAATAGCTTACAAAGAGATTGAAGAGATATGTCAATAAATATAAAAAACGACTCCGGCGCGGTTCAACGCAGCCATATAATGCTTTTTTTCGTCATATTCATCACGATCTGCCTGGCGGGCTACGGCTACTTCAGCCATGTCAAGCGGCTCATAACAGAGGAAAAGCAGAACGAACTGACCACCATAGCAAAATTAAAGGCGGAACAGATCCTCCAGTGGCGCAAGGAGCGACTTGGTGATGCTGCCACCATACATAACAACACCATCCTTGCTGACCGTCTCCATGATTATCTGGCAGGCTCGGCGCCTCCCGCCACTCTGAACGAACTAAAAACCTGGATGGCAACCCTGTGCAGTAATTACGGATACAATAGTGCAGCACTCTACAAGGCGGATGGAACGCTGCTGGTTTCGGCCATAGATGAGGTCAAGCAACTGGACATCATAGCCCGGCGCCTGGTTGAGGAGACCGTGCGGAAGCCTGCGGTCTTTTTTTCCGATATTCACCGGGACGAAGACGCCGGTGACATTCATCTTAATCTGGTGATCCCGATCGGGCGTGCTGTTGAGCAACAGTTTACAACCGTAGCCGTGATGATTTTGGCTATCGACCCGCACCTATTCCTTTATCCGCTGATTCAAACCTGGCCGACTTTAAGCGCATCATCGGAAACATTACTGGTTGAACGCAAGGGGGAAGAGGTCCTTTTCCTGAACGAATTGCGTCATCGTAAAGGCACGGCACTGAAATTACGCGTCCCTCTGGCAGATACCGGCATGGCTGCAGTACGGGCAGCTCTAGGTCAGGAAGGGATATTCGAAGGCAAGGATTACCGGGGTGTGGATGTACTGTCTGTAGCAAGAAAAATTCCCGGTTCTTCCTGGGCGATCGTTGCCAAGGTCGATCTGTCCGAGATTTCCGAGCCGATTAAAACGCAAGCCTGGTGGGTGGTCATCTTCAGCGCGATGCTGATGTTTGGCGCAGGGTTTGGTATCTATTACTCGTGGAGTAGACGGTTGGCGCAAGTCACGTCGGCGAGCGAACAAAAATACCGTGCTGTTGCCGACAACACCTACGATTGGGAATACTGGCAAGCTGTAGACGGGAGTATTGCCTACTGCTCCCCATCCTGCGAACGTATTACCGGTTATAGCTCAGATGACTTCTGGCAGGATCCGGAAATGTTGATCAGGATCATACACCCGGATGACAGAGACAGATTCAAAAACCATCTTGACTTTGATGCTGACGGTCTGACGCCGCCGGATTGCCAGATCATGGATTTTCGCATACTTACCCGTAGCGGCGAGGAGCGCTGGATTGCGCACGTTTGCCAGGAGATATTCGACTCAAACGGCAAATCACTGGGTCGCCGCGCCTGCAATCGCGACATAACTCATCGCAAGCGTGCCGAAGAGGCTCTGATCCGCTACCGCTTAGAACTAAAAGCCATTTATGACAACGTGCCGGTCATGTTGTGCCTGCTCGATACCGACCGGCGAATCCTCTATGCGAATCATGCCTTCTACCTTTTTACCGGAATTGCCGAAGAGGATCTGAAAGGTGGTCATGCCTGCGGCGTGTTCGGCTGCGCCAACGCTATCGACGCTCCTCGTTGCTGCGGCTTCGGAATAAACTGTAGTAACTGTACCTTGGTTCCGACTATTGATGACACCTTAAAGACAGGAAACCGGCATCTGAACCTGGAGCACAGTTTTACAATGAATTGCCACGGGAACCTGCAGGAGCTTACCCTTCTTGGATCAACCGTTCTCATTGATTCTGCCGATGAAAAATGCCTGCTGCTAAGCCTCCAGGATATCACTGAGCGTAAACGTGTTGAGAATGAGAATTTAGCATACCAGGAATCGCTGGAGCAGCTTGTAGATTTGAAAACGGCAAAACTGCGGGAGAGTGAGGAGGCACTAAGGAATCAGAATGGTCTGTTCGCCGCGCTGCTGAAAAACCTCAGCGTGGGCGTTTTCATGGTGGAGGTGCCATCCGGAAAGCCGCTGCTGGCTAATGATGCCGCATTTGATCTTCTGGGGCGGGGAATTCTCCCCGATGTAACCTGGGACAATCTTTCAGATGTTTACAAGGCTTTCAGGATCGGTACCCGTGTACCATATCCGCCGGAAGAGATGCCGGTTGTGCTGGCGATGAGCGGCAAGACCTCCCATGTTGACGACATGGTGGTCGTGCGTCCCGACGGGACCCACATTCACCTGGAGGTATACGGCTCTCCGATAACCGACGATCAGGGGAATGTATGGGCAAGTCTGGCGAGTTTTGCTGACATCACAGCCCGTAAACATGCAGAAAAGATTATTCATAATCACACGCTGGAACTTGAACAGCGGGTAAAGGAAAGAACAAGATCCCTTGAAAGCGCAAACTATGAACTGATTACTATCAATAGTGAACTCGAACAGAGGCGAATCGAAGCGGAAGAGACACAGAAAAAGCTGCAACAGCTATCGAGTGCGGTCGTAAACAGCCCTGCAATTGTTGTTATAACCGATCGCCTCGGTCTGATCGAATATGTTAATCCGAAATTTACCGAGGTCAGCGGCTATCTTCCTGAAGAAGCAATTGGCCAGAATCCCAGAATATTGAGTGCTGGCATACATCAGAAAGAGCTGTTTGAGGAACTTTGGAGTACTATCAGTTCCGGTCATGAGTGGCGTGGTGACTTTTGCAACAAGAGAAAGAACGGTGAGTTATACTGGGAGCATGCCTCGATTTCACCCATCAGGAATGAGCTGAATCAAATCACGCATTTTGTGGCCATCAAGGAAGATATTACAGAGGATAAACGGATAGCCGAGGAACTTGGTGCGGCACGGGATGCTGCTGAGGCGGCCAACCGTTCCAAATCCGAATTTCTAGCCAACATGAGCCATGAAATACGGACGCCGTTAAACGCGATCATCGGTTTTTCCGCCCTAGTTCTGAAAAGCAGCCTGCCGCCGCGTCAACACGATTATATCGGCAAGATACACTCAGCCGGAGAGTTGCTGCTCAACATTATCAACGACATTCTTGACTTTTCCAAGATAGAGGCACGTCAACTTAATATGGAACATATTCCATTCAGGCCTGATATTGTTATCTCAAATGTGGTCAGTATGGTGCAGCAAAAAGCCCTGGATAAGGGTTTGAACATGCTGGTTGATACTTCGCCGGAAGTAGCCACTTGTCTGATCGGTGACCCGCACCGACTCACCCAAATTATCGTAAACCTGCTTAACAACGCTGTCAAATTCACGGAGCGTGGC
>CAYQMO010000285.1:0-1388 GCA_964418315.1 uncultured Geobacter sp. | reverse complement strand
GCAGAGGGAAATGATCGGGTGCAGCTCAAATTTTCCGTGCGCGACACCGGCATTGGCCTCTCACCCGGACAGATCGACAAACTTTTTCAACCTTTTACCCAGGCCGATGGCAGCACCACCCGCAAGTTTGGCGGCACTGGACTTGGGCTATCGATTTCAAAGCAGTTGGTGGAACTGATGGATGGCAATATATGGTGCGAAAGCGTGCAAGGAGAAGGGAGCAGTTTCTGCTTCACAGCATGGTTCGGAATCGCCCAGGGGAGTCACAAGGAAGAGTGTCTGAAAATCAGCGCTGTTAAATCGGAATATAAGGGGACGTCATACAATTTCTCAGATTCCATAATCCTGCTGGTAGAGGACAACGAGACAAACCGGCACCTGGCGATTGAACTTCTGAAAGAGAGCGGCGCTACAGTGGATATAGCCGTCAACGGTGAGGAAGCGGTGACACTGATTACCAGAGGCAGCACGCAGTACGATCTGGTGCTTATGGATATTCAAATGCCTGTCATGGACGGTTATGAGGCCACCAGACTGATCAGGGCGGACAGCCGTTTTATCACCCTCCCCATTATCGCAATGACGGCTCATGCCATGGAGGAGGAACGGCAGAAGATTTCGCAGTCCGGCATGAACGCCCACGTCACCAAACCGATTGATGCCCAAACCATGCTGCGAACCATAGGATCTTTCCTTGGGGGCCGAAACTCAAGTCTGAATCCGGGAGAACAGCCTGATGACGAAATGGGCGATGCAACGGTAATCCCTAACATTGCAGGTCTGGATATCTCCGGTGCTCTAAGTCGCCTCGACGGAGACAATAAGTTGTACCTCTGGAGCCTACGGGCTTTTGTGAATATCGAGTCGAATGCGGCAAATGTAATTGGTGAGGCATTGATCGCAGGAGATACAAACCTGGCACACCGTCAAGCTCATACGATTAAAAGCTGTGCCGGCTCAATTGGAGCGGTGGAGCTGGAGAAGCTGGCTCTGACCCTTGAAACAGCCATCAGGCAGGGTGCTCCGTCGGAAACTATAATGACTGATCTTGAGCGATTTGCCGCCGAGCTGGAACGTCTGGTGACCGAGTTGAAGATACACCTGCCGGCTGCTACTACTGGGACAGACGACAAATTACTGCCAGGTTCGATCGATCTAGCCGTTGTCACACCTATTCTAAGCAGCCTGCAGGACTATATTATAACCAGGAACGGCAAGGTGGAGCACTATCTGGGAGATTATCAGAGCGAATTGTCCGGCTTGCCGTATAATGATATTCGTCGGCTTAAAAAGCATCTGATGAACTTCGATTTTGCTGCGGCCCATGAGGCACTGTTGGCGCTTTCGAGCAAAATCGGTGTCACTCTTACACCTGAATAAACAGAAAG
>CAYQMO010000284.1:0-4745 GCA_964418315.1 uncultured Geobacter sp. | reverse complement strand
AGGGTCTGTCCTTAAATCGGGGATCAAGCATTTAAACCTAGAAAAAGCATTTGAACCACAGAGCAACGGAGCAACAGAGTAAAAACTTTACTTCACTTTCACACTCTGCTTCTCTCCCATCTCAACGATCACCCCTGGGGTCAGCCGCAACTGCCCATCTACCACCACGGTATCACCCGCCGCCAATCCTTTGTCTATGACAGTCTCCTCACCAACCGCCATAGCCGCCGTAACCGGACGCATCTCCACTGAATTATCACCTTTCACCACATACACGAACTGCCCCTGCTGGCTCGTCTGAATAGCATTGGTCGGCACAACTAAGGCATTTTTACGGATACCGAGCGTCATGATTACATCGGTAAACTGTCCCGGCCAGAGTTTTTTTGATTTATTGGCAAAGAGCCCTTTGAGTTTGATGGTTCCGGTTGCCGGATTTACGGCATTATCCAGAAAACTGATCGTCCCGGTCTCTGCGCTCCCCGGACCATCCGGAATTACCGCCTCAATCTTTAACTCATTGCCTGTCATGGCTCGTTTTACCTCAGCCAGCAATTTTTCAGGAATGGCAAAGGTTGTGTAGATCGGAGCGAGTTGATTGACGGTTACAATCGGCAGGTCGTTCTCTTTCACCAGATTGCCCGGTTTCAGGGCAATTGAGCCGGTGCGACCGTAGATTGGCGAGCGGATGGAACAATAACCGAGCTGGATTTTAGCATTTCTGATGGCGGCACGATCTGCTGCTATTGTGGCGGCCAGCGAGTCGGCATTTGATTGCAGCAACTCATACTGGTCACTGGTGACGATCCCTTCCTTGAGTAATTGTGCGTAGCGCGCCGCCTGTTCACGGGCAAATTTAGCCTGAGCCTGGTTTTTGGCCAGAGCTGCCTCAAATTGGCTTAGCGTCGCCTGGAACGGTTCCGGGTCGATGCTGATCAGCAGGGCGCCTTTTTCCACGTCACTCCCTTCAGTAAAATGGAGCTTCGCTATCTGGCCGCTTACCTGAGATTTGATCGCAACAGTAGTATACGCCTCAATGGTGCCGATAGCTTTAACCTGAATCGGCACATTTTTCTGGATAGCCTGGATTACCTTTACCGGTACCGGCGGCTTAGCTTTGGACTTTTCTTTTTTGGCGGCGCAGGAGGTGCAGAAAAAAAGCAGAGTGATGATGGACAGAATTACGGAAGTTTGCTTCATGGATTCATCTTCTTTCCCGATTCACGTATGACACTTATTTGTTTTCAAAATTTATGTAAGGAGTTGCCCCCGCCCAGAGTACCTATTCCAGTAATTTCAAGGCAACTGCGTAATATTCTGATTCACCGAAACAGTTGGTGGGGACGCCTTTATGCTGTTCGTAGGAGAGCGCCAGCTTTTTACCCATGGAGGTATTAAGTTTATTGATTAAGCTCTCGTCGCGTACGGAAAAAAGGAACTTTTCCGGCATAGCGCCTGGTACCGGCAGCATCTGTAGTTCACCTTCCCAGGTTTTACAGAGCCACCCCTTTTCAGAAAATTTCTGGACGTAGCCAACTCTTTCACCCTTTGAATAGTTCACGTTAAGCGTAATCGCTGCATAACCGGCAAACAGGGCAACCGCAGTCACAATCAACAGCAGAGCCAGTATGACTGCTTTTTTTCCCATATTCTCAAACTTCATCTTACCTCCAAACCTTTTATGGATTTTATCAGACCTTCTGGTGACTTATGGTGGATGTTCCGGGGCATTAAATCCGATTTTCATGCTTTAAATCTGCTCTCCGTACCGGATAACAGGCGGCTTAAATTTTCGTGGTGTCGCGCTATGACGATGATAGTAATTATGGCTGCCACCAAGGTGACTGTCCAGTTTTTCTCCAGCAGATAAACCGCCAGCGGCATTACCGCTGCGGCAGAAACTGAGCCCAGCGAAACGTAGCGCCATACAAACATCATAACTGCAAACAGAGCTATCGCAATCGTAACTGCAACCGGAGCCAGCGCCAGAAAAACCCCCAACGCCGTTGCAACGCCCTTTCCCCCTCTGAATTTAAGGAACAGAGAAAAGACATGACCGCAAAAAGCCGCCAGTCCGACCCAGGCGGCCAACTCAGGCGGAAATGTGCTTGCTTTTACTATCAGCACCGGCAGCAGTCCCTTGAGGCAGTCGCCAATCAGCGTTAAAATGCCAACTTTACGCCCGACGGTACGGTACAGATTAGTAGCTCCAATGTTGCCGCTCCCCTCTTTCCGGACATCTATACCATATAGCTTGCCGAGCAGAAGGCCGGTCGGGATCGATCCTATCAGGTAGGCCACGGCAACGACGATGATCTGAGCCACTATCGAAGTTCCGTCGCCGGTCATGGTTTGTTGAGAGAGCTCAAGATTTTGCTGGCATCAGCGTTGTGTACGCTGTTCGGAAATTCACGGGTAAGCTGAACAAGCAGCTCTTGTGCTTTAGCTTTCTGGCCATCCTCCAGGTATGCTTTACTGAGGTAATAAAGCACTTCGTCACGCCGCGCCGTTTCCGGGAACATTTTGAGAGAAGTTTCAAAACGGCCGATTGCCGCTTTGTAGGCATCCGTCTTCAAGTAGAAACGTCCCACGTATAATTCGTACTGAAGTTGTTTGTCGCGGCAGTCACGATGTTTTTCCTGTACCTCAGCAACGTGCTCCCCGCTCGGATAGAGTGTCAGGTATGAAGTAAGCACCATTAGAGCATTTTTCACCGGAGTCTGGTCGGTGTCAATGCTGTGAATCTGTTTGAAATAACTCAACCCCTGACGGTACAGGGCAAAATCGGATTGAGGATGTTTCGGATGCAGTTTTCTAAAATCTTCATAACCGGCCGCAGCTTCAATAAAATCTTCATTCATGAAATAGGCGTTGGCAATACCGATTTCCGCTTTTGTCGAAAGTTCCGGGGACTGATAAGTCTCCTTGACTTTTTTCCACTGGGCAATGGCGTCCTGATATTTTTTATCCTTATAGAACTGCTCGCCTTCATTATACAGTTGGTCAGCGGATTTCATAACCTCAGGGGTGGCGCAACCCTGGAAAGAGAGAGAAGCAAAAATCATGAGCGTAATCAGTGTTACTGCAGTTTTCATACGAGTCCCCATTTATTATATGATTTCTGACCCGCGAGCATCCGCAAGTAGTTGGGCGATTACATCGTGGTTAAGCCAGAGAGTTGATGATGGTGGGTTCCACGAGCTGTGCAGTATAAGTCTGCCGGTGGCTAGGAACACAATCCTGGATAATTCGGCGCAGACGAGCTGTTTCTGATCGGCGTGCATTGCCATAAGTTCCGCTGATGCTGCCAACATGAGTTCGGCCTGCTCGCGACTGTTATGCTGAGGCCAAGTTGAGAAGTCAACAATTTGAGCCAGTACCGGAGAGGAAAGATAGTCATCAGCCTGTTTCAGCAAACCGGCGACTGTTTCACCATCCTTTAGCAATGCTTGACAACGGGTCGCAACGGCAGCAGCAATCTGTTCCCCGGATTCACGACGAAGAGCGGCCAAGAGCGGGTAAAGTGATATTTCAACACCCAGAAAAAGCGCACTGGAATTGGTCTGGATTTCAGGGCAGTTGAACACTGTTGCCGGAATTCCTTGAGCAGTAGCCTCTGCGGCGATATCTTCAAGCCGTTTCTTCGCAAATCCCTGTACGTATGGTGTATAGGACTGCCAGCGATACTCTCCGCCAATCAGCACTCCGGTGCCGTGATAGCCGTACGCCGTATAGCAGACTTTGGCTCCGAAGGCACTGTTTCTCCCTCGCAGGGCGGCAGTGCCTTCGATCAGGTAGCGGAAGGTATCGGCGGTCACTTCGTTGAAGCTGATGTCACAGAGATGACCGAGCGGGCTGTTCCAGAAAGATTCAGAGGAGAGATATCTGTCGCCGGTTCCTTTAAAAATTCGGTTCAGAAGCGGCATGAAAACCCGAGCCCGGGGGATCCCGCCCGCCATTGAATGAGCAAGGAGGATATTGGATTCAGCCGGTATGCAGTTGAGAAGCTCTGCTTCGAGTTGTGCCAGATGCGAACGGAAGCGGGCACTGCCGGCGGCAGATGCTTTTTCAACAGATCCGTCGATAAAACTTATTGCAGCAAAATCATCCGGGCGCGCTTTTTTCAGTTGTTCCACTATGGAAGGAGCTTCGTCAACGCATTCCATATCAAAACCGGCCTCCAGCGGAATGTTTATGATCCTCCCACCAAGAAGTGCTTCCGCATCAGACAGCTCTACAGGCGAGAGCGGTCGTAGTGTCCCATCATTTTCTCTGCGTCCAACGGTTGTGCCGATAACGGTCATGCCGATTCGTTTTGCTTCTTCAACAAGACCGTTCGCATATCCACGTCCAAACAGCTCCCCGAAGAGCAGCAACACGTCTCCGGCTTTGTATCCGGATGGCTCAGGCAGATTTTGCATTGGTCTGTATTCAGTCATTTATTCCCCCATGTTCAGTATAAAATAGGTTATCTGTTTACCATGAATTGCATCGCCATGTGAATAAAAAAGCTGCCGTTACATATCAATGTTCTAAACTCCTAAATGTCATTTAGCACAAAATTAGCACAGTAAACAGAAAAGGACTCACGCAATGTTGCGTAAGTCCTTGAATTTCTTGGAGCGGGAAACGAGATTCGAAAATTTGAAAGCATTTTAATATAATTCACATTACACCACAATATCAATTAGTTAGCATGCATTCCGTCGGTAGTTAGTCCAGTTAAGTCTAGCCAATTTCAATCA
>CAYQMO010000283.1:0-4765 GCA_964418315.1 uncultured Geobacter sp. | reverse complement strand
ATATTGCGCCGCTGGGACATCACCAGCGGCAGCGAGCTTCAACTTTCCCTGGAACGCCGCACTTATCTGATCTCAACGATTGTCAGCTATTTCCTGGCATTTCAACTGGTCTCACTGTTTCTGTTCATCCGGACTGCCGACAGTATCTGTCACTTGTTTGTGGGAGCCATGTGCGCTGTTGGAACTCTTACGGTCAACGGCTTTGGTTATCCGGCACTGCTGCTCAAAATAACCACCTTCATTATGGCCGGCCTGTGGCTGATTCTCAACCACGCTGACAACCGAGGGTATGATTACCCGCTGATCCGTGTCAAGTATCTGCTGTTGTTAATAATGGCTCCTTTCATTCTGGCTGAAACCGTGGTGCAAGGCATCTACTTTTTGATACTCAAACCGGACGTAATTACCTCCTGCTGTGGCACTCTTTTCAGTCAAAGTTCAAGGGGAATTGCTTCAGAGATTCTGGCCATGCCGGGCACTCCGGCAAAAATACTCTTCTATACCTGCATGGTTGCGACATTTGCGGCAGGCATAAGGTTTTTTCTGAATGGTAAGGGTGGCAACCTTTTCGCCAGTTTGAGCGGAATCACATTCGTAATATCTATCATCTCGATTATCTCTTTCATTTCCCTCTATTTCTACGAAATGCCCTCTCATCACTGCCCGTTTTGCATATTGCAGAAAGAATATGATTATATGGGATACCCTCTGTACATTCTGCTGCTGTCGGGTACGGTAACAGGACTTGGCGTCGGGCTGTTGCAAAGGTTTCGCAAGAAGGAAAGCCTTAAGAATATCATCCCTGCAATTCAACGAAAACTTGTTGCAGCATCAGTAGTTTTATTCCTGGTTTTTACCTTGATTGTTAGCCGGCAGGTTTTATTTTCCAGCCTCAAGCTGTAAGGGTATTAGCGGTGCTACCACCCCACTATCGGGGCAACACTCATTGCAACAGGTTGTAGTGCTTTATCGCGCTGAGCTGCAACAAATTCGATACTCTGCTTGACAGTTCCTTTATTTCACCATAATAGCTATTATATATCACTATTATTCAGCAATTAAATCACTATTGTATATTATGTTCATCCGGTGCATTGTCTGCTCAGTAAGATTCTACAGTTGGAATTTTTTGGAGAAGTCATGATAAACCGCGTACAAAAAAAATTTGGGGGACTTTTTGAATGATTGATATCACAGTAGCCAGAATTACCCATATGGAGTGGATGCTTCAACTTGAAACATTTTTAAGGGAAACTGCCACCACAACTGTAACACTCCCGTCCTATCATGATTGCGAGCTTGGCATTTGGCTCTACAGCGAGGGGCTACATAACTACCATGAAATTCCTGAGATCAGTATGCTGGAGAGGAGCCATAAATCCTTTCATGTTGCTGCCGATAAAGTTGTTGCTTGGCATAACGGTTCTAAATCTGATTCTACAATGACAGCGCAGGCTGAAATTGACTTCCGTGACGCAAAAAATACCAGTAAGGAAATTCTTTACATACTGACACTGCTGGAATTTAAAATATTGCAGAAGTATCAAGAATCTCAGGAGGTTGCACCTGCGGGATTTAAAAACATGATCAACCACCCCTGGCAGACGCTAAAGTCGGTAATTGGAGAGAAAAGCAGTCGACTCGACGTTGCCAAGGTTTCGCTGGATCTCCTGAAAAAAGACCTGGTTAGAGGCTATATCCGGGTTTCTAAAGGCTTATAGCTGGAAGCGGCTGAATAAACAGAGAAAAATGGCCGTTATTCCCGTTATAGTAGTTCATTCTTTCCCGGCGGTTCTGTTCCCTTATCAGAACCGCCTTCCTGTATCTGTCTAAATAATTTCTAAAATAAATGTTGTGCGAGGAGGCACTACCTATGATTGATATTACAGTCGCCAGGATCACCCATGTCGAGTGGGTATACCAGCTCGAACGGCTCCTTCATAAAGAGACGACTTCGGCTTCCCTCCCTTCTTACTACGTTTGCGAGCTGGGCGTATGGCTTTACGGTGAAGGGCTGCGTAATTACGAGGAAATCCCTGAAATCGGCTATCTGGTTGAATGTCATAGGAAATTTCATGTCGCCGCAGAGCGCGTTATTGAGTGGCACAACAGTTCGAAGTTCAACTCACAAAAGGCTGCACAGGTTGAGATTGATTTTCGTGAGGCTTTGTCAACGAGCAAGGAGATTGTCTATCATCTGACGATGCTGGAATTCAAAATTCTACTGAAATATCAGGAAGCTCAGGAAGTGCAAGAGAGCGGCAGTGACGATCAGAACAGTATGACCAAGCATTCATGGCATCCTCTCAAGTCTGTTATTGGCGAAAGAAACAGCCGCCTGAATGTTGCCAGGGCTTCTTTGGAACTGCTTAAAAAAGATATAGTGAGTAGCCATGTCAGTGACTCTCTTAACAGGAGTAACATTGTAACCTGGGAAAAACATTTGGAAAAGGAGACTACATGAGCAAGGTATTTATCGGGTTTTTCTCAGGTATCTTTATCGGTGCGGTCATTTATGAACTGCTCAACAGGTCCAATCCGGAGTTGGTCAAAAAAGTAGATTTTTTTGCAAATCGCAAGATTGATGAACTATGTGACATACAGCCCAGCGCCTCCGCATAACTGATGAAATGGCAGGATTTTATTCACAAAACTGACCCAGATAAGCAGGGTACTTGTGTTAGCGGCAGCGAGTTACCGGAGTGCTTCACCTGTGAAAAGAAGGCTGGCTGGGCAGCGGTCTACGCAAACCTGGCACTGGCGCTGTTCAAAGCGGTTATCGGCTACCTCAGCGGCAGCAAGGCTGTACTAGGTGACGCGCTCTTTTCATTCAAAGAGTGTATCGCCTCGCTAGTCGTTGTAATCGGCGTCAAGCTGTCGGGTAAACCGGCTGACGATCAGCACCCTTATGGCCATGGCAAAGTCGAATATGTCGTCCTGTTCCTGATAAGTGCCGGTCTGATCATCTCGACGATCACCCTGTTCGTTCATTCGGCGCAGAGTCTCTGGCTCTGTTATCAAGGTGCCGGTAACGTTCCAAAGTCGATTGCCATCTGGGCAGCACTCATCTCGGTAGCAGCAAATTACAAGCTGGCCCAGTATCTTCGCTGCGTCGGTGACAAACGGTTCAGTCCCGCGATGCTTGCCAATGCCCGCCACAACAGCTCCGATGCTTTATTATCGGTCATGGTTGCCGTTGCGGTATTTGGCGCACACTATTTAGACATGGCCTTTCTCGACCCATTGGCGGCGCTCGTCGAAGCGGTCTGCATAATACGGGTGAGCATTGCAATGTTTAGCGACTCAATAAAAGGGCTGTTCGACTCTGCAGCGCCTGAAGCAACTGTTGAACGTATTGAGGCGCTAGCCCGGGCATTACCGGGGGTGCGTAAGGTTGCCAAAGTTGTAGCGCGGCATTTGGGACAGGGTATATGGATCGAAATTACCATTAAGATAGATCACACCTTGAGTCATCAGGAAGGCTATCTGATCGGACAGCATGTTAAAGAGAGCATTCAGGCATCACTTGGTAGGCACGTCACCGCCAATGTGCTTTTTGAACCATACATTCCGTGACTGATCGCAGGGAAGTAGAGCAGAGAAACAGATGATCGAGAAGATACCCAGGAGCTGCTGATGTCATCAGAAAAAAGGGCCGAGAGTGACGCACATACAGTTCAGCAGACTGAAATTAAGTGCCCCAAGAACTATAAACCCTGGATATGGGTATTGGTGGCAACGTCTATCAT
Organism: uncultured Geobacter sp.; assembly: GCA_964418315.1. GTDB lineage: Bacteria > Desulfobacterota > Desulfuromonadia > Geobacterales > Pseudopelobacteraceae > JACRCG01. The sequence goes on along the minus strand of CAYQMO010000283.1, from coordinate 1,016 downwards.
AACAGTTGCCTGGGCACTGTACGAAGGCGGAAAGCAGAAAGGATACGTCAACAACTTCCTCTCCGGAAGCTCCAAGGCTGGACAACCGAAGAGTCCCGAGGCACTACCTGTCGCCGGCGGTAATATTGCCCCATCATCATCAACACCACCCGTCACCACTGGAGAGATCCAAACCTCCTATCATGGAATTATCGATGCCGTAAGACCGGCAGTGGTCAGTATTACCGCCGCTATGAAAAATGTGCCTAACGTCGCCAATCAGGGTGTCATTGACCCGTTACCTGCTGACGTGGCTTTCGCCAGAACCGGATCAGGAGTCATTATAGACCCGCGTGGCTATCTACTGACCAGTTACCACGTCATAGTCGGTGCTGAAGCTTTAAAAGTTACCGTGTATGGGGCAGGAGGCGCGAGAGAATATCCACTCAAGCTGGTCAAGGGGGATTTGCGCAGTGACATGGCGCTGCTGCTGATTCAGGGATCTGGTCCCTTTGCGCACGCGACCCTAGGTAACTCCGATGCAACGAGAACCGGCGACATGGTACTGACCATCGGCAGTCCATTCGGTCTTGAGCAGAGCGTAACTTCGGGAATGATCAGCAGTCGCAACCGAACTCTACAGATTGGTGACGTCGTTATTGAGAATCTCATCCAGACAGACTCGTCCATCAACAGCGGCAGCAGTGGCGGGCCGATGCTCAATGTACGCGGCGAAGTCATCGGCATCAACACCGCTATTTTTGCCCCTACCGGCGTTTTCAACGGCATAGGCTTCGCCATCCCCATCAACCGTGCTGCCGAGCTGGTCGGCGGAGTCATTGACTTCAACAATACAGCACCCGGCGCAGTCACCGGCCAACTGGTTGCCTGGACCAGTCAGGGGAGGCAAGTCGGCAACAGCTACCGCCTGCCGAATGGCCAGACCGTCATGGCTCCTCACGGGCCGCTTGGCACCTGTGTCGACTGTCATCCGCAACTCTTCGAAGCGCAGGTAGAAATGGGACAGGCGTTGAAGC
>CAYQMO010000282.1:0-4817 GCA_964418315.1 uncultured Geobacter sp. | reverse complement strand
TTTATATCAGATACGATTTTCAGCGTCTGTTCGATATTCCAGATATAACAGGAGAGGGCGATCAGATCCGCCTGCTCGGCGATGATCAGCCTCAGGAGATGTTCGCGCGGTTCGTGAACGGTCCATTCGCGGATTACGATATCGGTATCAGGGATGTCACGGCAGTAAGCGGCGAGGCAGGGGAGCGCCAGTGAAGCGTGCGAATATTTGGAGTGCAGGGTTGTGAGAAGTATTTTCATGGGTAATTCAACCTTTTAAAACAATTAAACACGGAGCAACGGAGGACACGGAGAGCGTAAAAAGCAAGCAAACGGGTAAAACGAAAGGTATGGGTTGCCAAAAAAATGTTTAGCCGGTGTTTATGCAATTATATGTAGGTTTTGTTCTTCTCCGTGTTCTCCGTTGCTCCGTGTTATTCCGAAAATCGGTTTCAGGTTGTTAAAGGCATTTTACGTTAGAATGGTATCGTATATCTGCCTTCTTTGCTTTGAATTTCCGTGTTAAACGGCACTGAAAGCCGGTTCAGCTTTTCAATAACCGCAGCGCCCTTTGCTCCCTTCAACAACTGCGGTTGAAAATTGACCCGTCGGCTCAGAACATCGAGTGGCAGAATCTCGGCTTCCCGTCGGTTATCACCCAATCTAATGCGGACAATGGCGCTGACATCGGCAACAGAGCTTTTGCTGGCAAAGGCGAAGTTGCCGAGACTGTAAAAAATGATGCCGTTTTTGTAACACTCGACCCCCTGAAGTATGTGCGGATGGTGGCCGATAATGACATCCGCCCCGGCTTCGATGGCGCTGTGAGCTGTGTTGCGCTGGAACTGCAGCACCGTTTCTGTTGCCTCTCTTCCCCAGTGAAATGAGACTATAACGTAATCAGCCTGGCTTCGGGCACCGACAATATCGGCCGTCACCAGTTTTTCATAACCGGGAGCCGTTCCGGGTCGATCCCGCCGGGCAAAAAACTCTATCGGCTGAGTCAATGAGTAAGCGAGAAAGGCGATTTTTTTACCTTTAACCGTATAAAGCGCCATTTTGCGCGATTCAGAGAGATTTTCACCGGCTCCGATCCAGGCGATGCCATTGTTGCTCAGATGCTGCAGCGTTTCTGCCAGCGCCTCCCCGCCAAAATCCATGCTGTGGTTGTTGGCGAGTGTTACCAGATTAAAACCGGCAGAACTGATAGCTCTTGCCACCTGCGGTTCAGCACGGAAACGAAATTTTTTCCCGGAATATTCCTGGCCTCCTGTTGCGATGGGTGATTCAAGGTTCGCAATATTGATATCGCCTGATGCAAGCTCTTTTCTGACACCCTTGAACGGGTAGTCGTACCCTTTCTGTCGCAGCAGTGGCGCCCATTTTCCGGCAAGCATGATATCGCCAACGGCATTAATAATAATCTCCTCTGCATGCAGTTTCAGCGGCTGACAGAGGAGTATGGTGAACATGAAAATGTACGTCAGGATTGATTTCATAGGGCTCTTTTGCATTGACGTCTACTGGCGCAAGTGCTACAAAATACACGCTTACTATCTAAAAATAAAGGTGTTTACCAATGCTTGATATGAAATATATTCGTGAAAATCTGGATGAAGCCGAGCGGAGCCTCTGCAGTCGCGGCGGTCAGTCCTATCTGGGCGGCTTCCGTGACCTTGATGAACGGCGGCGTGCGCTGTTGAAGGATGGGGAGGCACTCAAAGCGCTGCGCAACTCTGTCTCTGACGAGATTGGTCGCACAAAGGACAAAAGTCTGGTTCAGGACAAGATTCTGGAGATGCGTGAAGTCTCCCAGAAGATAAAGGGGTTGGATGAGGAGCTGACTCAGGTTGATGACCAGCTTAATTCATTTCTATTGACGGTGCCGAACATTCCTCACACAGCAACTCCGATTGGCGCATCTGAAAGCGACAATGTCCTGGTCAGAACTTGGGGAGAGCCTATAACATTGCCATTTGATGCGTTGGCACATTGGGATCTCGGCGAAAATCTCGGCATCCTTGATTTTGAGCGCGGCGCCAAGATAACCGGTGCGCGCTTTACCCTCTATCGTGGTGCCGGTGCCCGGCTGGAGCGGGCTCTGCTTAATTTCATGCTCGATCTGCATACCGACAAGCATGGCTATCAGGAGGTACTACCCCCTTTTATGGTCAACCGTGATTCGATGCAGGGAACCGGGCAGCTCCCCAAGTTTGAGGAGGATCTCTTCAAACTGGTTGATCCCGAGTTTTATCTGATTCCGACCGCCGAGGTGCCGGTTACCAATATCCATCGCGGCGAGATTCTCAAAAAGAGCGATCTGCCGATCAGCTATTGCGCATATACGCCCTGTTTCCGCCGCGAGGCCGGCTCGTACGGAAAAGATACCCGCGGTCTGATCCGCCAGCATCAGTTTAATAAAGTGGAATTGGTAAAATTCGTCCATCCGTCAGACTCTGACGCCGCCTTGGAAACATTGACCGGACATGCCGAAAAGGTTTTGCAGTTGCTTGGTCTGCCGTACCGAGTTATGGCACTCTGCAGCGGCGATATCGGCTTCTCTGCGGCAAAAACCTACGACATAGAAGTCTGGCTGCCGGGTCAGAGTTGTTACCGTGAAATTTCCTCGTGCAGTACCTTCGGTGATTTCCAAGCACGTCGCGCTTCAATTCGTTTCCGCGAGGACGAAAAAGCCAAGCCCGAATTTGTCCATACCTTGAATGGCTCAGGTCTTGCCGTGGGACGTACAGTAGTGGCAATTCTGGAAAATTATCAGCAGGAGGACGGTTCGGTCTGTATACCTCCAGTTTTGCAGCCTTATATGGGTGGACTGGAGCGGATTAAACGTTTGTAGGCGCGTTAGTGTTTGAAAATCAGAAGCAGGTGTGTTATAAAGCCCGACATGATACTGGAGAGGTGGCCGAGTGGTTTAAGGCAGCGGTCTTGAAAACCGCCGAGTGTAACAGCTCCGTGAGTTCGAATCTCACCCTCTCCGCCATAATAAAAACAGGCACTTACGTTAAATTGTGGGTGCCTTTTTTATTGCCAAAAATAGATCAAATTTAGACAATGGGACACTCATGGGACACTAATTCACAACAATGCCGGTGTAGAAATAAAAATGAATGTCCCTTTATTGTCCCATATCGGATAGCACTAAATATATAAAATATGTAAAACGGATAGTTACATCTATATTGCAGCGGATATCGAATCCGCAGTAGTTTTCTGTTGAGTTTTATAGTTGTTAGTTATCTCCTTGGATGTTTTTCGTACATACATGCAGGATCAGAGCTTGAATGCAACCATACGTCAGAAGATATCCCAACAAACGTCACCCGAAATAACTTCCCGTAAAGATTGGCAGAACTATCTGGCAGATTGTTCATCAAACCGTCACAATCTATTTACCCACTTGTAACACCACCCCTCTTCCAATCGGTGTAAGATTGTCTACATCGATTGCCTGCAAATTAATTCATGTTTGCAGGAATTCCGGGGGGGCTTACCTACCATGATTGCCAAAACCGATTGCTATGCTTCTTATTCCAGTCTGAATCTCTCGCCGGCAAAAATTGTCCTGCTATATTTCTTCATTGGAACCGTATGGATTGTATTTTCAGATACTTTTACTTCATGGCTCGTGAATGATGTGAGCCTGTTCCGTCATATCGGCATTTTCAAGGGGATGCTCTTTATTTTCTCGACAACATGCCTTCTCCAACTACTCATCCGGAATTATACCAAACAGCTTGAAGCGTCTCTGGGGTCTACTCACCTTGCTGAACAAGAGGTGAAAAAATTGGCCTATTACGATAGAGAAACCGGCTTGCCCAACCACAACCTGTTGATGGATCGACTGAACCAAGTAATAGCTTTCAACAGTCGTAAGCGGAAAAACACTGCGGTCATCTATATCAGTCTTACCGGATTCAAAGCAGTCGTGGATGCTCACGGTCACAGTGGCGGAACTGAGGCGGTCTGCGCCATTGCTGAGAGGCTGGTTTCTACTGTACGGCAATATGATACTGTTGCCCGCATTCATAGAGATGAATTTGTCCTTGCTCTGAGTGGGACCGTACATGATGCGGACGTTGCAATGATTCTGCACAAATTGCAGACGGTTTTCTCTTTACCGCTTCGTATGGGAGAGGATGACGTGTTTATTCCCGCATGCTTTGGTGTCGCCTGTTTCCCGGAAGATGGAGTGACCAGTGATCTGCTTCTTCAGCGCGCTCACATTGCCATGAATCAGGCACGAAAAAATGGCGTAAACTCCCAGTATTATTCTGATCAGCTCAACCAGAAGGCAATTGACCGCCGCAGTATTGAAACCGGACTGCTTAGAGCCTTGGAATATGGCGAATTTTTTCTCTGCTATCAACCCAAGATGGATATAAACGGTATTGAGCTCCACGGCATGGAGGCGCTTGTTCGTTGGAAACGTCCGGGTCACGGCATCGTTCCGCCAGATAAATTTATTCCGGTTGCTGAAGAGAATGGTCTGATCGTGCAACTCGGAACGTGGGTGTTACGAGAAGCCTGTCGACAGAACAGAACATGGCAGGATGCTGGATTACAGAAACTGAAAGTGGCCGTGAACCTTTCCGCCAGTCAGCTTCGTGACGCCGCTTTTGTGTCCCTGGTCACGCAGATACTTGAAGAAACCGGCTTGGATCCGCACTATCTTGAGTTGGAGCTGACTGAAAGTGTCCTTATGGGAGATGCCAACGATACGATCAGTAAACTTCTGAGTCTTAAAGAGCTTGGAATCAGTATATCGGTTCACTAGCGTCCCAACGTTTCTATTTTTCAAATCCATAACTATCCTAATATTAA
>CAYQMO010000281.1:0-4854 GCA_964418315.1 uncultured Geobacter sp. | reverse complement strand
GCAATGCGTGTGCCGACTTCCTCGAAGAGATGTGCGTTACAGGAAAGGAATGATGCCCGGCGAGCGGGGATGCACAGTCCGACTTTCTGTTCCTGGCAAAATTGAAGGCACCAGGCGAGATATTCTTCATCCTGCTTGAAAGTCGGCTCGATATAAGCGTCGTCAGCAGCGGCAAAGCCGATGAACTCCCTGCTGGTATGGCTGCAGAGAAGTCTGAAGCGCCGCATTGTGTCCCCCTCCCGTATCAGGGCAAGGACGTTGTAAACACTTGAGAAACCTTTGTTAAACCATACTGTTGTGGTCATTTAGATGTGGTAACTCCTGAGTCTGATTAGGTGAAAGCACTATTTTGACCAGCCACCTACCTCCATTTCTCGTAATGGTTAGCGGCTCTTGTTAATCTTGCTGCCGATCCATCCGAGGAAACCGCTCCGGTTTCGCGAGCAGACGTACACCTTGCCGCTACCACTGAAACGGTTGACGATCCCTTCGCCGCCGGTGACACTACTCACGAGTCCGGCCAGAAAACCGCCGCTTTTGGCTGTAGATGTGGAAATATTATAGCTAAGCTGACTGTCCCAGGCGACCACATGGAAATTATCAATTACCACGTCGTTGCCAGGTGTAATGTCAAGACCGAAGATAGTGCCGAACCCTGCTACGGCAAGGGTGCCCCGCCCAACGGTCTGCATGATGAAAAAACCGCCGGTTCCCCCCAGAAGCGCCTGGCCGATCCCCTGCGTCCGAACCTGAATTTCGATACCATCAGTAGCAGCGAGGAAGGCGCCGTCGTTAAGGTAATACTGCTGCGTCCCTACTTCCAGTACCTCAATGTCACCCGGAATATTGGGTGAGAGGAGCGTTTCGCCATCACCGCCTGTAGCCTCAATGGACTGCATGAAAAACGATTCGTCATTGGCGAAGCGCCGAGCCAGAGCCGACATCAGCCCACCCTGCATCTTCCCTTTAAGTTCCAGGGTGACGTCCATGGTAACCATGGCGTCCGATTCGGCATAGATCTTCTCCCCGAGCTTAAGCGAGACATGAAGAAACGGGTCAACTGAACCAATAACTTTGAATTGTGGCATGGGGTTTTCCTTTTTAGCAGAGCGATCAAACGGCACTGTTCTTAATCAAAATACAGGGGAGTATTCTCTTGATATTCGATAAAAAAAGGCACCGCGGAGACCGCTGTGCCTTTGCAATGCCTTTAGCGACTGCTATGCGTCGACGCCGAAGCTTTTCGCAAGTGGCCCAAGTCCACCCTTGAAACCCTGGCCTACCGCCTTGAATTTCCATTCACCTGCGTTGCGGTAAACTTCGCCGAAAATCATTGCTGTTTCAACGCTTGCATCCTCGGAAAGGTCATAACGCGCGATTTCCTTGTCGCCGTCCTGATTGACGATGCGGATAAAGGCGTTCTGGACTCCGCCGAAGTTCTGCTTGCGCACCTCCCCCTCATGGATAGTAACGGTAAATGCGATTTTATCTATCTCTGCGGGTACCTTTTCCAGATCAACCTTCACAGATTCGTCATCTCCATCGCCTACACCGGTTTTGTTGTCACCCAAATGTTCCACAGAACCGTCAATGGATTTCAGGTTATTGTAGAAGATAAAGTCGTTGTCAGCTCTAACCTTGCCATCATTCTTAAGCATAAATACGCTTGCGTCCAGGTCGAAAGCAGCGCCGTCCGTTGCACGGGGCTCCCATCCGAGACCAACCAGTATCTTCTTTATTCCAGGAGCTTCCTTGCTTAACGAAACATTGCCGCCCTTACTGAGAGAAATTGCCATTTTTTACTCCTCCTTTTGTTTTAGAGATTTGCCTGCATGGCAGGCATGAGATCCTGAAAAGTTTTTCCGCTGCAGTTTTCACCTAATGCATGCATTTTCCACTCGTTGTTGTGCCGATAGACTTTTGCTATGACCATAGCGGTGTAACTCCCTCCACAGCTAAGGTTGTAGCGGGCGATTTCACGGTTGTTGGCGTGGTTTACGACCCGGCAGAAAGCGTTATCGATCTGGCTGAAATTCTCGCCGGTGAAGCTGTTGACGACAAATACCAGAGTCTTCACTCCAGCCGGCACGCGCGCGAGATCGACTATAATCTGTTCGTCATCTCCTTCACCGTCGCCGGTACGGTTGTCCCCTGTATGAACGATGCTGCCATCTTTGCTCTTCAGTTGCCTGAACCATACCGTATCAATCATGTTACGATTGTCGTCGAAGACCACACATGATGCATCGAGATCGATGGCTGCAGGTTGATTCGATGAACCGAGCAACTTGCCGAAAAACCCCGGTTTCTCTTGGGACGGGTTCTTTTTGGCGTCCCAGCCGAGCCCCATCACTACTTTGGTGAGAGTTCCACCTGCTTCTTTCTCCAGTGAAATTTTCTGCCCCTTTTCCAGTGAAATTGCCATAATTCCTCCTTTTCGTGAGTTATCCAGCGCCTATGGTTCTGCATATAACCACTTCTTACAAAGCACATATATGAGTGACAAACCAAAATATCAGTTTTAGAAACAGTACTGAGATTGCACCAAAAATTCAAGTAAATTCTCTGGGAACTAAAGTTCAGTGCATTGGCATTTTGTCTGATTTATTGTTTTTCTGCCAGGCTTTGCGCAACAATGCAAGAGTCACGGCGGTCATTCCTACTTCAGCTTTCCCCTTCTTTTCCCATACTGAAACCGTGGCTCCACTAACCATGAACCGGGCGGCAAAAGCAGCTTGAGTCTCGCCAAGAGCCAACCGCCAGGCGCGAATGGCATCGCCGGTAAGCGGTTCGGGGAAAGCGAGCGTCTTCTTTGCCGATGTACCTTTCACTACAGTCTTGTCAGCGCGGATATTTTTTGCGGGCCGAACAGAAGGTTCGACAGATGGGACAGCATCAGCAATCTCGATCCCGAAGACATCAGAAATCCCTGAAGATGCAATTCTGCGACGGGAAGAGCCTGATTTCGCCACATCAGTGATCGCAGCCGTCACATCGACAAGTTCTTCGTGGTTAACCCCGCGCAGCACGAACAGCATCTCCGGAGAGTTGTCCAGCCGTGCGCCCACTCCGTAGAGCACTGCCGCCACATGTTTGCACATGCCGGCCCAGTCCGGGCAGTCGCAGTCAAATTTCATCTCGCCTGGAAGCGGAAACAGTCCCTCTTTCCGATCCGTAACAACTTCCATGACGCCATGATCCAGTTTTCCGCGCAGCAGATCGATCAATGAAGCGATTCTGCAGGAGCAGGATCGCTTCACGGATTCCCACTTCGTTGACTTCAGTGGTGTAAACGGCAGGTCCTTCAGCAGCAGGTATGCCTCATCGGGGGTCCAGGCCAACGGATGATAAATGTTGCCGCTTTCCAGCAACTCCTTCACCCATGAACATCTGTTGCCCGCCTCATAAACCGGCTCCAACAGGCGCAGGAGTGTCTCTCTGTTGTTCGTCCCTGCATATTCACGGAGCGCCTGGTTGAGCGGCAGATGCTGCGCCCGTGCGTTTTTGCCCAGGCTGGGAACTTAGGTGGACATGAAAGCAAAAGGGAATTCATTGGCCTGCTTATTCTCTGCCAGATGAAAACAGACCCGCCCAACCTGCCGCCAGAGCGGTGCATGCTGTTAAAGAAAGCCGGAGAGCCCCTCCTGATTCCGGGCGATAGCATCCAGTACCCAGTCATCCAGAGCAGACCAGATTTCGGCGAGCAGATCCGGTGTACAGTATTCAGCCCCCGGCATTGGCGGCAGGCTTAGATGCAGATGTGCAAGGGTGGAGGTATCAGGAGAAGGAAGTGGAGTCAATCGCTCTGTCGTTGACTGGCTTTGACAGCGTTGAAGCAGGTAACGGGTGCCGAAATCGCGCCAGAATACCCAGGAAAGAGGCCAGTCCGATGAAGACTTTCCTCCGGAAAGTGCTATGATGCCGGCTGACTGTGATTCGCTGAATGCCTGAGCTAACCGGTTATCATAAACCGAGTCACTGTCGGAAGCATGGCCGGACAAGGCAGCATCCGGTTTGATCATCAGGAGATGACCGGAAGGGGTCAATGAGAGTTCCATCGCAAACGTGTCCTTTATACCGTGTATCAAGATTCATCTCAGCCATACAGTCAGTTGCGGTTGCGTCAAACCAAGATGTTTGCGTGCGGTTCGTGCTGCCAGGCCAAGTGAAATAGGAGTGTCTATTTTTGTAATCATTTCCTCTTCGGAAAATACTACTCCACTACTCCTAAAATGCGAACATATTTTCCCGCAACCGCAGACAATGCTGATCAGGGGGAATAAGCGAGGTTAACCGAAACCTGCTCTGGGGGATGCAAATATTAAATCCGTACGTTTTCGAGGGATTGGAATCAGATTCCAGTAATTGGTAGAAATACTTTTTGTAGCTATGCCGGCAACTCCTCTTCTCCGCGACGTGACGGCACACTGATGAACTGAGCCAGGATCAGGGAAACCACTCCCAAAAGAGCTCCCATTATAAACGGAAGCCGGTAGTTCAGCATCCAGAGATACCCGCCAAGAGCCGGAAGAAACACTGCCGCAATATGATTGATTGTAAATCCGACCGCCGATGTCGGAGCGATATCCTCCGGGTCGGCAATCTTCTGGAAATAGGTACGGATTGCCACGGCAAAATTGAACAGGATGTAGTCGAGGATATACATCCCCGCCACCAGCCATTTGGATGATGCGTAGGCGTACGTCAGAAAGACCATGATGACTCCTGCGTACTCAATCGTGCAGAGGGTTCGTTCCCCGAAGGCGTTAATAGCACGCCCTATCATCGGATTAATGATCCAGTTGATGATATTATTGACAATAAAGAGCACCGTTATTGTCTGTACCGAAAAAT
>CAYQMO010000280.1:0-4903 GCA_964418315.1 uncultured Geobacter sp. | reverse complement strand
CTCAGGTTGCAGGGGCATCAAAAGGTGCTGAAGCCGCTTTTCAAGGCGGTACTGCGCGATCCGCTCAACAAGAAACCTGGAAAGATGCAGATTGTACGGCTGCGTCTGGAGAAGGAACAGGGGCGCTGGTACGCGACATCTGCCGGAAACCAGCAGACCGCCATCCTGAAAACTTTGGTAGATGCCCAGGCGATTGCCCTGCTACCGGCCGAGAGCGGCAGTTTTGCTATAGGCGACGAAGTAAACGTTCATTTTTACGGTAATCATATCGAACTGGAGTTGCCATGAACGACTATCTTGGCGCACATTTGTCCATTTCAGGGGGGCTTCACCTGGCTATTGACCGGGCAGTAGCCGCCGGTTGCTCGGTGTTGCAGATATTTACCCGAAATTCCAATCAGTGGAAAGGAAAGCCGGTCAGCGACGCTGATGCGGCTCATTTTCGCACAAAATTTGCGGCGTCCGGTTTGCGAGAGGTAATTTCACACGATATTTATCTGATCAATCTGGCGTCTCCGCCCGGCGAAATGCGCGATAAAAGCCTGGCCGCCTTCCGCGATGAGCTGGAAACGTGTGCGCGACTCGGTATCAATAAAATTGTCATGCATCCAGGTTCACACCTGACCGATTCACCCCAAGCCGGATTGGCGCGAGTTGTGGAGGCTTTTGACCAGCTTTTCAATGAAGTGCCGCAGTTCGAAGGGCGGGTGCTGATCGAGACCACGGCCGGTCAGGGGAGCAATCTAGGAAGAACTTTTGAAGAGCTGGCAGTCATCATAAGCGGCTCACGCTGCCCGGAAAAATTCGGGGTCTGCTTTGATACCTGCCACACCTTTGCCTCCGGCTATGATATCGCTACCGAAGAAGGTTACCGCGACGCTATGGAACAGTTTGACCGACTGATAGGTTTTGACCGGCTTAACTGCTTTCATCTGAATGACTCGAAAAAAGGGCTTGGGTCACGGGTTGATCGGCACGACCACATCGGCCGTGGAACTCTCGGATTGAATCCGTTCCGCTTCATCCTCAATGATCCCCGATTTATTACGGTGCCAAAAATACTGGAGACCCCCAAAGGCGACAACGACGAAATGGATGCGGTCAATCTTGCCCTTTTGCGGGGGTTAGTGGTGTAACTGAAATTCCTTGGTCAAAAGTCTGTAAAGGCCAGGTTGTAATCATCACACTCAACGCATTTGGTGTGCGCTGATAAAAAGAGTAGTCAATGATTGGTCAACTAACGGTATTCAGAGCATCTTGCGCAGATACTGACCCGTATACGACTTCGTCACCCTGGCGACCTGCTCAGGCGTTCCTACCGCAATAATCTCGCCGCCACGATCTCCCCCCTCCGGCCCAAGATCGATAATCCAGTCGGCTGTCTTGATTACATCCAGATTATGCTCAATGATGACGATCGTGTTCCCTGCATTGACGAGGCGCTGGATAACTTCCAGCAATTTGGCGATATCATGAAAGTGAAGGCCGGTTGTCGGTTCATCGAGGATGTAAATCGTCCGACCGGTGGCGCGCTTGGAAAGTTCCTTGGCAAGCTTGACCCGCTGGGCTTCCCCACCTGAAAGAGTTGTAGCCGCCTGACCCAGCTTTATGTAGCCTAGACCGACTTCATCGAGCGTTGCCAGCTTGTTTTTGATGCGCGGGATGGCGCCCATGAACTCCAGTGCCTGGGACACGGTCATGTTGAGGACATCGGCGATTGATTTCCCCTTGAAATGAACCTCCAACGTTTCGCGATTATAGCGCGCCCCTTTACATACTTCACACTCCACATAGACATCCGGGAGAAAATGCATCTCAATCTTGATGATGCCGTCACCGGAGCAGGCTTCACATCGCCCCCCTTTTACATTAAAAGAGTAGCGCCCCGGTTTGTAACCGCGCAGTTTTGACTCGGGGAGATGAGAAAAAAGATCGCGGATATCGCTGAAAACGGCGGTGTAGGTGGCCGGATTGGAGCGTGGCGTACGCCCGATCGGTGACTGGTCGATGTTGATGACCTTGTCGAGATGCTCAAGCCCCAGTACCTGCTGAACCGCTCCTGCCTTCTCGCGACTGCGATAGAGACGCTGCCCCAGAACTTTGTGCAGAGTATCGATCACCAGAGTTGACTTGCCGGAACCGGAAACGCCGGTAACGCAGGTCATGACGCCGAGCGGGATGTCGACGGTAACATTTTTCAAATTGTTTTCCGAGGCACCGACGATGCGGAGTGACTTGTCTCCCTTGCGGCGTTTTTTCGGCACTGCAATGGAGAGCTCGCCGGAGAGGTAACGCCCTGTCAGTGACGCAGGATTTTTCATGACCTCAGCCGGTGTTCCTTGAGCCACAACTTCCCCGCCATGCACACCGGCGCCGGGTCCCATGTCGATCAGGTGATCAGCTTCCAAAATAGTTTCTTCGTCATGCTCCACGACCAGAACTGTATTACCGAGATCACGCAGCCGTTTCAAGGTGCCGAGCAGCCTGGCGTTATCACGCTGATGGAGGCCGATGGATGGCTCATCCAGAATGTAGAGAACACCGACCAGGCTTGAGCCGATCTGGGTTGCCAGACGAATGCGCTGCCCTTCCCCCCCGGAGAGGGTGCCGGAGGTTCGATCGAGCGAGAGGTAGTCAAGGCCGACGTTGACGAGAAATGAGAGCCGTTCGCGGATTTCTTTGAGGATCCTGCGGGCAATTTCCTGCTCTTTGTCGGAGAGCTTAACCCCATCCCCCTCCCGACCTCCCCCTTGAAGGGGGAGGGGTAATAAAGTCCGCTCCCTTTCAGAGGAGTTGGGGAATAAAATCCCCTCCCCTTCAAGTACCCTCTGGGGCATAAAGGGAGGGTTAGGGAGGGGATGGGGTGGATTCAGCGATTCAAAAAATGTAAGGCAATCCCTGATCGATAGCGCAGTCACGTCCCTGATGGTTCTTCCTCCGACCAGTACATGCAGTGCCTCCGGTCGGAGACGGGCACCCTGGCAGGTAGGGCATGGCATGATATCCATATATTTTTCAAGATCTTCCCTTGCAGCATCCGACTCGGTTTCATGCCAGCGGCGCTGCAGATTGTTCAGCACCCCCTCAAACTCTTTCTGATAGGTATGACGGCGCTCACCGTCCTCCTCCCACCAGAATTCAATCTTCTCACCCTTGGACCCGTTCATGATAACGTCACGCACATGTTCCGGCAGATCTTTATAGGGGGTGCGAATGTCAAACGAGTACGCTTTGGCAAGGGCATCCAGAATCAAGTGAAACCAGCCGGAGAGCCGCTTTTCCCACGGGGCGATGGCGCCTTCGCGCAGTGACAGCTCCGGGTTGGGGATGACCCGGTCGGCGTCAAAATACATTCGGGTACCGAGTCCGGTACACTCCGGACAGGCGCCATGCGGGTTGTTGAATGAAAAGAGGCGCGGGGTGATTTCCTGGTAGGACAAACCGCACTCTATGCAGGCAAGCTTCTCTGAGAAGAGGAGGGTTTGCGGTTTTGTTTTGTCTGACCGGTCTGACTTGTCTGACTGGTCCGAAATCAGAGGCTTTACAACCTCGACTTTTACAACTCCATCGGCATGGTGCAGTGCCGTTTCCAGAGAATCAGCCAGACGTCGCTCTATCCCCTCCTTGACAACAATCCGATCCACGACGATGTCGATGTCATGTTTTTTCTTCTTGTCCATCTCGATGTCATCAGCCAGATCGCGGATCGTTCCGTCAAGTACGACCCTGGTAAAACCCTCTTTGCGCAACTGAGCCAGCTCTTTCTTGTATTCCCCTTTGCGGCCGCGAATCATCGGAGCCAGGAGTGTCAGCTTGCTGCCGACCGGCAGCATCATAATCTGATCCACCATTTGTGAAACAGTTTGTGAGGTGATTTCCTTGTCGCAGGAGGTGCAGTGCGGACGCCCGATTCTGGCAAACAGCAGGCGCAGATAGTCGTAAACTTCAGTGACGGTGCCGACGGTTGAACGCGGATTTTTGCTTGTGGTTTTCTGCTCGATGGAGATGGCAGGGGAAAGTCCCTCAATTGACTCTACGTCAGGCTTTTCCATCTGCTCAAGGAACTGGCGAGCGTATGAAGAAAGTGATTCGACATAGCGTCGCTGCCCCTCGGCATAGATCGTGTCAAACGCCAGAGTGGATTTACCCGAGCCGGAGAGGCCTGTGATTACGACCAACCGGTCGCGAGGGATTTCTACGTCGATACACTTGAGGTTGTGTTCGCACGCGCCTTTGACAATTATGCTGGTGTGGGCCATGAATTTACCTGTTTGATGTAGAGTCTATTTTGTGTCTACCGTATTACGATCAATGCTAAGCAAAACGTGTCACCATCTCCCGTGCCACAGCGATAATCCCAATCCCGGTAGGACAGACTGCGTCGCAACGTCCACAGATGAAACAACTGATCTCCCCCCATTTGTCAGGATCGGCGGCAAGTTTATGATGGATGCGGCGCCTGGTTCGTTCAGCCTCACTCCCCAGTGGATTGTGCCCCCCCGCCTCACGCATGAAGCCGTCCAGTTGGCACGAATCCCACATTCTGCTCCGTTCCGTCATTTTTGCTGAACGCCAGTCTTGCACACCGAAGCAGGTGCAGGTCGGGCAGGCCAGGTTGCAGCCGGTGCAGGCGATACAGCGGTCGCCTATCTCCTCCCAGAATGAGTCGGGGACGCGGTCGTCACGGAGCAACCCGGAGGCCCGCCGGATCACGGTTTCATTTTCGTCCGGAAGCGAGGGCGTGGTCTGGCGGAGCAGCTCAACCGCTGTCGCTCCGACTGCCTCCGGTAGATCCTCAATCAGTTTTTTGCCGGTTTCGCTGTATGCAATTACCAACCAGTTTCTCCTATCCCAGAAAAATTCCAGATCGCAGTCGCCACCGGCAAGCGGAATCAACGCACCA
>CAYQMO010000279.1:0-4906 GCA_964418315.1 uncultured Geobacter sp. | reverse complement strand
TTCGGTAATCCGACAATTCCGCAGTTGAAACCCATAGATATAACCTTCCAGAAAATTTTACTTTTGAACTTGAGTCAATAGGTAAGCGTTATTATATTTAGTTCTCGTTCCCACACAGCGCGTGGGAACGAGTTTTTCTTGTAAGTAGCTGATTTTACACTCTATGGGGTTAACCGAATGTTTACGTCAGTAAAACCATTTATACGTAGGGTGGCATCTATTAGTGCAGTTTGAATTTTCGTACTTTATAACCCTTGTAGCACCACCGCCAATTGTAGCAGCAGGGTTTACAAAGACAGTGCCAGAGGTCAATGTTTTTACATTATTGTAATGCTGCGAATTGAGGGTTGTCAGGTTGTGACAATCATTGCACACAATGAAGCGACTAATATGGGATTGGTGCCCTAAATTAGCGTTAGTGTAGTAGCTGTTGTATTGCGCTGTTCCCTGCTCGTGGCAACTGTCGCAATTGTTTGCTATTGAAGTTGTGCTTGACCATGCAGGAGTCTGCTTACCACCGTGGAAACTTATGCCTGAGCAACTGCTATTAGCAGAGTTATAACCAAAAGTAGAAGTAATGGTTTTTGATTTGAAAGATTGCGAAATTGATATATTCGTAATAGAGTTTTGATGGTTTGTAGTGCCGCTGCCGCTTGTTGCTCCATGACAATCAGAGCATGCAAGACTCAATGGAGCTGCTGTGTGCTTGTCATGACTGAACTTTCTGTCAGGCTTTACTGTACCGGCAGGACCTGACGGGGTTCCGCCGTGACATGAGCCACAACCTGACGGCTTGGCAGCAGGACTACTTACATGGCACTTCAAGCAAGTTGTAGGTGTGGACCCGCCACTGCTTGAGTTTACAGAATGGCACACACCACAATCAGTAGCAAGTGTCGTGGAACCGGTGACATCCTTGCCATTAAACTTTTGTTTGCTGTGAAAATCAGAAGAAGCTGGTGATCCCCAACCTGTTGGATGAAGAACGGAATATTTTATATCAACCTTTCCGTTTGAATGATTTGATGTGCCGGTTCCCGCTTCGGTATGACAAAGATTGCAATCGCTTGAGGCGATAACGGGGTGAGTAGAAGAGACTGGCGGCTTTGAGTGACACGAAACGCAACCGCTTGAACTAACTGCCGGGCTTGCAGTGTGGCAACCAGAAGTAAGGCAAGAGGCGGCTGCTCCACCTGTCTTAGAATTTGTAGAGTGGCAGACACCGCAATCAGCCGCGATGGTTGTAGAACCGGTTATCGGTTTGCCATTAAAACTGCCTTTACTGTGGAAAAACACAGAACCTGCTGTTTTCCAACCTGCTGGATGAACAACTGTATATTTTATATCAACCTTTCCGTTTGAATGATTTGAAGTGCCGGTTCCTGCACCTGAGTGACACATACTGCAATAAATATTTGTTAAGGTAGCCAGATTTGTATGAGCTGCAGTTTTAGGAGGATATGAATGACATGAGTCACAGCCATCTGGATTTGTTGGCAGACTTGTTGCGTGACAAAGAGAGGAGAAACATGATTTCGCTTTACCAGTGACGCCAGCTTTAGTTGCATGACAGCCGCCGCAATCTGATGAAAGAGTGACGGAAGTCTTTATAGATTTTCCGTTAAAAGTTGCTTTGCCATGAAATTTTTCAGACGCCGGACTACCCCAACCAGCAGGATGTCCGAAAGAATTTGTATCACCAGGTGTTCCGGCGTGGCAGCTTCTGCCATCACGGTCTGCTGTAAAACAACTTACCTTTACATTTCCGCCGTCAAGATTAATACCATGACATGACCTGCAGTCGTTAGCCGAAGCAGTTCCTGTTACAGCATGGACAATCTTTGATACTGTTTTCCCTGATTGCTTCTTATAATCTTCCCAATGTCTATCTACATAATTAACAGGATGTTTTCCTGCGCTGTCAACTATCTGTGTCGTACTGTTGTCGGAAGCGGTGCCGCACGCAAAAAGTAATGCCGCTGAGGTTGTGAGCAGAGCAAGCTTAATTATTGTTGTAAATTTAATCATTTTCATCTCCTATCGGTGGCAGGATACGCAGCGTTCGTTATTGGCTCTGCCGTGACAACGGAAGCAACTTGCAGGGTCAAGCTTCCCTTCAATTTTATGCAATGTTCTGAAATCGCCACGGTGCGGAGTTATTCGGTCAGGACGGTTTCCATATTTTATACTCGGCTTGATCTCTGTCTGATTGGTGTGGCAATCAGTGCAAAAAGAAACCTTATGACAGGATGCGCAGAGCTGGCCGTCAGAAGATGCGTAGTATCTGTGGTTTTTAACAAAAGTACGAGTATGGTTGAATGTTGAAAAAGCCTTCATGGTTCCTTTTTGCTGATCCTCATGACATTCGGTGCAACTCACCTGGCCTGCTGACAGAGCTTCCTGATGAGTCGCCGGCATACCTGGAATGGTGTTAATTTTGGCACAAGCCGCTATAACAGTGAATAATCCGCAAATTGCCAATATAAAAAACAAAGCGTTTAAACGTTTCATTTACGACCCCCTTTGCCATCATAATTCATATTGTATGTAAGACGAATCAATCCTTTTAACTCCTCATCATACTGAGGAGTGCGCCCGTATCCAATATCACCGGAAAGCGAAAGTGCCGGCGTCAGATGATAGCCTAGTGAAGAATACAACTCCCAGAGAGTACTCCTGCCATCAGCCTTATTCTTGAAAAAAAAGCCGGTAAGATCAATAGAGGCAAAATATGTTTTAGCTGTATCGTGCATCGCATACCCTCTTACCTCGTGAAAAGAGCCTGATGCAGATGGAACAGGAAGAGTTGCAAAGTTGGAGCCAGAGCGGAGATAGTGATAACCTAAGCCGGTTCTTAAAGTGTTGTTTAAGTGAGCAAGCCTTATATCCCCGCCAAAACGATCAGCCGTTCCAATGTCACGCTTGTGATATTTGTAATCCGCTGAAACTTCTATTCCCTTGGCCAGGTCATAAACAGACCTTCCGCCATAAGACCTGGAATTCTGGTTTAGGTTATTAAGAAATGTCGAAAAGATATAAGAGGAGTAAAAAAGATTGCGATCACGGTAATCATTAAACTCTGTTGTAATAACAAGGTCTTTAATCGGTTTGACATTAAGCAGATAACTATGCTCTGAAAAACCGCTTGTATCTGTGTTGTAGCTGCTTCTACCCATTAATTCAACCATCTTGTGCGGAGTGAACCAGAGATCACCTCCAATAACACGATGATCCCCATAAACGGAACTGTTTGCCAAAAGAGAATTCCTGCTGATCTGATTGTTGACCTTGGGGGCGGAGGTTTCATAAACACCGGAGACGCCAAGTTCAAACATCCCCGCATAACGATAGTTGAGCCTGCCGCCAAAAAGTGCATCACCTTTAGCATCGGTTTTCTGTCCATACATGTTTGCAGTATTAACATTTGCGCCGCCAAAAGCTGAAATGCCAAAGCCAAAAGGAAGGTCAGTGCGAGCACTAATACCGTCAAGATGTTCATTTGCCACACCTTCATTAACAAAAAGCCGGCCAAGCCTTACCTGTGCGTTGGCCTCTTTGAAATGGTACTTCAGAAAACCGTAGGTTAAGCTCCCATCTGCGCTATTATTGGATTCTTTATCAGCCAGATCAGCGCGCCCCCAGCCGTAGAGATGAATGGAAAGATTTCCGTCGCCAAGCTTTTCGGAGTCAACACCGAGAAACTGAGTAAACGGGATAAACTGTTTTTTCTGAAAACCAGGGAGATTTTCTTTTGAGAAACGAAGCATTGACGTGGAATCAACTGAAGTGTCGGCAAAGGAAGCCGTGGCTGGAAGCGCAAAAATTAACGCTGCGGGGAGGATTATGCAAAATTTTTTTCTCATAGAAACTCTCCAGTGCTGAAAATTAGAGTCAAATGCGTCTATATTAATCACAAATATAAAGCCAAAACGAAGCAGAAATATTTTCTGCCCCCTTATCGTCTTACATCCGGCGTTGCCAAGAGAGGGGCACCCGCAAGGGGTGCCCCTACTAACATTACTACACTACATCAACCTAGAATCTGTGAGAATTCCAGAATGCACTCGGACAGCTTGTGCCGTGGCAAGTAACGCATGCCTCAGCAGCAGGATTTGCGGAACTACGTGGAACCTTGATCCGTCCACCGTTTGACTTGATATGCGCGATGGTTGTAGGCACTGAATGGCAGCCTACGCATGTTGCCGTAAACGGAGTTGTTACAAGGTCAGTTGCATTTGGCAGCGATTTACGAGCTGCATCAACTACTTTAACATTGTATGTAGCTACGTTTGTCGGATCAGTTGACTGCATTGCAACATTAGTGGTTGTTTCAACAGTTGTAACCAGTGCTCCAGCAGGAACTGTAGTGTAGGTTGTTCCTGTGTGTTACATCTGGCAGTTTTTAAGGATGCCATGGAATATTACATATGGAGTTGAAGTTATAGTAATATACTCCGCTTGTTCCCCTGTCACGCACAAACTTGTCAGGAGCTGCTGATTTTGTTGTTCCTGCGTGAATGCTGTGAATCATATCCTCAAAGTTGCTGGATGCTTCAGGATAGCTTACAGGATCAGCACCAACTGCTGCCACAAGAGCTGCCATTGTGTCTTTAACACCCTGTGAAGTGCTGCCTACCTATTAATTTTAAGGCCCATACTTGAATTATCCTTTTTTACAATGAAAAATCAGCCTGACAACATATATCTACGTATAATAGCTAAGTTTATTTCAATTTAAATAAAGCTTTGATAAAACTTCGTGCAACATTTTGCAAGCATTTTTTCTATGGTAAGGAAATAGTGGACGGACCACAGGACATAGTTTATATTCGCTAGTCTTTGCATGGAAGAGACATCTATCAGGTCATGCTCATCTCGTACACAGGAAATATTTTTTTATGGATTC
>CAYQMO010000278.1:0-4914 GCA_964418315.1 uncultured Geobacter sp. | reverse complement strand
CTTGATACAGTGATGTCAAAATACATGGGAACTCCCTCCGCGGTTTATTCAAAATGGATTGCTATCGGTATCATCAAAATCTATGTCATTGATGGTTTCAGTATTTGTACCGACATTGACAGTTTTTTCACCCTTGCTGCCGAGCATCTGCATCTTATCACCGACAATTTCTGTGGTGTAACGTTCAATTCCGCCCTTGCCTTCCCACTTGCGGCTCAAGGGCGAACCCCTATTACTGCGTTATCTGCCATACCGCATGTAATCATTTTTTGTTTTCGCCCGATGCTCATCAATTTTCAGTAATTGCATATTAGATGGTTTGTCAGCGCCACCAGCGTAGAGCGGCTTTATGTGGTCAACCTGATACCCCTTTGGAACCTTTGACATACCACGATCTTTTAGAAAATTATGCCGTTCGGACATATCTCTGGCAATCTTGCCATTATCTGTTCTTTTGACACCACCAGGACGGTATGATTTTGGGTTGTTGGTATATCTCTTTGGCGATGCTGGTATTCGGGGCGTTGAAGGTGTGTAACTATAAGATTTTGGTGAATATGTACGACTGCCCGAATGCGCTCGGTTCCCGTCGTCTCGGGTAAAACCTTGTGAAGGCAAGGCAAGAAGCAGCATACAGATCAATATGGATGCTATGAATTTGTTCATTGCCCGTTTACCCACAGCAGCAGCGGAAAGATTTGATTCAGAGATGTTGTTGCTGCGGCAGTGCCAGTTGAAAGCCTGTTGTGCGGGGTTGTGTGTCGGGAACATGTCGTGCCTCCTGGGTCAGTTTGCCGATAATTTCGGCTTCTGATTGGAGACACGGCAGTGATGAGGCCGTTTTCAAAAAAAATAATTGCAGGTGAATATTTTTATTTCAGCGATTAGTCCTGTGCGCCGTGATTAGCTTTTCCATTACAATCCCGATTTGACAAAACATGACAACAGCGTCAGAAAGTTTGTCTATCAACAAATTCACCACTTCCGATCTGGCGGATCCTTGGTTTGCCGGCGAAACGAGACTTCTTTTCTAAATGCTATGGATTTACGCTGTTTAGAAAACAACAAAAACAGATAGATACGGTTGATTCTTGTCTAAATGTAATCAAGATTGCGCACTTTTATCCAAGCAGATCAAGACTCAGTAGAACCAAGTAGCCAGATTGTTGAAGATCGGGGACCGTCAGGATGAATAAGACTTTCTCTGCGCATAGACTGCAGCAGATTTTTAATTTTGTTGGCCTTTTGATTTATGTCCAGTATTTCAGGTAGTTTGGGAAGCAATAGATCATCTAAATCCTTACGCGTAGCCTTTTTATACTTTTCAAGATATTCAAGTACCAGTCGTTGATAATACAAATCACCCAGCCCACGATTACGGATATAACGAGCCTTCTGGCCTGTCCAATCGGCTACCTTGGCTGAGATGAAATAGTTTGGAGAGCGCCCTTCTATCAATTTTTCAGACTTTAGTTGTCTAGCTACATTCGAATCAATTTTTCGATGTTTCTGGATGCTGTCAAGCAGGATCACTTCGCGCAACTCCAGGTCAGGGCGTTTCATCAGTACCTGGGTATACTTGGTATCAAGAATTTTGCCGTTTATTGCTACCTCAATGCACGGTTTTGGTTGAGAATCCGAATCGATCATGTAGTCCGGCAGTGGAAAGAATCTTTCACGTTGCGTTTCAAACATCCGACGAATTCCACTACCAATCTGGTCAATCATGCGCAGACGGATCATGCCGTCAATCAGCCACTGATTGCGGTAATGTTCCGGAGGGGACTGGTGTTCCAGCATCCATTCAATGCTGGGAGGTATGAACACACCCAGATTGGAGAAAACCAGTTTATCCGGATGCTCTACCACATTAATCTTGCCGCCCAACAGATAATCCTGATGAGCAATACAGTTATGAAGTGCCTCGCGTATAACCCATGAGTCATATTGCGGAACAGGTGTGGGGAAAAGGGTACCATCCGGCATATGTTCAATTGTCACATTGCGGACACGCCTGAACAATGCCTCCGATGCGAGCAACAATGGCATACCAAAGTGCTGACTGCTGACCGACCTATTTTGATTATCGCGTAAAATCCAACTGAACTTTGCATCAACCGGGGCCAGAAAATGGGCTGACTCGTCCCGCCCCAAGAGTAAAAGT
This sequence comes from uncultured Geobacter sp., assembly GCA_964418315.1. GTDB lineage: Bacteria > Desulfobacterota > Desulfuromonadia > Geobacterales > Pseudopelobacteraceae > JACRCG01. The sequence continues at coordinate 2,750 of CAYQMO010000278.1, read as the reverse complement.
GCCGAGCGCGTTACTCGACCTTGCTTGGTAACGCGAGCCTTATTGAGCAAAGTGGGTACATCCCAGTCAGCAGCCTCTCTATGGATATGTTCATGTCTGTTCATATCCATTTCGCCTTTAATCAGATATTCCGTAAAACGTTTGCGGGCTATGACAACGGCTTCAGGATCTAGATCGTCCAGCGTTGCATCTACAACCACTTCTCCCGACCAGTCATCTTTCTGACCAAGTGCAGCCCATAACCGAGCTTCCTTCCCATCAATATCGGCCAGTTTCACTTTGTGACTATCGACGCGAATATAGCGAACGCCATCAATGGCAAGTGGCGAAGTGCGCGGTGGCTGAATTTCCAGGAGTACAACTTTGCCGTCAGGATGGTTCAGTTCGTGAAAAGTAAAATCCGGACGAGGCGATATTTTTTGTGTTAGCCACATAACAAGGGACTGATTTCCTTCGCCTTTGGTTGTAAAGGGATTAAAGCTGGTGCCGGTCACTTCATGGTTATTGTTATTGATCCCCCATACCATCCATGCCCGGTCATGGCCATCCAGTGCAGCTGAATTACCCAAGGCTGATATGTACTGACCAATATCAGATGCGAGTTCCCAATTCTGCTTGAACTCCACTGTTGCAGCCTCACGCGGAAGACGGCGCAGTCGTTCCAATATTTCGAGCAAGGTTTGATGATCCATTACTACAGGTACCTCGTGTTTTTATAGTAATCTCACCGGTTCAGCCCGGCGTTATCGTGTTACTGGTTATGACATTTGTTGGACGGTAAATGCGGAAGAATGATTATCGTTCTCATGCTCCAGCGTCCAGTTGTCGCTCCTGACTCAACGCTCTATACAATCTTACAGTGTCTGCCCCCAGTTTCCTCTGATAGTGATAGTATTTCTGTGTTGTTCATGGTTATTTTCCAGTGAAGCAAAGGAATATACCGAAAAATCTGGGAGCGACTCTGCTTCCAGCCTTAATTTAGAAAGATAAGGCGCTAAAAAGCGAGACAATGCCTACTTGTCTAAATCCTTCGGAACTTGCCACCACTGACCCTTGCGCTTTGATACAAACCGTTCAAGTGTCATATTTTCTGGATCTTGTAAGTTAAAGTCTACGTCCTCCGGCGCTAATCCGGGTGCGTTTGCGATTTTGTTCATTATAGCTGCTATTTTTTCATTTTTTTCTGGCGGCTTTGGTTCACTATCTTTGAAAATCCCTCTCCACCGTGGCAGATGCTTGTCCCATAACTCTGTGACCAGAAAATCACCCGTTGTTGGAGGTCCATTTGCGAACGACATAATGCCATGCGATGTAACTGCTTCTGGGAGAGACTCATAATGTTCATTTAATCTTTTAAGATCTTTCTTTAAATCGAAGCCCCAAATAAATTGCTGATCATTTCGCAGAAACAACTCTGCACACCTTCGATGTAACTTGTCGGACGACACAAACAGCATACAAAATGGAAGGTAATATAAGTATGCAATGTCAATCTTATTGGATGCACGGTCAGCAGAAATAAGACCTGCTGCAAGGGCCACTTGGAAAAACACTTCAACCTGCAGCACATGGGCAGCGTAAGGTGCGTAAAGTACAAGTGAGGGGTAACCAGCTATCGACCATCGCTCTATGATCTGTCGTTGAAGATGAGGTGGCACACCCAGCAGAAGAAGCATCGGCTTAATTCGATCGAAGGGTTTAGCCTCCCCTGATACAATAGAAATGGCTATTTTTTTTGCGTCCTCAAGTGATTTACAGGATTTATTATCGATCCCAGTAGCCTTTAATGTAGACGCAATTTCTTCCAATCCTAATGACTTCAGCCCTTCTCGCCATTCCTTTGCAAACCTTCGTTCAACCTCTTGGAAATCACCTCGCCCCCAACGAGAAAAAGCTTCTGCCTCGGGAGAAAGTTCAAAGGCCACTCCAGTCCTACCACCTGTTCTTACAGGGCGACCGCCGGAAAGTGGAATTTGACCCGTCATAGGGACCGCTTGTCCCATCAGATTTCCAACCGAGAGTGTCACATGGTGAGTATTTGGCGAGCCATGTAATTCGGGGAATCGTGCCGCTATTAGACCAACTTCTTCCTCTGGTGTTCGGCCAGATTTAAGAGACTTAGCAAGATCGGCAAGGGTTTCAGCAAAAAACAAAGGGCAAACGTTAGCCAAGAAAAAATTATCAAACCAAACCGACTCATCAATACTCAATGATTGGATGAATGACTTGTCGAAAAGAGTTATTGGCCCGCTCATTTAGATCCTTTTTGGCATTTTACTATCTCAAAACACACCTTTTGTTAAAAGATGGCAGTTTCTCAACAACAAATCGAAATTCAAATCTGCTTGAGCTTAATAGCCCTTTCCTTCTTTCCATCATCTGGCGGAACAATCTGAAATTCAACATCAATTCCTAGCGCAAGGGTATCGATAATCTTCTCGTTTTGACTGACTTTGAAATAAATTGACTTGCCGCTGTCATATTCAATAAAACCATCAACACCCATTTCGTTTTTGTGTAGTATTTTTGAAACCTTACCTTTACTACGCTCTGTTGCTTTATTGAAACTTTCCCAATATTTTTTTAATTCACGCTTCAATGCCTGCAAATTTTCAAGTGGAATGCGTTCATACTCGAACGTACCTAGTGCTGATAGTAGGTTTTGGGGAATTTTATATTCTTTGCTTACTCGAATTAAGGGATACAGAAATTACAAATGTACCGTTTTAGGCTGAATTGTTATATCCCAC
>CAYQMO010000277.1:2345-4920 GCA_964418315.1 uncultured Geobacter sp. | reverse complement strand
GTGGCAGCAAAGAATTGCCGCCATGACGTATCGAAAACGTCCCGGAGATGACTGGTGTCATGATTCACCAGAATGGGAACCTGCTCCGCCTCCTCCATCCGGACGAATAAGGGGGTTGGCGAACGGACAATTTTCAGGGTGGGAGAAATCTCCTCGACGAGGAAATCGGCAGGGACAGGCCGATCTGCGGTGCCTTCAAGCAGACCAAAGCCTTTGTAGACCGTGAATACCTCGGAATGGTCACTCCACTCCTCCAGTTCCAACAGGACATTCTGCGGCAGCGCCCTCCCCGATAGATCTTCCAGGATTTTGACAATATCGGTTGATTCGCTGGCAGCCAGGTGCGCGGTCGCCTTTTTTCTGTCAAGCTTCAAAATTGACACAACATCGGAGGCGACGAGGGTGGTCAGCGGGGCAAGCTCATCCAACACATTAATCGGATAAAAAGCCGACTCGACATGGATTTCAAAATTGGGCTGTACCGTCACCTTTGGCTCCGGGACTTCCCCACGCATCACCTGCAGAAAACTCTTGTTAATCCTGAAGGCTCGCAGGGCGAGCGACGATGGATAACTTTTTACAGTAACCGGTTCGCCATAAGCGACATCCACGAAACGAAACGTTAAAAGGACGTCTTCAAGGAAGCGCTCGACATAGCGCCCTTCGACCCGTTCGAAGCCGTCGGGGGCGTAATCCGGTATGTCAGGATTATCACTTCTGCCGCCATATTTACTTTCATAAAAGTTTCCATAGCGGGTGATCTTATCCCACTTGCTAGTACCGGGTGGGAGCCTTTCCGGGATAAGAAAATAACGGTGGTGGCTCTTTAGATAGTGGATGAGAGCATCGGTGCTATACCAGACACCGCTATCAAGTTGCTTCAGAACATCGAGCAATTTCCACCTGGCCTTCGGAAAATCGAGATGCGGCATAACTCCGGTTGCACTGCCCATGGTGGAGAATCTATCTAAACGTGAGAGCGCACCTTTTCTGTAAAACTCGTTTGATTTTGATTTTGCGTTCATCAGGTGCTTCAGTAGCCATTCCTCCTGTTGCGCCAGCGATAAAGAGAGAAAACTGAGATACGGTTTTTCCTGGAAGTTGATGTAATTATCAGGAAAGGAGGGCTGGCTGCTGGTGTAACCGACAAAAATTCCATCTGTATCATAACGGACGAAGCCGGTTTTCAATGCCAGCTCATCAATTTCCCACACCCATGACTCGGCCTCTGCTGCCGATCCGGTCATCAGTTTTGCCAGCCGTTGCAGATCGCTCTTCGGGAGGCTGTTGTCCCGATGAGCACGCTTCACTTCCCGCCTGCAGATATAATCGATAAAAGTATGCAGGTCTTTGCGCATATCATGTGGGTTCACAAAAACGTCAAGATTATCTGTTGTGACTGTGGCTAGTTTGGTATCACTCATGGTGCGTTCACCCATTTGATTACGTGTCCGGCCTTGTTTACCAGTTTTTCAATGGTTTCCACCTGTTTGGCGGGGAAGGCGACAAAGTCATCGGAGAGAAAAAGGAGCTGCTCCAGGTCGGTGATTGAATTCCGGATGAGTACTTTGATGCTCAAATCCTTAATTTTGGCGATTAGAAGATCCTGATGCATAATCTGCTTACCCCACCGCTCTGCTATTGATTTCACCGCATCTTTAAAGAGCGGACTCTGTTCCTGAAGCCATTCAACCAGAGGGTGGTTTGGCAGGGAGGGCATGGCGCGCCCCATCCTTACCAGGTTTGGTGAAATACGCAGATGTTGGCCATCCACCTTCAGGTTAGCAATCAGTGCCAGAAAATCCAGGCTCTGCAAGGGAATAAGTTGCAGATTAATAGCCACCGTCTTCTGTCCGGAATCAGCATGTAAATAGCGGCCTGGTTCCATGGTTAAACCGGTGGACTGGTCGTCAGGCAGACGATAATAGTCTATTCCGGCTTCTGTCAGTTTGAGCAGGCAGCCGCAGTCATGACCAGCCTGGCACATTGCCTGTGGATCTGTGCTATCTGGCGCACAGAATATCTTCAACAACGGAGACAACTCCTGTGGCATCAGCCATTCTTCAGCAGCCAGTAGCGATAATGCGTATAACACCGCCTCAATCGGCGTCTGATAAAATTTATTCGCGTCGGCAGGCTTTGTCTTGTCGGTATAAATGGTGGTGCCCCATGCTGCGTGCTGCCATTTTTGCATGTAACTTGATTTAAAAAGCTTTGCCCCCATACACAACTGTCCGTTGTCGAGATAGAGCTGATTTGAATCCGGCTTCAAGCTGATAAGTGAAGGGGGTTTCTGCATAATTTCCAACAGCTTGTTTCTCAACATGGTTTCATCGAGCTTGCCAGGTTTTGGAAACGTACTGACGGTCTTGAAGGGGTACGGCAAATGCTTTGCAAACTCACTGGGAAAGCGAAACCGCCAACGATCCAACTGACAGGTACTACCGATGTTTGTATAATCTTCAGCAATCAGGAGCACTCCTCTGCGCACCAAAGACTGTTTAACCTCCTGCATCGTTTTCTGGTTGCGCTGGGTAAAGGTGCGATGATTCCAACTTGCCGGTTGCGGGTCGTA
>CAYQMO010000277.1:0-2245 GCA_964418315.1 uncultured Geobacter sp. | reverse complement strand
AAAGAGTTGAAAAGATGGCTGGCAAATCAGGGATGCACCTTTGAGACAAAACAAGGCGGCAGTGGACACCTGATTGTCAAACTTGGTGACAAAAAAACCGACTTGCCGATGCACGGTCATGGTAAAGAACTTGGAACCGGACTTGTCAATGTCATTAAAAAAGCTCTCGGGCTGAAATAAGGAGGCGATAATTATGCTCGCATATCCAGTCATACTGACACCTGATGATAATGAAACCTTCATGGTAACGTTTTCTGATATTCCCGAGGCTGTAACATACGGGGATTCCGAAACAGAAGCTCTTGTCTGGGCGCTGGATGCCCTTGAAACCATGCTGGAATCATACATGGACGATCGCCAGCGGATACCTTTCCCATCACCTGCTGATGGCCGTCCGGTTGTCATATTGCCGGTTGTAGCGGCTGGCAAGGTCGTTTTGTATAACACTCTGCTGGAGGCTGGCAAGAAGAAAGCCGACCTTGCCAGAATGTTGAATCTTGCTCCTACGCTTGTAGATCGTCTGTTATCGCTGCGCCACAAGAGCCGGATAGAGCAGATTGAAACGGCACTGGCAGCTTTCGGCAAGCGGCTTGTGGTAGATGTGATGTAGCATTATGGGTACTTCAAGTCAGTTGTCATACGAGTGGGACAAGCGAAAAGAGTCATCAAATATCAAAGATCATGGTGTTTCATTCCATGAAGCGTCAACGGTCTTTCTCGATATATTATCAATGACATTCTATGATCCTGATAATTCAGACTGTGAAGATCGGTTTATTACCCTGGGTATTGCTACAACCGGAAAGTTGCTGTTTATATCTCATACCGACCGTGAAACAGTTACCCGAATAATCAGCGCACGAGAAGCAACAAAAAAGGAGCGAGAAGGTTATGAAAAAGCAAATCGATGAATTGAGGCCGGAATATGACCTTGCACAACTGAAAGGTTGCGTCCGTGGTAAATATGCTGCACTGGCAAAGCAGGGAACTAACATCATTCTTCTAGCACCTGATGTGGCTAAAGTATTTCGCGATGATGCTTCAGTCAATGAGGCTCTCCGTACCCTTATACTTTTGAACAGTCAGAAACTACAACACCAGGCAGCGGCTTGAATCTATTGAATGAAGACGATGTCGGTTTGACCGACACCACAGAATTTATGCCCGCCTGAGAGGTGTCTATGACCGCTTTTAAATATGTAGTTTACCAGGAAGGGAAATATTACGTTTCTCAATGCCTGAATGTAGATGTTGCCAGTTTCTGTAAAACCATTGATGAGGCTGTAAAAAATCTTGCCGATGCTGTTGAACTGTATTTGAGGGATGATTTACCTTCGGCACCGTTATTATTCCATGAAGTAGGTAACGCATTGATCGGAGAGTTTGCCGTCAATGCCCAAGCTCTTCTCTTCACGCCATATCATAAGTGTACTGCTGAAACATGGCTTTCATGAGGTTTCACAGTCTGGGAGCCACAAGAAGTTTTACAACGGCACAAGCACAGCAATAGTACCGACTGGCAAGCGTGAAATTCCGATAGGTACATTCCTTTCAATAGTCAGGTAGTCCGGTATTTCAAGGGATGCCTTTGAGTGAGAAGATGTCGGTTTGACAAAAACGGATTGGGTGTCCAGTGTACTCCGGATTACGCAAAAAAGATGACCGGATCTTTTCAATTGTCGATTCATGAATGAGGTGAAGCGAAAAGAAATGTTTTGCATGATACGGGAAAGCTGCATTTCTCCCACTTCAATGGCAAGGTGAATGTGGTTCGTCATCAGGCAGAAGGCGTGGATGCGATATCCAAACTTCTCGACACCTTCCTGCAGGAGAAGGTATAAGCGATAGCGGTCACTGTCCTCGAAGAAGACGTCCTACTGTGCGTTACCCCTAAGGATTACGTGATAGAGGGCACCGGGAAAATGTAGTCGTGGTTTTCGAGCCATGAAGGAAATATACTGGAGCTAAAGCATAAAAGCAAGCCTGACCCCATAGGTTTTAGTAAGTTATGGCTTTGGGTATTTTATCAGCCTCTTGTGATCTACAATTTGAAGAAGGGAATCTTATGCTGAATAATCAAGCATTGTCATTGACTAAACTATATCGCTACCAGCAATCGAACTGAGCTTCTAAAATGCTGATATACATCATATTTATAATACCCAGAAAATAGAGCTACCCCTAAAACTACTCTTACCGCCGGTAATATGTTGACCCGTTTTTTGAATTTAGGTTGACCCACCAT
>CAYQMO010000276.1:0-4921 GCA_964418315.1 uncultured Geobacter sp. | reverse complement strand
GGTAAACACCTTTTGTAAAAAAATTTTTTAGTGAAACAAAAGCAAAATGAAAAAGATATCCAACCTCGACAGGGTTTATATCAAAATAAAGCGTAATTCAACCAAATTTATTTATTTTTTTTTTTTTTTAGAATTGTAAAATTGCCAAAATTCATGCTATTGATTGCCACTATTTTACACTGAAACCTGTCAGGCTGCATCTGACAATCAAATCTCTTGCCAAGGGGTATCCGTATGAATCTGAGTATCAAGAGCAAATTGCTGGTCATCCTGCTGATAGGCTGTATTTCGGTCATCGTTGCGGGGGTTCTGGGACTTGCCGGTATGAACCGGAGCAACAATCAGATCGAATCTCTCTACAAAGAGTCGATGATGAGCGTCATAAAGCTCAGCAATATCATGGAGCTGATGAGGAACAACCGCATACAACTGCTGCTTGCACTACAGCACGATCCGGCAAATCCGGAAACCGTAAAATTACACGATCACCAGCTTACCGTTCACACCGATCTTGTGATGAAGAACATTGAAGAGATCGCCAAAGTATGGGGCGAGTTTAGCGCCATGAAGCTGAGCGGCGAGGAAAAGGTACTTGCGGACGATTTCGCCGAGAAGCGTGGCAAGTTCGTCAAAGAGGGGCTGCTCCCAACAAGGGAGGCACTTCTTGCGGGGAAATTCGATCAGGCAACGGTTGACACTCTGACTAAAATCAATCCCTTTTTTGTTGCCGCCAATGAGTCGGTAAAAAAACTTTACGAACTTGAGCAGGGGCATGCACAGAAGTCTCACGAACAGGCTGCCAGCTCTTATCGCACTACTGTCATCCTCGTTGTCGCTTCAATCATCGGCTCTGTCCTGGCTACCCTTATCCTCGGCTTCCTGATTATCCGCTCAATCAGCGGGGCAACCACGACGCTGGTGCAGGTGAGCGACGCTCTGGCAAAAGGTGATCTGACCTCCCGCGCCCGTCTTACCGGCGGTGATGAGCTTGCGATGATCGGCAGCTCTTTCGATGCTATGGCAGAGGCTTTTTCCAGAACGATACAGCGGGTGAGTGAAAGCTCACGCCAGGTAGCTGCAGCAGCCGTTCTTGTCCGGAGCAAAGCTGAAGTCATCGCCACCGGCGCGGAAGAAGTCGCCGCACAGGCGACAACGGTTGCCACAGCAGGGGAAGAGATGTCGGCAACTTCCGGTGATATTGCACAGAATTGCCAGATGGCGGCCGAAGGGGCGCGCCGTGCGACCCGCTCCTCGCAGGACGGGGCAGAAGTTGTAGAAAGAACCGTGCGGGTCATGGGGCAGATTGCAGAGCGGGTTCAGGAATCGGCAAAAACGGTTGAGAGCCTTGGGGTGCGCTCGGAGCAGATCGGCGCCATAATCGGCACTATCGAGGATATAGCGGATCAGACTAATCTTCTCGCTCTGAACGCCGCCATTGAAGCGGCTCGTGCCGGTGAGCAGGGGCGCGGTTTCGCAGTTGTTGCCGATGAAGTCAGGGCTCTTGCAGAGCGGACAACCCGCGCCACCCGTGAAATCGGTGAGATGATAAAGGCTATCCAGAATGAGACCAAAGGTGCGGTAGTGGCAATGGAGCAGGGAGTAAATCAGGTCGAAGCCGGTACGGTTGAAGCGGCGAAATCTGGTGAAGCACTGCGTGAAATACTGGAGCAGATTAACGATGTCGCGATGCAGGTCAATCAGATTGCGACTGCGGCGGAAGAGCAGACCGCAACAACCAGTGAAATATCCCACAACATAATGACCATAACCCATGTAGTTGAAAAGACAGCAAACAACGCCAATGAGTCTGCGACCGCAGCAACCCAACTGAGCGGCAACGCCGATGAACTGCAGCGGCTTGTAGGTCAGTTTAGGGTCTAAAGGAGATCATGCCATGAAAAAGCTATCAAAGTATTCAATAGGCACCCGTTTTTCAGTTATTCAGACGATTTTGATTCTCGTCGTAATGGGTATTTTTACCCTGTCACTTACCACGTACATCACAAAACGGCTGGAAAAGCGGACCGAACAGGAGCTTACACAGCAGACGGTTTTGCTGATAAGCTCCATGACTTCGTACCATGGCTCTCTGGTTGACAGCGCCAACAAGCTGACTTCAGTTTTTCGTTCCTACTTCGCGGGGCCGTTCAGAATTAATGAGGCGGCGACAGTTCCAATCGGCGACAAACAGACCCCTTCTGTAATCTCCGGTACAACAACGCTGAACCTTAACACCGAGATAGTAGACAGGTTCACAAATATCACCAAAGCGGTCTGCACGATTTTCGCCCGTTCCGGGGATGATTTCATCCGGATCAGCACATCGCTGAAAAAAGAGGATGGAAGCCGCGCGATCGGGACAGACCTCGACAGGGCTCACCCGGCATATCAGGGACTCCTGAAGGGTGAAGAATTCGTCGGCAAGGCAGCCCTCTTCGGCAAGGACTACATGACCAAATACCTCCCGATAAAGGACGATGGAGGGAAGGTTATCGCGGTTCTCTTTATAGGCGTTGATTTCACGGACGGGCTGAAAGCGTTGAAAGACAAAATCCGAAGCATCAGAATCGCCAAGAGCGGCTATATTTTTGCGCTGGACGCTAAAGAGGGGAAAGACGCCGGCAAACTGCATATACATCCCGCCAAGGAAGGAACAAACATCGCAGACGCAAAGGATGCCGAAGGTCTTGAATTCATAAAGGAAATTCTTAAAATGAAAGAAGGGGTCATCCGCTACAACTGGATGAACAAGGAGCTGGGAGAGACATCTCCAAGCGAAAAGTCGGTTGCATTCGGTTATCTGAAGGAATGGAACTGGATAATCTGCGCCGGAGCCACCCTCAATGAACTGAATACCGAGGCAAGGATACTTCGCAATACGATGCTGGTTGCTACTCTGCTGGTTGCCGTAATCATCGTTTTGTCGTTGATGTTTTTTGTAAGACGCTGGATCACAAAGCCGTTGCAGGAAGCGGTGGAAGAGACCGAACTGCTTGCCTCCGGCGATTTCAGAAATGTTCCGTCAACCGAAGACAATGCTCCGAAATCTGTTGACGAGGTTGAACATCTTTCGCAGGAAATAATGCGGATGGCGGTAGCTCTGAAAGGTCTGCTCGTCAAGATTGACAGATCGTCGCAAGAAGTTTCCGCCGCTGCGGAGCAGGTCAATTCGACCGCCGAACAGATTGCGACCGGTTCAGAAGAGGTTGCAGCCCAATCTGCTACAGTAGCTACAGCCGGCGAAGAGATGTCAGCCACGTCAAGCGATATCGCGAGGAACTGCCTGATGGCGGCCGAAGGGGCGCAACGTGCGACGCAATCGGCCAGAAGCGGCGCGGAGGTGGTTGAGAAAACAGTCGCGGTCATGGAACAGATAGCAAATAGGGTTCAGGAATCGGCAAAAACGGTAGAGAGCCTTGGAGCACGCTCCGACCAGATCGGCGCAATCATTGGAACCATCGAGGATATCGCTGACCAGACCAACCTTTTGGCCTTAAATGCTGCCATCGAAGCAGCCCGTGCCGGTGAGCAGGGACGTGGTTTTGCCGTTGTTGCTGATGAAGTTCGCGCCCTGGCTGAGCGTACCACCCGCGCCACCAAAGAAATCGGCGAAATGATCAAGGCCATCCAGAAAGAAACCAAGGGGGCGGTTGAGGTGATGGAACAGGGGGTTAATCAGGTCGAGAGGGGGACTGAGGAGGCATCAAGGTCAGGTCAGGCTCTGGCCGATATACTTGACCAGATAAATGATGTCACGATGCAGGTCAACCAGATCGCAACCGCCGCCGAAGAGCAGACCGCAACCACAAGCGAGATATCAAGCAACATGCATCAGATAACCGAAGTTGTTCAGGCGACTTCGCGGGGCGCGCAGGAATCCGCCACAGCCGCCGCACTGTTGAACGGTAACGCTGAGGAACTGCAGAGACTTGTAAGGCAGTTCAAATTATAAGGGGGTTGTAATGGAAACAAGGAAATTTTCCCGGGTCAGTTTCAGAGTAGCCGCACATATTCAGGCTGGTGACCATCGTTTTTCCGGGGGCGTTGAAAACTTGAGCATGAGCGGCATGTTTCTTGTCACGGATGAACGCTTGCAATTGAATGAGCCGGTTAGTATCACTATTGTACTAACTGGAACTGATCCTGAAATAAGTGTGGGTTTCGATGGTCGTGTCAGCAGGGTTATTGAACACGGCATGATATTTACCTTTGAAAAGATTGATCTTGATTCCTACACCCATCTGAAAAATATTGTGGCTTATAATATCGATGACGCTGAAAAGGTTATGGAAGAGATATATCATTCAATTGATGAAAAGCTTGAAACCCAAAAACAGGGCTGACGTATTGAACACAGGGCGCAGCGCGCTCATCGTTATACACAATTGTCTTAAATGGCAGACATTCCTGGGAACACGGACATCCTGTCCGTATTCAAGCGGGTGTATCGCTTGAATCACTTTTGAAGTCAAAAACTTATTCGGGCAAAAAACCACCCGAATGCGGACAGGATGTCCGCGCTCCCAGGGAAAACCATCATGTAAGTAAGTCTATTACAGACTTATGAGTCTGTTGCAAAAAGATTGACGAGGCAAATGCAAGTGCCCAGGAATCGGCGGTATCAAGCCAGGAACTCTCACATATTGCCGCCAGTCTCACCGAAAATATCTCAAATCAATCAGGGATGATAGTCGAATGCAACTCCCTGACAAAGGATGTCGCCAGTACTCTTGACATAACAGAAGAGATGTCAGTGACAACCACAGAAACCATCGAAGCTACCCGCAAGGCGATGGATGCTTTCATGGTGAAGCTCAATGAAGCAGGTTCAGTCATCATCCGGGAGTCTGACAACCAGGACAGGCTGGCGGAGCAGATGCGCGATCTGACCAGCAAGGCGGATGATATCCGCTCTGTGCTG
>CAYQMO010000275.1:2869-4926 GCA_964418315.1 uncultured Geobacter sp. | reverse complement strand
GCCCGTCGCCGATATCAGCAAGCCAATCGAAGTACTGCGTGTGATTCACTCATTCGACCCATGCCTGTCGTGTTCGGTACACATGCTGCGTCCTGATAAGAACAAACCCGTCCAGATTGTTTATGTTCCATCTGGGTCATAATAATAAGCCAGAAGGATGTATGAAAGAACAACGGGCAAAAATACTGATTCTGGGAATCGGCAACATCCTTCTATGCGATGAAGGTATTGGCGTTAGAGTCATTGAGTATCTGCAAAAAAAACCGCTGCCAGAAGATGTTGAACTTGTTGACGGTGGAACCGCCGGCGCAGATTTAATTGATGTTCTTGCCGACCGATCCACCGTAATTATTATCGATGCCGCAGATTTTGACGCTCCCACCGGAACGATTTTGAGAATGACTCCCCAAGACTGGCTGCCTCAGCGGAATACCTCGCTTTCGCTGCATGACCTTGACATCCCGCAAACACTGACAATGACAAAGATACTTGGATGTGCCCCTGAAAAAGTTATCTGTTTTGGTGTTGTTCCTGAAACCATCCAGCCGGGGATGATATTGAGTCCAAAGTTAGCCGCTCTTGTCCCTGTCATTGCGGACCGAGTTTTGGATGAGCTAAGAGAATGCAAAAAGTGGCATCTGAGTTGATTAGATTATGAGCATACGCCTCGGTTTGTAAATTAGAATAATTTTTTGAGAGGTTTCTATGGTGGATTGGTATGGTTGAAAGTATAAAATATTATTCAGATGGAAGTATTGATTCTCTAAAAGCTCTAAATTCAGCCGCGCAAACAGGGGCAGAAAACATAACAAAAAAAATCGGAGAAACAGGATTCGAACCTGTTGCCACGAATTCACAAAGCATTGACAATAAAGAAGTTATATCAAAAGCTAAAAGCGGTACTGCCAAAAATCTGCCATTTTCGCCAGATTTACAGGCAATAATCGAGCTATGGGACAGCCTGCCGGACAGCGATAAAAAACAGATACTTTCGATTGTAAATAAAACTTGAAAATTATATAATAAAATAAATGCGGATAGGCTCATTACCGAAAAGCGGATAGTCCACCGCCTGCCGCATTTTATTCTGGACTTGTAAAAGGACAATACAATGGCAAAGAAAAAAGACACAGCACAGGCAGAATCAGCGGTTTATAATTTTGTTAGCACGTCTTTAGACTTCCGCGACCACGTCGAGGGAATTGTTAGAGAAACAAAGCCGCGAAGTTTTGAGCGGATAAGTCAGTTGAGATTACCGGAATGCCTTGACGATATGCAACGGCGTTATGAGGCGGCATTGGCTGAGGTCAGTGGTAAATGGGTGTATATTATGCCACTTTTAGACAATCTGTCTAAAGCAATAAAGAGGCTTGCCGATGCGTCGGTTAGCGCTTTGTATAATTCCAAAGATTGGGGATTTTGTTTTGTTGCCTTTAATGAGGCATTTAATGAAATCGAATCTAAGGCAAAAGCTATGCCTTTGCCCGCAGCGGTTAAAGAGCCTGTATCGCCGTTGGCAAGAATTATTTTTGATAAGCTGAACAGCCTGCGTCCGCTGGACGCGATGACAACAGAACAGCTTTTAGATTGGCTTTCCAAAATGCATAATAAAACTATTGATGATAAAACATTAAGGCTGGCATTGACAGAGCTTGAGCCTTATGGGAAAGCTAACAAGCCACGAACTGGCTACTACATAAAAAAATAAACTTTACTGTTATGCGCCCTGTTATGCGCCCTACACTTTCCGTTTTCATAGTGTTATTCTGCGACTATGAAAATTGAAAATAAAAATTTAGTTTCGCTGGGCTGGATGGCAAGGGTTTTGAAAGTTGAAACCCGATGGTTAAAATCCGAGGCAGATGCAGGAAAATTGCCACACCTTAAAGCGGGGAATCGTTATTTATTTGAGCCTGAAACTGTCAAGTCAATCCTAATCAAGCGGGCAATGCAATCCACTGGGGGCAAGGAATGAATAACACACCCCTGCTATTGAATTTGTCGGCGTTATCGCGCTTGCTGGGGCTTGACCGCCACGCAACATACCGCTTGCTACA
>CAYQMO010000275.1:0-2859 GCA_964418315.1 uncultured Geobacter sp. | reverse complement strand
GTGAGCAATTGCCAAAATCGGTCTATCTTTGTGGCCGGCGCTACTGGTTGAGAGAAGACATCGAGGCTTGGCTTGAACGGTTGAGGGGGGAAAAATGAGCTACATTCAAACACGAACCGCAGCGACAAAACAAATCAAGCTACTATGGAATGCCTCCACCGAGGCCGAGCGATGCGAACTCCGTACATTCAAGCCGATGACACTTCAGCAGGCTAAGCAGCTTGACCGCGGAATCAGGGGGCAACGATGACTATTACTCATATCACGATACCAATATCGTTTTATCAGCTTGACCTACCAGACAAGGCAAGAGCCATTTTAGGGCTTGCATATTCATTTAGCCCAAAACCATTGATAATGAAAAACACAGAGCTTGCTGAGTCATTAAAAATAAGACCGGATAGTATCGGTAAATTGATTACGGCGCTTGAGCAGAAAAATTACATTAGAATTACTAAAAATCAAAGCCCATATCGGGAAATCTACTTAGGGGAAAATCCCGAACTAAACAATATTCCAGTTAGGGAAAAATCCCTAAGTAAAGATATTCCAGTTAGGGAAAAATCCCTACCCACTTCGGGAAAAATCCCTAACTCATATAATGAAGAAGTTAAAGAAATAAATATACACCCACTTTTTGAAACTTTCTGGAAAGCCTACCCAAAAAAAGAAGCGAAAGAAGCAGCACTAAAGGCATTCAATAAAATTAAACTATCAAATGAGCTTTTCGGCTTAATGATGGCGGCACTTGAACAGCAAAAAATAATTAAAAAGTGGGACAAAAGCAATCAATTTGTCCCGAATGCTTCTACGTGGTTAAATGGCAAGCGGTGGACAGACGAAATAGAAACACCCGGCGATTATGCACCAGCGACCACCGAATGCGACCCGGACGAAGCCGACGAAATATTTGAGAAAATGAAAGCAAAAGGATTTTAAATTATGGATACACTACGAACAGAACTATTTTTCAATGAAGAGGCCGAATTGAACACCGTCGGCAGTATGCTAATTGAGCCGCCATTGATACCGCAAATTTTAAATATCGTCAATGCCGATGATTTTGTTCTTTTGAAAAATCAGCTTTGGTTTTCTCAGATAGCTGAACAGCACCGCAGCGGAATAGTTGACGTTGTTGTAATTAAAAACCATTTTTTAACAGATGGCACATTTAAGGATGCAGGCGGTTTTGACTACCTTGACACGTTGCTACACTTCACTATCAGCACCGCAAACGCTACGCATTATGCCGGAATTGTCAAAGAAAAATCCAATCAGCGGAAACTCAGACAGGTACAGCAAGACTTCTTTGCGGTTATGAATACGCCGCTTACGGTCAATCAGAAAATCGAAAAGATTCAAGGGCTTGCCAATGGCTTTAAAATTCCAAAAAGTAAAACCGCCGCCACTATTGCCGAGAGTTTAAAGACCCGCTTTGAGGCTGTTATCAACGGCGAACTCGAAAGCATTCCATTGCCTTGGCGATTGGCTTCATATCTGAGCAATGCCTTGTTGCCGGGCAGCTTGACTTTGATATGTGGAAACCCGGGCGCGTCGAAGTCATTTATGTTGTTGCAGTCTTTGGCATATTGGCACAACAACGGGGTTAAAATTGCCTGCTATGAGCTTGAAGAGGATAGGGATTTTCATTTACAGCGGGCTTTAGCACAGCAGGCGAGCCTTGCAGGGCTAACGAACCTTGATTGGATAAAAGATAACTCCGACACTGTCCGAGAGACTTACGGCCAATATGAGAGCTTTTTAGACAGCTTTGGGGTATGCCTTGATGTTGAACCGGAAAGTCAGCAGACGCAACAGCAGATTGCAAACTGGATTCGCCATAAAGCAAGGCAAGGTTGCCGGGTAATAGCGGTTGACCCAATAACAGCGGCGGCACACACCGGAAAAGATGTCTGGACAGCGGATAATACTTTTCTGCAAGATATTAAACTAACCGCTACTAATTACGGATGTTCTATTGTACTGATAACCCACCCGCAAAAGACAGTCAGCTTTGCGGATATGAATAGCCTTGCAGGCAGCGCAGCCTATGCCAGATTCAGTCAAAGCATTTTATGGCTTGAGAGCCACGAACCAAAAGACAGGAATGTTAAGACTGATTGTGGAACTGTACCACTTGAGCATAACCGCACTTTGCATATACTCAAAAGCAGGAACGGCACAGGGCAGGGCAAGCGAATTGCCTTTGATTTTGACAGTAAAAACCTATGCCTTATTGAGCTTGGATTGATAACCAAATAACTTTTTATTGAAAGGATTCAAAATGTTAGAAGTCGAGCGACCGGAAAACTTTCTTGCGGATGTTATCCGGCAAAGGCGCCTTGAATGTGACAGGCCACCGCTAAAGGTTATCACACAGCGGCAAGAAACGCACCACGTTGAGCCAGGATTGACGAGCGATGACTCGCTGGGGGAAATCTGCCAGACAACAGCGAGGGGGGATAGGGGGCATTTTGTCTCAGAACACAAACAAAGCCAAAACCGTTCGCTAAATCTTCTTTACACGAAGTCCGCACCGGTTCATAAAATTAGACCTTTGCAAAGGGGCGATTTATGAACACAGCACCCGGACATTTAAAAGGCGAGCCGCTGGAATTTTTCAATAGTGTTGTTGACGATTACAGCCTTGAGCCGCACCACCTGAAACTTTTGGTTTTAGCTTGTGATTGTTTGACCAGAATTATTGATGCGCGGGCGACCATTGACAAGGCTGGCGCAACATACATCGACAAATCAGGTCAGCCTAAAATGCACCCGGCTGTCAAAGTTGAAATTGACAACAAAATTCTTTTTTCGCGGTTGTTGCGAGAGATGCAACTTTCCGCTGAAGTCCCGGAC
>CAYQMO010000274.1:0-4990 GCA_964418315.1 uncultured Geobacter sp. | reverse complement strand
CTTGATGACAAAAATAACTGGGTTGGTGGTTGGGATCCAAAGCCGAAGGATTTGTCGCCTGAAAATTATCGAGCTGTGCTTCGCTTTAAAGAAGCGAAAGCAGCGATGAAAAAGCTCCCTGTCGCTGAAGAAGACATGAATATCTGCAAGAGATCTCTGCGAATATTAGCTCGGTCACCGATCGATAATGATATAAAGCTTGCTGTTCTTCTTCTCGCTGGTCCGATCATTGTTGCTCTCGGAATAATGCATTCTGTTGTACCGACCGCTGTGAAGAACAACTTGTCGATGGACTTAAATGCTCGCGCTGCAAGTAAAACCGACACTAATGAGAAAGCGACGGTAGTTGGGGCTGAAGAAGCTGCCGTCGAATCGGACGCGGCAAGTGTTACGCCGTCGACTGAATTAATTGCTCCTGTTAATCTTGACGATGAGAAGGTGGCGATAGAGGTGTCGGCGTCAGTAGTTGGAACTGAAGAATCTGCAGTTGAATCTGATGATGAATATTCCGCAGTGTCTACACTTAAAGAGCTTGAAGATGCAATCAAAAAGTATAAAGACTTCCCGATCTCGGACAAAGTCACTATTGCAAAAAGTCAAGTATCTAGCTCTTAAGTTTGGTACCCCCTAATCCGTATACAAAAATGCTAGTAAAAACTACACGTCACGATCTGTCGTGCTGATATGCCATAATGGCTTCAATACAAATTCAAGGAGGCCAACCATGGCACGAGCAGCGGTAGAGACAGCAAGTATTCTCAGGGATCTTTACGATGAGGAATTTGGTGGTGACGAATGTGAACCCTACCAAATAGGATGGGAACAACTAAGAGGGATTGCCGGTGTCGAGCGATTGACCGACGACATTATAACCAACTTCGGCAGACGTATGCTTGATTCTGGGTATGCCCTCATACCTTTTGACAACTTTTTGCTAGTGTGTAAGGAAACAGATTATCGTCGGCAACGGAAGGTGCCCGCACGCCTTGTTGAATCCTATTTAGCTGTTACTGATAAAGCGTTGGTAGTTAACGATGTCGAGCAGGAGATTGATGATGACAAATAATCGTGGATATTATCCGTTGCACGAACTTATAGATGACACCTATGAGACAATTCATACACCGCATTCGAGAAAATGGCTTGTCACAGGTTACCCGACTGGCTTTGTTGAATTAGACCGTATGACAGGTGGGCTCAAGCCTGGAGAGTTGATAGTTATTGCATCACAGGCATCAATGGGAAAGAGCACTCTAGCGTTGAATATCGCAAAATACCTGAGTGTGAAAAGAATCCCAAAAGTCGCAACTGCAATCTTCTCTCTGGAAATACCAAAAGAACAGCTTGTTATGCGTCTGTTGTCAGCAACTGCCAGCATCAGCTACGGAAGAATGAGGACTGGCCATTTAGAGGGTTCAGATTTGCTAAAACTGAATGGCGCTAAAGAGTTGTTGCGGCAGAGCAAAATCTATATTGATGATACTTCAGGCATTGATATCAGCGAGTTGATGACAAAAGTGAGACGCTTGAAAACGGACCATAATGTCGGGCTAATCATCATAGACTATCTGCAACTTATGAGAGATGAATCCAAGTCAGCAATAAGCCCGGTTGAAATATCATTCGTTTCACGTTCGCTGAAAACTCTGGCACGGGAGCTTAATATCACGATAATAGTTCTTTCCCAATTGCATAGAACTGTTGGAAAACGTGCACTACGGCCTAAATTGATAGATTTGAGAGACGCTGGCTCACTTGAGAATGATGCTGATGCCATACTGTTCGTCTACCGTGAATCGATATATTGCAAGAAGTGCCGGAAACGTGATGGCTCCTGCATGCGTGGCCATGAAAATAGTGCAGAGATTATCGTTGCTAAACAGAGGAGCGGAGCAATTGGTACTATTTCCCTTGCCTATATTGACGAAACCTTGAGCTTTAAAAATCTGACGGATCGTGGGCTTATCGAGCAGTGATGTAAAGTAAAGAGAGTGGTGGAATAGCAGCCGTTCAGCGAGAAGTTGAACGGCTGCTTGGTGTATAATTGAATCAATTTTACTGCGAAGATAGTACCAACCTAAATCCATTGCTGGAATTACTGAATCCGGGGTGTACTGATAATCGTGATGCTACGCGCATTCTGCTTGCCGGTAAGTAGTAGTCACCGCCCCGCACCACCCGCATCTTATGTCTATTTTTTCTACGACTCGGCCCCTGTGGATTGCAGCGCAGACTCACCGAATAATAAGCCGAATCATAAATATCCTGGCACCATTCCAGCACATTGCCGCACATATCATACAAACCAAGGCCATTCGGCTTTAACATGCCAACCGGATGCACTCCTTCACCTAGATTTCTATTATGCCACGCATATTCACCCAGTTGCTCTTCGTCGCTTGTGCCAGCCCATCGCTCTTTTCTGCCGCCACTGCAGGCCGCATATTCCCATTCCGCTTCGGTCGGCAGTCTGTATATGCGTCCGGTCTGGCTATTGAGGCGTTTTATGAATTTTTGTGTATCACGCCAACTAACATCAGTTACCGGATAACAAGATTCTCTATTAAAGCGCGAAGGATTTCGCCCCATTATTTTGATCCACTCTCCTTGCGTTACCGGATACGTGCCAATCGAGAAATCGGCCAGTTCGACTTCATGGACAGGCAACTCGTCGTCACTACAATAGCTCTTTCCATACAGTTCCTTGCCATCTCCTTCCGCAAAAACATCCCCCATCAAAAACTCACCCCCCTTGACCAGCACAAACTCCATCCCGGTGACTGGGCAAGTTATGTGTGAAGGAAGAGTATAATGGGGGTACATTGGAAGTATGACCCGCTTTTCCGACTTCAGTCACTGATAGCGCCAGACGAAAACTTGGTCCAAAGCTCGTTGTATCAGGATCTGCATCAAAGCGATCTGCCAACTGCATTCTCATAGGCGCATTTATGCTGGAACATCCGCGCAGAACCCGCTGTACTCCTCGTCCTGTTCCCTGTGGGTTTTTTACGTAATAAGGCAAATTCCGGTCTTCACACCACTCCCGTCCGTTGCCGCTCATATCGTATAAACCAAGTCCGTTCGGTTTTAATACACCTACTAGAGGAGTCTCGTCATATGGTTAAGTATGCCATACATACTCATCCAATTCCTCTTCGTTACTTGTGCCAGCCCAACGCTCCATCTTTCCTCCACTACGAGCCGCATATTCCCATTCAGCCTCGGATGGCAACCGAAAGGTTAATCCAGCCTGGCTATTTAGGCATGCTATGAAATCATGGGCTTTGAACCAACTGACACCAGTTACCGGGTGATTATCTGCAGTAATATCTTCCGAAGAATCATTGCCCATTATTTTCAGCCACACTGCCTGTGTGACCTGATATTTCGCCATGTAAAAATCGCCAACTTCCTCCGAATGCACCGGATCATCAAAAAAATAATCATCTTCGGGGTTTTCAGAGGCAAAAACATTACCCATCTGAAAGACACCGCCCGGAACCTGAATGAATTTCAATCCGGGAATTGGACAGGTTGATTGTTGAATTGCTTTTTCACGTGCTGTTTTCTTGCTGGTTTGCTGTTCGATTGCCATGACAGTATCCTTTGGATTCAAAATATCCATGAAACAGTTTCTTCTCTGTATACCAGACTTCAACAACAAAACGCGTCGTGTAGTATTAAGCTCATCATGCGCGACATGAAATGACGTGTTTATGTGCTTTACTGTAGATGTTGCATTAATATCTAAGCTCGGGAGGGGATTCCATGTCAACTGATTCAATCATTATCCACTGCAACGCCTGCGATTACAGGCACCTTGAAGTATTTGCCCCAAAAACTATCAAATGTACGATTGGTGATGAAATAGCGACGTACGACCACACAACAGCGTGGTGCAATCAGTGTGCGACCATTCGTTATATTGAGTTTCTGCCTGATCTTGCTGAATTACAGTTTGAATATGATCGGCGTGCCAGGCCCTTATCTGCACAACCAGTACCCAAAAGTGCCGATTGCATATTTGGTAGCAGTAAGCCTCTGCTCAGAACCAGGTGGTATGGAGGGGATATCAAGGAACTGA
The DNA here is from genome assembly GCA_964418315.1 of uncultured Geobacter sp. GTDB lineage: Bacteria > Desulfobacterota > Desulfuromonadia > Geobacterales > Pseudopelobacteraceae > JACRCG01. The sequence goes on along the minus strand of CAYQMO010000274.1, from coordinate 906 downwards.
AAAAAAGGATCATCTGGAGACAGGCAAGACTTGCACCGCCGCACTGCCTTACGTGCGGGACAACGGACATTACATTAGTCGATTTCGAGTCGATCAACGGTTCGGAACCGATTTCAAAAAACTTTCGCCATTCATGCGGTGGCGCTTTGGTAATCGAACGCGAAGATGATTCATACCTCAGATTCTTTGGTTTCGAAAAGTCGGTGATTTGGATGGATATCGAAGGGAATAGACTAGATATAAGCGAAGAGAAGGATGAAGATGCAGAGGAGTATGATTTGCCCGAATAATTTAATAGCCAAGGAATAAATGAGATAACGGAAGGAGGCCTTTTCATGTCAACCAGAGCAAAAAAGCATAACTCATCAAGTATGATTGGCCTTGATATCGGATCGACTGGTGTAAGAGCAGTTCGATTGATAGTTGAGGATGGTATTCAACGAATAGCTGCTGCAGCATCAGTAAAATGCAGTTTGCCTGGTTTGTTGGAACTAAAAATAGGGCACGTATTAAACGAAATTACGAGTAATTCTGACTTGGATTTATCAACAAAATCAGAATCTGTGGTAATCGGCTTCAGTGACTGTTTGAGTGAATCTACAGGCGGTATTATCAGGATTTCCTCAAGACCGGAAAGTATTACACATAAGCATGTTCGTAGTGTCGTTGAAGCTGCTCATGACATCAGATTCAGGTCGGTACTTGATAGTGATATCATTTCTTTTGAGGTTGATGAACAGCGGGGTATCGCTAACCCGCTTGGGATGTCCGGGATAAATTTATCAGTCTACGCAAAAATCATAACTACTAATCGTAAACAGCTGATATCAGCCACTGCTGCGTGCAAAAAGGCTAAACTTAAAATTATTTGTAAAACGTCATCGACCTTGGCGCTAGCCAACACGT
>CAYQMO010000273.1:0-5003 GCA_964418315.1 uncultured Geobacter sp. | reverse complement strand
ATGGTCAATTAGTCTGGGTGCTGGACAGAGGTAAGGTAGCTTCCTGGACTGAGGATGGAAAACCATTATGGATGTTTGGTACTCATCAGGACATTACTGAGCGCAAACAGATGGAAGATAGTTTGTGCAAAAGTGAGCAATTTAAGCAGACGATCATCGACTCGATGCATGCAAATATTGCAATTCTTGATTCAAATGGGGTCATCATAGCTGTAAATGAACCTTGGAATAAATTTGCACTGGAAAATAGCGACTCAGGCTCTTTCACCAACGATATTGGTAAATGTTATCTGGATGCGTTCACTAACAACATTGAAGTAGATGATGATAGTTCTAGAAATGCTTGGAACGGTTTAAATGAGGTTTTACTTGGAGAACGGAACACTTTCAGTTTGGAATATCCTTGTGACAACCCGACCGATCAGCGGTGGTTTATGATGAATGTGTCGAGGCTGAATAGTCCCAGCCTTGGTGTTATTGTTTCCCACACTGACATCACGGAGCGCAAGCTGGCAGAAAACGCCTTACGGGCGAGTGAAGAGCGATTCAAGAACATGTTCCAATGGCATAGTGCCGTCATGTTACTTATTCATCCAGAAGAGTTTTCGATTATTGATGCAAATATGGCTGCTGAAAAATTTTATGGTTACAGCCGTGAAACACTGATTAGGATGAAAATAGACGAAATAAACATGCTTCCTGTTGATGTCATCTCAGATGAACTTCATGCTGCTAAATCAGATGACAGAAAGGTATTCATATTCCCGCACAAACTTGCAAACGGCGAAATCCGCTCAGTAGAAGTTCATACCACTCCTATCCAGTTCAACAATATAACCCTGCTTTTCTCAATTATCCACGACATAACCGAACGAAAAATTGCTGAAGATAAGTTACAAAGACTTAGCAATGAACAGTCCATTATCCTTGAAAATGCAGGATTAGGTATCTCTTTTGTCCAGAATCGGCTGCAGAAGTGGGAGAATCCAGCTTTTTCTCAAATTTTCGGGTACACGCCTGATGAAATTAAGGGAGTGAGTACCAGCATCTTCTACCAGTCAGCTGAAGAGTATGAACTGTTTGGCAAAGAAGCGTACCCTGTGCTGGCATCAGGCGAAACGTTTTCAAAGAGTCTACAGATGCGCCGAAGCAATGGTTCATTGTTCCATGCCCGATTAACTGGCAAGTCTGTCAACCCTAATTGTCCCGATGAAGGCAGTATCTGGATTCTTACAGATGAATCAGCCCAGATAGAGCTGGAGGCAAAACTGCAAAATAGCCATGACCTGCTGCACACACTTTCTCACCAGATCCCTGGCACGATCTACCAGTTCCAACTGTTCCCTGACGGTAGTTCATGTTTTCCATACGCCAGTGAATCTTTATTCGAAATGCATGGGGTCACCCCCGAGGATGTACGAGTAGACGCTTCACCTGTTTTTGCCACTCTTCAACCGGATGATTTAGACGGATTCAATGCATCAATCATGGAGTCTGCTCGCACACTTGAACCGTGGGAGTACGATTACCATGTCAAGTTGCCGCTAAAAGGCGTGCAGTGGCGACATGGTTCTTCGCGTCCACAAAGACTGGACGACGGCAGTATCTTATGGCATGGATTTATCAACGACATCACAGCACAAAAACAACTTGAACTGGAACTGAATATTGCTCGTGAGTCCGCCGAATCCGCCAACCGTGCCAAAAGCGAGTTTCTTGCCAATATGAGCCATGAGATACGCACTCCCATGAATGGCCTTCTCGGAATGGCTCAATTACTTGAAATGGAAGAGTTGACAGAGGAGCAGCGGAGCTATGTCACTGCCATAATGAAATGTGGTAAAAATCTTATGTCTTTACTTAACGACATCCTGGACCTAGCCAAAGTTGAATCTGGAAAAATGTTTTTAAATATAAAAGAATTCAGCCTCACACAGGCTGTTAAAGACTTAGTCCTATTGCAGCAAGGCATAATCTTTACGAAAAAACTTACGCTTAGAACAGAGATAGATGAAGATATTCCTCATATTTTGCTGGGTGACCAATTAAGGATCAAGCAAGTACTTCTCAACCTGCTGGGAAATGCTGTTAAGTTTACCAGTCATGGGGAAATTTTGATTTCAGCTCACGTTCTTGAGCGACATGAAAGCACCGTCACATTGCAGTTGGCTGTAAGAGATAGCGGGATTGGTATTCCACATGAAGCCTTGGACAAAATATTTATTCCATTTGTGCAGGCTGACGGATCAACAACTCGAAAATACGGTGGGACTGGACTTGGTCTGTCCATCAGTTTACGCTTAATAGAACTAATGGGTGGCAGCATTTCCGTTGAAAGCACTCTTGGTGTCGGGAGTTGTTTCACCGTCACTCTTCCACTCAGCTTTGTTCATAAAGATGATTCTGTTGAGGCAACCACTCACCTTGCAAACGCTTTAAACTATGAAGGCCCTCGGCTGCATATTTTGTTTGTTGAGGACGATGCGAGTAATATCGTTTTTGCCAAGGCACTTTTCAAAAAGATAGGGCATGACATTATCATCGCAGAAAATGGTAGGGAATGTCTTGAGGCACTGGAAAGAAACAAATTTGACCTAGTTTTAATGGATATTCAGATGCCTGTGATGAGTGGTGAAGCGGCTATTATTGAGATTAGAAACAAAGAAAAAGGATCGGGTTTTCACCAGCCTGTTATTGCTCTAACTGCTTTTTCAATGCGTGGCGACAAAGAACATTACCTTAATGCAGGTTTTGATGGATATGTATCTAAGCCACTCTCAGTAAAAGAGCTTATCATTGAAGTTGAGCGTGTGATGGCCTTGGAGACAATGTAATGGATAAAAACTTTACGATACTTGTTGTTGACGATGACCAGACGAATAAAGGTACGCCATGACAGCAAGGTAATCAACAAAGCAGTTTACCTTGCTATCGGCATCAATATGGATTGCGTCAAAGAAGTCCTTGGCATGTGGACTTCTGAAAACGAGGGTGCTAAATTCTGGCTTCAAGTTGTCACCGAATTGAAGAACCGTGGGGTGAAAGAAATCTTCATTGCCTGCGTGGATGGGCTCAAGGGCTTTCCAGAGGCAATTGAAGCAGTTTACCCAAACACCCAGATTCAACTCTGCATCGTCCATATGGTGTGTCACAGCTTGAACTATGTGTTATGGAAGCAGCGTAAAGAAGTCGCAACAGACCTGAAGACCATTTATCAGGCACCATCCGTAGAAATAACCTTGATGCATTTGCAGCCAAATGGGATGCCAGTCATCCGACTATAGCAAGGTCATGGCGGAATAACTGGGAACGAATTATCCCGCTGTTTTCGTATCCAGCAGAGATTCGTAAAGCAATCTACACGACAAACGCTATCGAATCTCTGAATATGTCACTTCGCAAGGTCACTAAAAATCGTGGTCACTTTCCAAGTGACGAAGCAATGTTCAAGTTGCTCTATCTGGCCTTGAAGAACATTGCGAAGAAATGGACAATGCCCATCAGAGACTGGAAGTCAGCATTGAACCAGTTTAGCATCATGTTTCACGGCAGGATGCCGACCTTCTGAATCAGGGAAAACCGTTAGAAGGCTCTTGCTATACAACAAAGCCATTATGGAGAAGACAAATGGACAATGAAAGCAGTTCAATTCACAACTTTGATTTTAGCTTAATCTGCGAATACTATGCTGCCCTAGAACGTCAAGGGCCAGGCAGCCCTGATATAACAATTAAAGCCCTAAGTTTTATCGATAATTTGACTGATAGTTCTCAAATTGCCGATATAGGTTGTGGGACAGGGGGACAAACAATGGCTCTCGCATCCCGAGCACCTGGACAAATTACAGGAATTGATTTATTCCCAACATTTATAGACCTATTTAACAATAGTGCCAGCAGACTAAATCTACAAAATCGGGTCAAAGGCAATGTGGGATCTATGGAGAATTTGCCATTTCAAAATGAGACGCTCGATCTCATCTGGTCTGAAGGAGCAATCTATAATATAGGGTTTAAGCGGGGCTTAATGGAGTGGCATAAGTATCTTAAAAAAGGTGGCTACATTGCTGTCTCAGAGGCGTCATGGTTTACCGAAGAACGCCCCACTGAAATTGACCGGTTTTGGAAAGACGAATATCCGGAAATTGATACTATTCCCAACAAAGTAGCTCAGATACAAAAAGCCGGTTACATTCCGGTAGCTACATTTATTCTTCCTGAAAGTTGCTGGATTGAACATTTTTACACCCCCCAAATTTCCGCACAGAATCTCTTTCTAAGGAAACATGCAGGTAATAAAGCTGCTGAGGAACTCGTTACAAACCAAAGACATGAAGCTAAACTCTATAATAAATACAGCGAGTATTACGGCTATGCATTCTATATCGGGAAAAAGCTATAATATTTAGGGAGACTCAACAGCAACTTGCCTTCTAACGGCTCAATCAACTCGGACTGGCTTACTGTGTGTTGAATTCTACCAGTGTCTCAGTCGTCAGTTGGTCGCTAGTTCAGGCAGAACCGCTCAGGCATCACCAGCCGGTTATCTCGTAAAAACGTTAGAATAATACTGAACTTCAGAAAATCGAAAAGTCATTTACACAATCTGGTTGACAGGCCCGGTTCACCGCACGTTTTGAAAAACAGACCGTAGGGATGCCGCTTGCTACTGAGATTCAACTGGAGAACAAACATGACAATCTTGATCAAGCTGTAGCTATTAGCAAGCGAATTCTTCTAGCTGAAGACAATCCAATTAATCAGAAAATCGCCGTAACTACATTGAGTAAGCTTGGCCACACTGTCGATGTAGCTGTAAACGGTATAGAGGCTCTCCGAGCACTTGGCTCAACTGATTATGACTTGGTATTGATGGATTGCCAGATGCCGGAGATGGACGGATTTGAAGCCACCGCCATGATTCGCGACCCGGAATCCAAAGTATTAAACCACTACTGTCCGGTTAATAATTGAATAAATTCAGCTGCTTATATTTGGGTTGCT
>CAYQMO010000272.1:0-5022 GCA_964418315.1 uncultured Geobacter sp. | reverse complement strand
TAAACTCATGAAATTCTCTCTTTTAGAGTCAAATGGCGATTAAGCAACAGTTCAAAGTCATAAAGCGGAACAGGTTTGCTGAACAGATAACCTTGATAAGCCATACAGCCGCGCAGCTTGAGAAAATCCATGTGCTCCTCGGTCTCTACCCCTTCAGCAATAACGTGTAAACCGAAGTTGTGAGCCATTTCTATTATGGTTTTAACCATCACCGCATCATTAGAGTCAGTCGTAATATCCCGCACAAAACTCTGGTCGATCTTAATCTGGTCAAGCGGCAACCGTTTCAGATAGGAGAGCGAAGAATAGCCGGTGCCAAAGTCATCCAGGGAAATTGTGACGCCCAGATTTTCCCTCAAAGCGGTCATTTTGGCTATCACACCCTCAAGATTATCCAGTGCCACGCTCTCGGTAAGTTCCAGTTTTAAGCGCGAAGGGAGAATCTGGTGTTTAGCAATTGCAACTTCAACCAGTTGTACAAAATCAGGCTGTCTGAACTGCCGCGCACTGATGTTGACTGCAATAACCAGGTCACTCGTCAGGGGGTTGTTACTCCAGGCAGCTATCTGCTGACAGGCGGTGTCAAGCACCCAATTCCCAATATCCAGGATAAGAGCAGTTTCTTCAGCCAGGGGAATAAACTCGAGTGGAGAGACCATGCCATGCGTAGGGCTCACCCATCTAATAAGCGCCTCGGCACCAATGGGGCGATGATTCCGGTCGACTTGAATCTGGTAGTAAAGACGGAATTGCTGGCCGCTGATAGCTTCGCGCATTGCCGATTCCAACGCGGCGCGTGAGTCCACCGAAAGCTGTAGTTGCGGGTCAAAGAAACGTACCTGATTGCGACCTGAATCCTTGGCCTGGTACATCGCAATATCAGCACGTTTAAGAAGCTCATCACCTGGTATGCTGTTGCCTTGGAACAGGCATACCCCAATACTGGGGGATGAGTGAAATTCACGGTTATTTATAATGTAAGTGGTTGCGAGTACTGCGCGAATTTTCTCGGAAATGAGTGCAGCATGTTGAGTTGCATCTGCTTCATCTGCACCTATTTCCTCAATTAGTACCACAAACTCGTCCCCGCCAAAACGGGCCAGGGTATCAACTTCTCTGACACTTAACTTCATTCGTGTGGCAACCTCAACCAGCAGCGCATCTCCAGCCTCGTGTCCCTGAGTGTCGTTAAGCGTCTTGAATTTATCCATATCAAGGTAGAGCAGAGCTCCGTATTTTTTGTTTCGCGCTGACACTGAAACTGCGAGGTCGAGGCGCTCATGAAAGAATCGCCTGTTTGGCAGTCCTGTCAAGGCATCGTAGAAAGCAAGGCTGTGCATCTCATCTTCAGCCCTCTTGCGGGCGGAAATATCGTGGAAGGCGGCAACATATTGAATTGTATTACCTGCATCGTCTCTGACAGCGGTAATGGACAATTGTTTTGGATAGATCTTTCCGCCTTTGCATCTGTCCCAAAGTTCGCCTTTCCAGGTACCCTTGGTCAGTAAGGAACGCCACATTTCTGCATAGAATGCGTCTTCATGGCGACCAGACTTGAGTATGCGGGTATTTTTACCAGCAACCTCTTCCTGACTATAGCCCGTGATATGTTCAAAAGCCTGATTGACCTGAATTATGTTGGCGTGAGAGTCGGTCACCACTATGGCTTCATGCGGGGTCTCGAACGCAGCAGCGGCAACACGCAACCTGTTCTCAACCTTCTTTCGTTCGGTAACATCACGCAGCGCAGCGGCTACAAATAATCCACGTCCAGTGGGCACAGGACATATACTGATTTCCATATCGAGTATGCTGCCATTTTTTATCAAAGCCTGCATAGTACGCGTTACAATGCCAGTGTTAGTGTCATGGGAGTTAATATAATCAGCCATCAAGACTCTGTGTTTTTTGCGAACCTCTTCAGGCACCAGAATTTCAACCGACTGGCCGATTAACTCAACCGGCTTGTAGCCAAGAAGCGGTTCAACGTTATTGTTCACGAGTGTGATAATTCCGGCGGCATCGCTAATGAGCATGGCATCTGGAGTTGAATCCAATATCGTCCGGTAAAAGAGTTCGCTATCCCGAAGCTCTGACTCCATTCGCTTCCACTCGTTGATCTGACTTCTCAATCCCGCATGTACCTTCAACATTATCCTCCTGATACGCCACATCGTTTAACTGAGGCGTACGTTATGCCACCAGTTTTCAGGCGGCTTGAGAACTACTTCTTTGAGACGTCCTTTTTGAGGAAATCGACGAAGGCCATATCCATCTGCCTTATGTGCTGAATCAGCCACCTTATAAGCAAGCGTTTTGTCTCCATAATCTCAGCCATGCCCGGCTCGTTTTCGTCAATCTTACGCTTGAGAGACGCAATTTCCCGCAAAAATATTTTGTGATTTTCCTGTTGAACGGAAAGGTCAGGGTACTCAGCCTCCAGCAGAGCCTTTTCTTCATCGCGAAAATGGTCGCGGCTATAATCCTCAAGGAAGCCCATCAGGTTTATAAGCTCCTCTTTTGCACCGCCATTATCGCACGCAGTATTAAGTGCCTCAAACCTGGCAAAAATTCCCTTGTGCTGTGCATCAATTGTTTCAATTCCTGTTGCCAAATCGTCCTGCCATTCGATCGCCATTGTATTACTCCTTGACTTACAGTTACATGCTTTTCGGATCTAAATTTTCTTATCATGTTTATGAGACTCGTATATTTCAGAGTCATGATTTGTGCCGCTCACTCCGTCTATTTTTTTGCGGGCAAAATCTTCAACTTTTCTGGTCAATTCTGGATTCGCTCGGGTAAGCAACTCATAAACTACAGCACCCACGAAAACACCAGTAAATACAAAGATGACTTTTGTCATTTTTCCCCCATCAATATTCAGCGCAACTTTTGAAATACTCAAAACACGCAGTAATACGCTGTTTTTGCACATGATCTATATTTTTGAACTCAACACCGTATATTGTCGCTAAACCTTCCTGGCGAGTCCATACGATCAAACCTTGTAGAGTAAGTGGAATTTGAGCTTTAAAAGCAATATCTGTTTTTTCCGGTGTTTTGATGGTTATAGATACGGGCGTTTTCGGTTTTAAGTCCAAAGCAGTCGGAACACGTAATTTCATTCCTACAAGACTAAAATCGCTTGTCACTCCCAATACTTCCATTGCCGGATTTTCACAGGACAGAGTTGTCAATAATCCGTTAGTTGCTCGAGGGGTTCGACGCTTTTCGTGATCTGTTCGATTAGCCTTGTATGCCTCATTAAATACAAATTTATCCATCAATTCGTTAATTTCTTTGGCAGAAGCTTTTAAATCAGCGCTTATTGTCGCGGTAACTGCAACCTTGCTACTACTCTCCTTTAGAGTCATAAAAAATGAGTCCAGACGTTGCTGGAGCTGTTTAAGATAAACAAGCTGTGATTGACTTTCTTCGGTTATCCGCAGATTCAGTGCTGCTGACTCCTGAACAGAGTTAACCATCCTGGCGATAACTTGTTCGGTTTCTTTAGACATTACTTCGCCGTCATGAACCATCTCAACGACGTAACTCATTGTCTGCTTGGTTTTTGCAACCTTCCTGGTGAATTCCAAAATAATTTTTGTAATCTGGTCTGCTTCGATTGCCGTTCTTGATGCCAGATTCCGAACTTCATCTGCGACCACTGCAAAACCTCGACCCTGCTCACCAGCCCGAGCAGCTTCGATTGCAGCGTTAAGTGCCAGTAGATTCGTCTGGTCGGCAATTTCAGTTATGCTGTCAATAATTTGATGAATCTTATCACCAGCCTCCTGTAGTTCGGAAGCCTCCTGTGCCGCTGTAGTAACCTCTCTGATGGTATGTTGCATCTGATCAATGCTTGCGTTGATAGAGTGCATACCTCGTTTTGCTTCTTCTTCAGCTTCTCCGGTTTTTCGGAAAACTGATTCTGCCAAATTGCCAACAGACGCAGAAATCCGGTTTAATTCGTCTGTTGCTGCTGTTACTTCCGAAGTTTTCTGTGCTTCTGCCAGGCTGGATTTTGCAATTTCATCAGAAATCTGTGCTATCTGCAGTGAAGATTGCTCCACCTGTATGCCGGCACTCTGGACGTTGCATAGAGTCGGCGTTAACTTCTCTGCCATATGTCTGAAGGAGTGTGCCAAGTCTCCAATTTCATCATTTGAATTTATATTTATATCAACAGTCAGATTACCTTCTGCAAAAATCTTGGCATTTTCGGAAAGCAGGATTATCGGATTTACGACACGTCGGCGAATAAAATAGAATAATACGATCAAGGTTAAACTGAACAAACCCGCTCCAACAACCAGAGTTGTTATAGCTTGATAAAGCGCAAGTTCTTGACCATTCCGGGTTGACATTGCCAATACTACGGATCCTCGGTATTTTTCAGTTGAGTCATGGCACGCATGACAGCGCTGTTCGTTCACCAGCGGAATGGCAATCATAAACACAGGTTCACCAGCAATATCAGCCCTTTGGTCAACTTGCTGTCCTTCCGTAGCAGCTCTCAAAGCTAATGGTTCGACTATATTGCTTCCTCTGGTCTTTCCATCCGGGCGGTGCATTGTTAGCGAAACAACAGTGCCATTTTTTTTAAGAGCTGCTGCAAAATTGTCGTACGTATTCAAATCCACATGAATCATGTCAGAAATAATTGTGTGTACAATAGTTGAAACCAAGGCTTGAGTGTTATCGCGTTGCAATTTAAGGATAGAATGATACTGAGTGTACACTGAAACAAGGCCTATCCCGGTGAAGCCCAGAAACAAGACTGTTCCAATGATTAAAAGCACTTTTTTTGTCAGATTCATGGTCGACCCTTGTATAAATGTCATGTGGTCTTTTGAATGCTATAGGCATGCGCACAATAAACGTAGAAAATCCATTTGTCTATTCATGGAAATAACTAGATGTACATTTTTTTATGGACGGAGGCGATTTTTGAGGGCGTAGAACAGCACTGACGCACGAAAGTAACTGCGTAGTTGCATAGAAACAACTGTCATCCTG
>CAYQMO010000271.1:0-5024 GCA_964418315.1 uncultured Geobacter sp. | reverse complement strand
GAAGAAGACCGCAAGAAACAGTGTGATGTGACCAGAAAATCATCACCATTTCTTCTGGATTTTAATGATGACATTCTTGATGGCATTGCGAAACTTAATGCCTGGGACAGCCGTCCACAAATGAACACAAATAGTGATAATAGTTTCGATCAAAGTTGCATAACAAGCTGAAATGATAGTGTATGCCGATGTCATTATGAACAAACAAAACAGTTACAACTTTTCAGATAGGAGAGATTTTTCGCAGCATCATTGCCCGGTGTACCCAGAGCCGTCGAGCCCATTGGCCCGGCCGGACACCACCCACGGGATTGGCCAACCTAAGCAGAGCCCTTTCATGTCGAGGTCGATGCACCTCCCCCTCGCATGACCGTAAGTCTGGAGAATAGTCAAAGACGGCCTGAGATACCCTCAAACGCCGACGCTACGGAAAAGCGTTTCCAGTTCTCAACTTTGTAGGAGTTGAACTGGAATCCGAGAACAGACCGGGATATTCCCGAAGTCTGATGTCAGTTACGACATTTTTGACAGGCACAATTGAGGACCTGTTTAACGTGATCCACCGGTAGAGTCCCGGTTCACGGCAGACAGCAGGCTATTGGCAGGAATCCTTGCCAGGCCCACATATAAGGGACACTACGAAAAGTAGGAAGACGGAGCTGCTACCGTCGGCATAGCGATGCCAGAAAAAGAGCATGTCATCTCAACACGCAGGCCGGCAACGGCTAGAGGTAATCAATGAAACACAGATGGCCAACATCACTTTATTCCCAGGTCGAGGCGATTTTTCACTCGGTCCGTTCCATCGGAAAGTCAAAGATGGATACCGATAAGGGAATCCGGTCATTCGGATCGTGGGAAGTCTACAAGGGTGAAGCCCACCGTTTAGCCAAATTCATGCACAAGAACGGGCAAATCAGCTTTCTCGATACCCTGTCGGTTCTGGACGACATGGCAGAGTACCTCGAAGAGCGACTGGCTCAATACGTCGAGAAGAAACGGTCACGCCAAACCATGGAGACCATTCTATGTGCACTGGGAAAGTTTGAGTACGCCATCAATCACTATATCGAGATCCACGCACTGGAAATTCCCAGCCTGGATACTGAAAAGCTCCGTATGGAGTTCTACGCCAGAAGCCGGAAACTTTTACGCAAATCAAGCAAAGTTTTCTACAACCGGGCCTACCCCGATCCGATTCGGCTTATCGCGTCGATCACTGACGGAACCTTCCAGTTGCAGGCATCACTCCAATACGAGGGCGGACTGAGAGCTGAGGGAGTAGGATCGCCCAGCAACAGACGTCTCAAAAATCCTCTGACTCGAACAGGACTCCACGGGATCAGCACCGATCCGGTTACCGGATCGCCTGCCGGAATTGTGGCTTCAGTGGAAAAAGGAGGCAAAGCAACAGAACATTATGTTTCTATCGAAACCTATCGGAGGTTGGAAAAACATATCGCCTGCCATAGCAAACTGGAAAGCGATTATTTTAGTTACGTCGAAGCCATCAACCTGGCAGCCAAAACTACTGGTCAGTATGTTACAGGGCGCGGCAGTCACGGCCTGAAGCACAACTTTGCCCAGGAGCGGTACATGGAGTGCATCGCACACGGAATGAGCCACGAGCAGGCTTTACAGCAGACCTCACTGGAAACCTCTCATTTCCGGCTGCGGGAAACCCTGACCTACACCCGAGGATGATATGGAAGATCAGCTTAACCATATAACCGGCCTGACCAGTAGTGAGCGCAAGAAAGTATTTACCTGGATTGCTTCTCTTCCGGAGGAAACGGTTGTCCAGATATTTCAGGATGGCGTGAAGAGGTCCTTTCAGCTCAAGGAGGAACGGCCCGACCTCACCGGCCGGATCAACAAATATTGCGCTTTCATCGTTGCTGCCCGCAAATCAGGCTGGGACACGCTCAAAGGCAGAGGTCACCGGGTAGCTGAAAAGGAGCAGTATGATGACTTTTCCCATCTGAGAAAAGCAAGCGCGGCCGGACTGATCCAAAAAGGGAGGACACCGGTTCTCCGCAGAAAAATACTTGCTCACTGGGGCGAAGTCAAAGATCTGAAGGCTGACGGAATGGGTTTCCGGCCTATTGCACACTATCTAAACCAAACCCGTAAGATAAAGACTTCACCAACATATCTGGCTAAATTATGGAAAGACGTGGAAACAGATGATTGAGTTCGATTACAAAGGGATACAAATTGTGGTGGCTGCTGAAAATCAGCAAATCAACTACAAGGATTCAGGAAACCATCATCGTACCCGCTTTGAGAGGGATCTCAGCGTTTTTGTGCATTTTTGGGATTTCGTAATATGGAATGGCAATCTGCAGGAATTGGCGTTTGTGAAGTCGTGCCTGCAATTTTTCATGCAAGGATACTGGAAGCGTTCAACCAAAGAAGGCGGCAGAATTGATCTGGCTAAAGGGTTACACCATGAAGATTACGGTGCGGGAAGATCATCCCTGTATTTTGTTGCCCGGCAAAAGGATAAGAAACATTATTTGCAGATTAGTCTCCAGCAAGCAGGAAAGATCGTAAATGAAATCTATCTCGACGGCCAGGAGACCATCATGCTGGATATTGCCATCGCTAAAGCAATCAGCATACTTACGCCGAATAAAAAACAGGAAGTATGAAGATGATTCTACGGGAAAGCATGGCAGAGCTGGAATGCGTAAACGATTCTCTGAAAAACGAGCTGGATACCTTGTCATCTCTATTGAATTCTGCAAAATTCAAACTGGCGCACCAATATTCCATTGATACGGTAGATGATGTGGGAATGCGGAAAAAGATATGGCTTAATGCTGATTTGAAAGTGAAGGTTGGAAAATATCATGTATGCATTTCAAAAGATTACGATAGCAATGTTGATGTGCGTCTTGTCTGTTGCCGACCAACAAAGAAAGGCGGCGTTATTGTTGACTTTTGGGGACAAAACGCCGCCGAAGGGTGGCCGAACTGTAGGAAGCTGGTTTGCCTTGAAGATATTATTGAAGCCACCGGTTACAAGCTCAAGGCATTGGAGAATGCTGAGACACGTACAGATCAGCCTATAAAGGAGTGAAGAACACACTGCATATTCAGCTTTTTCCTTTCTCAATCAACCAAATGATAGTGAAAAAAGTCGTGAGTTTTGTGGTGATATTTGTCGTGATTTTTCTGTGATATCTATCCAATCAGGCATCTTGTTCCATAACAGCTAATCAATGTACATGCCTAAAGTTATAGATACCACCCTTCAAGCCCGCTCTACTCCCGCCTGAGAATACTGAAGTTTCTCTTCGCTTAATTCACCTTGCCTGGCGAAAACTTACCAATTGTCCCCTCCTCGCGGAGACGCCCTTGCCTTCGGCTAGTACTTCGTTTACTCTGTCCTCACGACAGTGACCGGATTCACGTACAGGGGACTTGCACTCCATAAGTTCACGCCCATGAAAGGCGTACACAAGGCCGTTACACACCGCCCTAGAAACCGGAGGGTCAAAGCCATGCCCTTTATGGCAATAAAGAGATCAAAATGACAGAAATTGAATATTGGAAAGATTATGAACTTACTAGAGATGAGGTAAATACCGCGATAGAGTGTTTCTATACCTATATCGAAATCCACAATTACGCCGCTGAGGACAAGAACGTCATTCGTAGCCTAAACGAGGATGCGACGTTCTGGAACATTCAACTCTACAGCCTACAGGCATCATTTTTTATTGCTCTTGGCCGTATTTTCGACGATGGCCCAGAAACTCATTCAATTCACAAACTTCTTGCTGCTACAGTTGCACATCCTGATTTTTTTTCTAAAAATTCGCTCGCAATCCGAAAGTCAGAGGGTAAAGAACGGCCTTCGTGGCTGGATGAATATCTTATGCACGTATTTGAACCTCAAACGTCTGATTTAAGGGCATTTAAAAAAGCTCTTTCGCCACATAGAGCAAAATTCAAATCAGTATATGGCGACATCAGAGACTATGTTTTTGCACACAAAATCCTCAAGGACAAAAACAAAGTTTCAGAGCTTTTCGGTAGAACTCAAATTAAAGAGATTGATGAAATGCTGTACTTTTTTTACGATTTAATTGAAGTCCTCTTCCAGCTATTTTACAACGGCAGAAAGCCTGAGTTGGGGGTTGGGAAATACGACTACAAGGAACGCATAAAGAATACAACAAGATCTGCAATGCTGAAATTATCAATAGCCACCTCTGAAAAGACATAATATAAACAACAAAATAAGGCATTTAGAGCGATAATTGTGTATTTAAGCAATGAATTCATCTGTTCAATACGCAGCTATTTATGAAAATGGTGAATAGCATACTCAAATGGATCAGATCGGCACTTTCAAAAGTAATGTTATTTGTTACATACTGGACTATCACACTAATTGATTTCTGTATTATCCAAAACCGTGGTATTTTCCCTTATCTGATTTGAGAGGTACAACACTGTATGAATAAGCAACAACTGGCTGCCAAGATATGGGAATCAGCCAACCAGATGCGTTCCAAGATTGAGGCCAACGAATACAAGGATTACATTCTCGGCTTTATTTTTTATAAATACCTTTCAGACAATGAACTGAAATTTGCCCGAAAAGAGGGGTGTACCGACGATGAAATCATGGCTCTGTCCGAAGATGATGCCGAAACGGTCAAGCACTTCAAGATCAACATTGGTTATTTCATCGCGTATAAGGATCTGTTTTCTACCTGGATAAGCCTGGGCAAGGATTTTGATGTCTCAAATGTTCGGGATGCACTGTCGGCTTTTGGTCGCTTGATAAACCCGGCTCACAGAAAACTGTTTCAGGATATTTTCAAAACCCTTGAAACCGGCTTGAGCAAACTGGGTGACAGCGCCGCATCTCAAACCAAAGCCATCAGCAGCTTGCTGCAATTGATCAAAGACATCCCAATGGACGGCAAACAGGATTATGACGTCCTGGGATTCATCTATGAATATCTGATCGGGATGTTTGCCGCCAATGCCGGTAAAAAAGCGGG
>CAYQMO010000270.1:0-5038 GCA_964418315.1 uncultured Geobacter sp. | reverse complement strand
GTGAGGGCATAGTCAACTCCGGCAGCGCCGGGCGGCACCAGTTGACCGAGATAGACACCGGCTACGCTGCTGACGATCCAGGTTGTGTTGGCGGCATGATTGAGGGTCAGGGCGCTATAACGATGCCACTCCCCCTGATTGAAGCGGGTCATATTGACGGCGAAGCTTTCGTCGGTGAGGCCATAAGCGAAGAGCGCCAGAAAACGGCGGGAGACGCCGGGGAAATGTACTGACAATGCGGAACTCATCAGCAGATGACGCAGGTTGACCATAAAGGTGGTGGAGACAATCGCCAGCGCCGAGGCTCCGCTGCCTATCATCGCCACGGCAATGAACTGGGAACCGCCAGCAAAAACCAGAATCGACATGGTCGCCATTTGCCATGGAGCAAGCCCACCCTTTTGCGCCAGAACTCCCAACGAAAGCCCGATGGGGAAATAGCCGAGGCAGATCGGCCAGGCGGCTGACAATCCCTGGCGGAAATTATTTGCCATCATCCTCACCCCGGCAGTAGTTCATGAGCCAATTTCCCCAGCGTTTTGATCCCCTGTTCCACCCGATCATCCCAGAGCGCCGCCGAGAGGCGGATGTGGTTGCCGTATTTGTTGCCGAGGGAGAAGAGCGGTCCCGGCACAATGCTGATGCCATGCTCGAAGGCGCGGTGATACAACTGTATGGCGTTGATGCCGACCGGCATCTCCACCCAGAGAATAAAGCCGCCGGAGGGGTGAGTCATGCAGGTGCCCTCGGGGAAGTAGCGGGCTACGGCATCGGCCATTTGCGACATGTTGCGGGCATGAATCCGTCGGATAGTGCGCAGGTGGTGGTCATAACCCCCGTTTGCGAGAAATTCCGCAAGAGCCAATTGCGACGGTGATGAGGACGCAATGTTCATCATCATTTTCAGGCGCTCCATTTCTGCCTGATAGCGCCCGCCTATTGCCCAGCCGATGCGGTAGCCGGGGGCGATGGTCTTGGAGAACGATGAACAGTAAATAACGGAATCCGAACGGTCGAATGACTTGGCTGCTACCGGACGATCGTTATCAAACGTCAAATCGCCGTAGATATCATCCTCTATCAGCGGTATTTTGTGCGCGGCCAGCAGTTCAACCAGCTCACGCTTGCGCTCATCCGGCATCAGACAGCCGAGCGGATTACTGAAGTTGGTTATGACAAGGCATGCGCTGATGCTGCTCTGCTCAATGGCATAGCGGAGCGCTTCAATGCTGATACCGTCTCGGGGAGTTGACGGGATTTCCAATGCTTTCAGGCCGAGTTCGGCTATCATCTGCATAAAATTGAAATAGAAGGGTGATTCGACCGCGATGGTATCACCAGCATGGCAGGTTGCCTCCAGAGCGAGTCTCACCGCTTCAACACAGCCCGACGTGACCAGAATGTCGTCAGGGCCGCTGCTGATGCCGGCTGCAAGCCCTCTACGGGCGATCTGCACCCGCAGGCGTTCATATCCGGGCGGCATCTGATACAGCACTGCCTGTTCGCCGTAGCGGCGCAGCTCACTCGCCATAATCCGGTTCAGCTTGTCCACCGGCAGATTGCGGGCGTTCGGTATGGCGCTCCCGAGCGGCAGCAGATCACGGTTCATCATGTTTCGCATAACCTGATGACAGAGTTCACTGGTGGTGACGGTGGTCGGCGCGTTAAACGCCCGTGACGGAAGGTCGGGCTCCCTGATCTCCGGTACCCGGCTGCGGACGTAATAGCCTGACTGGGGACGCGCCTGAATCAGGCGGGTATCCTCCAACAGGGTATATGCCTGCATGACGGTATTGATACTCACGTCGAAGCGGCTGCTGAGTTGCCGAATGGAAGGAAGGCGATCGCCGGCCCGGAAGGTACCCTGAGCAATCAGGGAGGTGATTTCCCCGGCAACCTTTTCATAGAGCAACGATCCGCCGATGCTTATTTTCTGTACACTTTTCATGATTGTATCATACCTCACTCTGTTGGACGTTGTCAGGTACAGTTCCGGTGACTTTCTATGGGTACAATTTATGTAACATAAAACTGTAACGGTTACAAAAGATGTTTTCTGTATCTGTTTTTTTTATTTTAGGCGGAGTAGAGTGTCATCATCAAGCACGGAGGAGGAATTGATCATGGAATGTTATCTGACGCAAGGTGAACTGATTCGGGTGGATGGGGGGAAAGAGGGAGTAACTCTGCGTTGTTCGAGTGGAACCGTCTGGCTGACCTGCGGAAACGGGGTTGATTATCTGCTGCGTGCAGGGAAAAATTTTGTTGTCGCCGCTAATCAGGTTGCGGTGGCTGAAGCGCTCCAGGCTGCCGAATGCACCCTGGTAAAGCCGCTGTCAGAGCGCAGTCCCGTGTTGAGACCGGCCATCAGACTTGCGGCGTGCTAATCAAAAAAGTTGCCGTCAGTATCCGCACTACCGCCTTGCAGTCATACGCGTGGTATTTTTGCTAGACTCCTTAGCCCCCCATTTGATTTTTTACTGATTGCTCCGTATGAATTCTGCGACCTTATCAGCCTCCTGGGGAATACTGAAAAAGAAGCCTTGCATATAGTCGCATTTTTGGTTGATGAGGAACTGTGACTGAGCCTCGGTTTCTACCCCCTCGGCGATAACTTCCTTGCCGAGAGTATGCGCCAGAGATATGGTCGCTGCCGCTATTGCCGCATCATCAGCATTTGTTTCGATATTTTTTACAAATGAACGGTCGATCTTCAAGCGACTTACCGGAGAAAGTCGTAAATTGCCGAGTGAAGAATATCCGGTGCCAAAATCATCAATGGCGAGTTGCACTTGCATCTCATTCAAGCGTTTTAGTTGGCATATCGTCTCTGCCGGATGCTCCATTGCTGCGGTTTCTTTGATTTCCAGCTCCAGCAGTCGCGCATCAATCCCTGTTCTGGCGATGATGTCAGCGACCATGTCCGGAAGATTACTCTGTCGAAACTGCTTGGCGGAAAGGTTAACAGCCATTCTGAATGGAGACAGCCCATCCGCTAACCAGGTTGCCAGTTGACGGCAGGCGTTTTCCAGAATCATGGCTCCCATCGGAATTATAAGTCCGGACTCCTCGGCAATAGGAATAAACGAGTCAGGCATGATTAAACCGTGCTTAGGATGATGCCAGCGCACCAACGCCTCGACACCCACGACCCTGCCGGTAGTTGCCTCAACCTGCGGCTGGTAGTACAAAATAAATTTGTTCCGTTCAATCGCCAGTCGAAGGTCATTTTCCAGCGCAAGCCGTTCACAAGCAGAGGAATTCATCTCTTTTCTAAAAAACTGGTAGTTGTTTCTTCCTTGCGACTTGGCATGGTACATGGCGGTGTCGGCATTCTTCATGAGCTCTTCAACTGTATCACCGTCATGAGGAAATATGCTGACACCGATACTGGGGGTGTTGTGAAGTTCATGACTATCAATCAGATAGGTTTGTGAAAGGGTTTGACGCACCTTCTCGACAAAATGCACCGAGGCTATGCCTGATTGGATCTCCGGCAAAACCACTACAAACTCATCGCCACCGATACGACCGACGATATCGGAGCTGCGAACCGAATCTTTCAGGCGCGTAGCAACTTCAAACAACAGCTTGTCACCTACATCGTGTCCAAGCGAGTCGTTGACGCTTTTAAAACGATCAAGATCCAGAAACATGACAGCCAGATGATGTCCTGCCCGTTTTGCCTGTTGCAACGCCTGAGAAAGCCGTTCGCAAAGACTGAAACGGTTGGGAAGATTGGTCAGGGAATCATGATGCGCCAGGTGCTCAATTTTTTCCTCCGCCTGTTTACGTTCGGATATGTCAGAAAACCCGGCAATGTAGTTTATTATTTTTCCCTGTTCGTTTCGTACCACGGCTATTGACAGCCATTTGGGATAGTAACTGCCGTCTTTACGTTTGTCCCATATCTCTCCCTGCCAACAATTGCTGGCTAACAGTTTATCCCACATTTCTGCGTAAAACTCTTTCGGCTCCCTGCCGGACTTAAGTATGCTGGGATTCTGGCCTAGCGCTTCTTCCTGGCTATAGCCGGTCAGTCGGGTAAATGAGCTGTTAACCGCTATGATCTTGTTGTCAGAGTTGGTTATTACAAGACCCTCGGTACTATGTTCAAATACCGTGGCCAATATCTGTTTCTGTTCCAGTGCATCTTTGATGTGAGTGATGTCGGTAAAGGTAATAACGACCCCCTCCACTTTACCGGTTTCGGTTGTGAAAGGCATTACCCGTTTAAGCAACCATTTACCATCAGCGGTACACCGTTCCCTCTCAATTGGTACGCCACCATCGAGTACTTGCTGGATATCGTCCAGCATCTCCCCCTGGCTGGAGAGACGGAATGCGATGTGGTCAATGGGGCGCCCTATGTCCTGAGGCAGCAGCATGAAGGATGTGGAAATAGCGGCGTTGAAATTGCAGATGCGCATCTCTCTGTCCAGGAAGATGGTCCCTGTGTCGGTACTTGCCAACAGATTGTCGTAGTCGGTGGTAAGCTGAATCAGTTCCATGTTCTTACGCTCAAACTCCGAATTGACCGAGTAGAGTTCCTCATTGACGGAGTGAAGCTCTTCGTTAGTGCTCTGCAACTCCTCGTTGCTGGCCATCATCTCCTCATTGGTTGTCTGCAGCTCCTCATTACTGGTCTGTAGTTCCTCAATGGTCGTCTGGAGGTTTTCACTGGAAGAGAGCAGTTCCATCTCCAGGTCTGCGATATGCTGACGGTAGTGGGCAGTTACATCCAGGCTGTCAACATCAGGTTCTACATGATGTTGAGCCGGTTCGCGCTGCCTGATACGCTCAAAGGAGATGTGGTAATGGGTTGTGCGGGTCTCGTCATCAAGCAGCGGATCGACGATTACATCAATCAGAAAATTCTTATCGCCTCTGCTGACGCGAATATTGCGGCTTGCCTCACTTTGACTGGTGTTGTCTACTCTTTGAAGAGTCGTGTTGAGTGCGATATTCAGATTATCCCCGACAAGATGCAGAATATCCTTCTCAACACGTCCATCAGGAATCTTCAGGTATTCCGCCA
>CAYQMO010000269.1:0-5042 GCA_964418315.1 uncultured Geobacter sp. | reverse complement strand
AAACCGGTGCAACCAGCCGAGCTTATGAAAAAGGTGAGGGAGATGCTGGATCGGTAGAATTGCTGACCAGTTGCCATTATTCAACAGCTTTTACACCGAGAATCGCAACAGACAACCCGGATGCAATCATTACCAGTATTAATACTAACCACCTCAAGATGTTTCTTTTACCGGTTACTTCAGATTCAAGCGCTTGATTCCTTTCAAACAGGAGCAGAACAGCCGCACAAAGAAGAGCACAACAAATCGAAACGCAGAGTGGACACCATCCGCCGATAACATATTTCTGAATCCAGAGTAAACGGAGTTCTGCGCCAACTCCGGCAAAAACCATTGCTGCAAGTGCCCAATTCAACCAGATTTGTCGAGTGCGCTGCCAAAGCAGAATCAGTAAGAAGCTGAAATAGATGATGCCTAACCAGCCCAAATTAATTCCAAGAAAAGTGAAGCTGGCAGCGTCACTGCAGGCAGTTGCCAGGCACATTTCCTGTATTACTGAAAATATGGAAACAAGCCAGCCAATAACTATGGAAACCCAGAGTAGAGCCGAAACAGTGCGCTGGCAGGCGGTTCTGAATGGTGGTTCATATTCAGGCATATTTGACTCCAAAAATAATAAGGGTCGGATCAATGATCCGACCCTTATATTATAGTTTCTGCAGTTTTTCAATGTACTTACTGAGCATGTACTTACTGAGCAGCTTTCACCATCAGATCACTTACCAGTCTGGTGAAGCGGAGTGGATCCTTAATAGTGGAACCTTCGGTCAAAAGTGCTTGATCATAGAGCAGATCGGCATAGTCAGCTAGAGATGCAGCAGAGGCATCTTTCTGGTAAGTTGCCGCCATCGCCTTCAGGATGGCATGATCCGGGTTCAGCTCCAGAATGCGTTTCGATTCGGGAACCGTCTGGTTCATCGCCTTCATGATGCGCTCCATGTTGGCATTCATGCCATATTCATCGGCAACCAGGCAACAGGCGCTTTCGGTAAGGCGGTTTGAAAAACGAACCTCTTTGACCTTTTCTTTGAGACGATCACTCATCATGGAGATAAGATCACTGAATTCTTTCTGCGCCTCTTCGCGTTTTTTCTCTTTTTCCTTTTTCTCTTCGTCACTATCCAGGCTGATATCGCCGCGATCAACCGCTTTAAGGTGCTTTTCTTCATATTCGGTGAGAGATTGAACAACCCACTCATCAACAGGATCGGTCAGGAAGAGAACTTCGTATCCTTTGGCACGAAATACCTCCAAGTGCGGTGACTGCTCCAGGGTTTCGCGGTTGGCACCGGTTATGTAGTAAATATCTTTTTGTCCATCCGGCATTCTGCCGACATACTCCTTCAGGGAAACATACGAACCGGCAGCGGTCGAGGTGCTTTCAAACAGGACAAGTTCCTGCAGCTTTTCCTTGTTGGCGTAGTCGAAGTGCAGCCCCTCCTTGAGAACCTGTCCGAACTCCTTCCAGAAGGTAACGTACTCTTCGAAATTTTGCTCTTTAATCTCTGCAAGCGTCGAAAGAATTTTACCGACCAGGCTCTTCTGAATCCGCTTGATCTGGACATCTTCCTGGAGAATTTCGCGGGAAACATTGAGGGGCAGATCGGAGGAATCGACAACACCCTTTACGAACCGCAGATAGTCCGGTATCAGCTCTTCACATTTATCGCTGATGAATACACGGCGTACATAGAGCTGAAGCCCTTTCTTCCGGTCGTTCATGAACATATCGAATGGCTTCTTTGCGGGCAGATAGAGGAGCGCCTTGAATTCGCTGGTACCTTCCGCTGAAAAATGAATAGTGCGGAACGGCTTGTCATAATCATGGGAAACATGTTTGTAGAACTCGGTGTACTCCTCTTCCGTGACATCGCTCTTGGCGCGGGTCCAGATCGCTTTCATTGAGTTCAGGGTCTGTTCTTCGGTCTTTTCGATTGTACCTGCACCCTCTATTACCTCGCCGTTCACACCTTTGGGGGTTTCTGTGCGGGTAACGTCCATCACAACCGGATACTGGATGTAGTCTGAATATTTTTTTACGATCGAGCGGATCTTCCATTCGTCAAGATAAGTTTTAAATTCTTCTTTAAGATGCAGTGTGATCTCGGTACCGCGTAGGTTCCTAAAAAACAATTCGATAGTATAACTGCCGTCGCCTGTCGATTACCAGCGGCAGCCTTCAGCAGCGGCTCCACCTTTTCTGGTTTCAAGAACTACACTGTCAGAAACCATAAACGAGGCATAAAAACCGACTCCGAACTGCCCAATCAATTCTGGATTGCTACTGTCAGCTTTTTCCTTAAGTGACTGCATGAATGCTTTGGTGCCGGAGCGGGCGATAGTACCGATGTTTTCCTCAACTTCAGCCAAATTCATACCAATGCCGTTGTCGCGGATGGTCAGAGTGCCGGCTTCCTTATTCGGAATCAGCTTGATTTTCCAGTCGCTGTTCCCTTCGAGAAGTGTTTCGTCAGAGTGGGATTCAAAGCGTACCTTGTCAATGGCATCAGATGCGTTGGAAATCAGCTCCCGGAGAAAAATATCCTTGTTGGAATACAGTGAGTGGATCACCAGATCAAGCAGTTGTTGAACTTCGGTCTGGAACGGTTTGGTGATTTTTGACATACAGATGAATCTCCTTCGATGTAGTGGAATTATATCCGGCAACATAATCACGCTGCATAACGTTTTCAAGGGGGAAAGTGGAAATAATCAAATCTGGAAATTCGGGAGACTTACGTCCGCATAAAACTTCATTTCATCGCTGGTTTTGCTTCTACGCCCCTTTACACAACTAATCCGCTTATGTATTATAACCCTCGTGAAACGCATTTTATCCCTCTACATAATTCGAGAAATTTCCTCGCTTTTCCTGCTGGGTATCGTAATCTTTACTCTGGTTCTTCTTATGGGTCGCCTCATCAAGTTAATGGAACTCGTCGTGACACGCGGTGTTTCACTCGCGGACGTAAGTAAAATGATTCTGTACCTCATCCCGTCGTTTCTGATTTATACAATTCCAATGGCCTTTTTGCTTGCGGTACTTCTCGCCTTCGGGAGGCTTTCTGCTGATAACGAGATCATTGTCATCAAAGCCAGCGGCATAAGTCTTTTTCAAGTAATGCCGCCGGTTATATTCTGCGCTCTTATCGCGGTCATTCTTGCATTCGGAGTTACTGCTGTCGGAGCACCGTGGGGAAACAGCGCCTTCAAAGAGCTTCGCTTGAAGGTTCTGACTAAGAATATCGCTGCCACCATTAGGGAAAAAACATTTTGGGATGATATTCCAGATGTTGTCATGTATACAGATCACTATGAAGAGCAGAGCAGGCAGTTGCAAGGGGTTGTTATTCATGATGGCCGTAACCAGTCCAGGCCCATGACAATTTTTGCGAGGAATGGCGTCATTTCAGGTGAATCCGGTAAAAATGCGCTGCTCTTGTCTTTGCAAAATGGCTCTATTCATATGGTAGGAGAGAGTGGGAGCTACCGGTTGGTATATTTTGGAGAGTACAGCATGACGGTTGGTAATAAGGAAAATAGTACGCCACAAGCGCGTAATGAGTCTGATCTGTCATTGCCGGATTTAATACGCCAGATGGATGATTCCGCCACCCCTGCCGCTCGCCGCCTCAGACAACGAATTGAGTTCCATAGCCGTTTTACCTTTCCCTTTGCTTCATTTGTGTTCGCAATCCTGGCTGTTCCACTCGGAATACAGAATAGACGCGCCGGTAAATCCGGCGGCTTTGCGATAAGTATTTTCATCATACTCTCCTATTATGTAGTGATGTCGGTAGCAAAGACTTTTCCGGAGAAGGGTATATTACCCAGCTCGATTGCTCTCTGGCTACCAAACCTTCTTTTCCTCGGTATCGGATTGTATTTTCTGCGGTTGGCTTCTCTGGAAAAGAGTCTTCCCAGATTGCAGTTTAATACGGTTCGTGTTTTTTTTCGAAGATCATCCTGATATGTCTCTTCTTGACAGGTATATTGCCAAAACCTGGCTACGCCTCCTTATCCTCTGTCTTTGTGCATTTATCGGGCTTTATCTCGTTATTGACATGATTGAAAAGATCCCCCGGTTTTTGCGTACAGGTGCTGTAGCAGTCGATATATTAACGTATTTCATCTGGAAGCTCCCTGAAATAGTAAGCCGGACAGCCACATTCTCGATACTCATGACAACTCTGCTGACTCTTGGAGCACTTACCCGTGATAGTGAAATTATTGCCATGCGTAGTTGTGGCATCAGTCTGCTGAAAATTTCATCGCCGATGCTGGCGCTTGGATTTGTTACCAGTATTTTACTGCTTTTTAACGCTGAACTGCTTCTTCCATATACCTATCTAAAAACAGAACAGCTTGAACGGGTCAAGATCAAGAAAAAGGATGATAATCTTTCCTTCAAACGTAACAACATCTGGTTTCGATCCGACTCCCAGATTCTTCAGGCTCGCCTGTTTGAGCCCAACACCGTCACATTACACGGCGTTGTTATCTGGAATGTTGACGCATTAATGAATCCAGTCGGCAGAATTGACGCTGATATGGCTGTATATCGTGATGGAGTGTGGTCGGCCCCTTCCGCTGTACAAAAAAACTTTCTGACACCGGTCGGTTTTGAAACGAAGTCAGTTCCGAATATGGCGCTAAATATTAATCTTAAAATAGAAGATTTACAGGTGCTGGATCGTGATGCTGACAACATGAGTTTTTTTGTTCTGAAAGATTATGCTGAAAACCTGAAGCGGGGCGGATATCAGGTGCATCGGTACTACACGATGATGCATACCAAAATAGCAACTCCGTTTGCGGCACTTATTATGGTGGTATTAGGTATCCCTTTCGCCCTGCGAAACAGCCGCTCCGGCAGTATTACCATGGGAATCGGCGTAAGCATCGGGATCGGTTTTGCCTATTTTGTGTTAAATGCGGTACTTCTTTCGTATGGTTCCAGTGGTGTTTTAACCCCTGTTGCTGCAGCATGGGGTGCCAATGTTATTTTTATGCTGGGAGGCGTCTGGATGTCGATGTCGGTT
>CAYQMO010000268.1:0-5058 GCA_964418315.1 uncultured Geobacter sp. | reverse complement strand
TTTTTCGATGCTAACAGAGTATTGATCAACGAGAGGGGCATCCGCGAAGGGTTA
Source organism: uncultured Geobacter sp. (assembly GCA_964418315.1). Lineage (GTDB taxonomy): Bacteria > Desulfobacterota > Desulfuromonadia > Geobacterales > Pseudopelobacteraceae > JACRCG01. The sequence goes on along the minus strand of CAYQMO010000268.1, from coordinate 5,004 downwards.
CTTATCAGGGCAATGAATCGACTGGGGCTCGCAGCCGGAAGCAATACCCCCCCTACGTGGCGAGACTCAATAAAGGAGTTTGCAGCTTCCTGTCACGTTGATGAGCAGCATGCGAGGCAAGTTGCAGGAATGGCGTTGTCAATTTACGAAGCTTTGGCACTTCCTTTCGGATTGGAAAAGAGTGAGAAAAAACTTCTTGAGGCAGCGGCTCTACTTCACGACTGCGGGTATTTCATCAGTTACAGCAACCACCACAAACACTCATACCACCTTATCCGCCACTCTGAACTGTTTGGTTTCACTCCGCGTGAACGGGAGCTGATAGCTCAAATTGCCCGCTATCATAGAAAATCGCTCCCTAAAAGAAAACATGATGCTTTTCTTAGTCTCAAGGAGAAGGATCAGGAAATTGTATCCCGTCTGGGCGGTATTTTACGTCTGGCCGATGGTCTTGACCGCCGAAGAAGTGGCCTGATACAGGATATTTCCTGTCAGTTTGTTGACTCAACCGTTACACTCCTGCTAACTGCAACTGAAGATGTTTCGGTCGAGATATTCGGCGCTAACGCCAAAAAGGAGCTGTTCGAAAAGGCTTTTGGCAGTACTGTTGTCTTTGCTACTTCATGATCAAATGAACCTGGTGTGATAGAGTATGGTCACTTATTAAGAGCGGAATTTAACGAGACAAGAAGTTGATCAATGCATACTTTGTGGACACCGGCTCCATGACCGAGTGTTTCAAGATCGGCAATCTGACACTCATAACAATCGAGATTATACTGCTTGAAAACTGGTAGTGTTTCCGGATGCCGGGCGATGATATCGGCAATTATCATATCTTGGCTGATCATTTGTGCACCTCATCTTTTTTTTAAAATATCGGATCAAATTATCTCTGGTAAACCGTATTTTTGACGTAACGCTTTTTTTATTTCCGGTGGTACGAATTTGTCGATATCGCCATTAAGAGAGCAGACCTCCTTGACAATAGAGGAGGATAGATATCCATACTGTAGCGACGTCATCATAAAAAGCGTTTCAATCTGTTTGCCGATAGTGCTGTTCATTTGAGCAATCTGAAATTCATACTCAAAATCTGAAATCGCCCGGAGTCCACGGATGATGACATGAGCCCCGCAGGACGACACGTAATCTATCAGAAGCCCGCTGAACGTGTCAACCGTGACCCTCTCCTCCTCTTTCACGACATCCTCAATCAATCCAACCCGTTCATCCGTTGTGAATAATGAGTTTTTTTGGGAATTTCTGGCGACAGCAACAATGATTTTGTCAAAGATAGTTAAGCCACGCTTGATAATATCCAGGTGACCGTATGTTATTGGATCAAAGGAACCCGGGTACACTGCAATTTTATTCATTTTTCCTCCATTGTAAAGAATTCCAGAGCCGTCTCACCGTATTCACGTCGGTCAAAACGCTTCAGACGCCCATACGATTCCAGCAGCCTGTTTCGAACCGAACATTCCATTATCAGGATTGAACCGGGCATCAATACAGCCGAAGCGCCCATAACATCAGGTACAGCCTGATACAAATCAGAGGAATACGGGGGATCAAAAAATGCGAGGTCGAACTGACTTCCGCGCACCGCACAACATTTGATAGCTTCTACAGCATCCATATTCAAAACCTCTGAGTGAACCTTGCCGCACGTATCTATCAGGTTTTTATTAAGTATTGATATTACCGACCGTTCACTTTCAACAAAACAACACGAACGTGCCCCACGACTGATAGCTTCAATGCCAAGGCTTCCGGTTCCTGCACAGATGTCGAGCACACGAATATCGGTAAAATCAAGGCGACTGCTAAGAATACTGAAAAGAGCTTCTTTAACTCGATCTGAAGTAGGTCGTGTTACTACGCCCTGCGGAGACGACAACTTTTTCCCTCGGTAGGCTCCGGCAATTACTCGCATATACGCAACCCACGAATTCAAATTTCAGGATAATCCAGCGTAATTAGATCGAATATAAAGAGAGTTACCACTGCTGTCGAGAAATAAATGCTGCTACGACATCTTGTAAATTAATGATGAATAATCGTATGGTTGTTGGAAAACATAATCTATTATCTGAAATCTGTTATTTCTCTATTGACAAAAGTTGAGCGGTATTGTTCTACTGCACGGGTATTGACTGTATAACGGATATGGTTTGTACTTACAAAATCAGGTATTAATAAACTCCAGGAGGAACTCGATGAACCCATTAGCACAAGAATTGAATGATCTGCTTAGCAAACACAATCCGCACGCTTTGGAAATGCTGTCCGATCTCGGGAAGAACCTTTTTTTCCCTAAGGGGATTCTGACCCAGTCGGCCGAAGCCAAGGAGAAGGCGCACAAGTACAATGCCACCATCGGCATTGCAACAGAGAACGGTGGTCCGATGTTCCTGCAGTGTATTCAGGACAAGCTCGCAGCTTTTGACCCCAAGGATATCTACCCTTATGCCCCACCTGCCGGTAAACCGGAGCTTCGCGCGCTCTGGATCGAAAAAATGCTGCGGGAAAACCCGAGCCAGCAGGGTAAACACTTCAGCAACCCCATTGTTACCAATGCGTTGACACATGGTCTCTCCATAGTTGGTGACATGTTTGTCGATACGGGGGATCACCTGATTCTTCCGGATATGCTCTGGGGCAATTATAATCTGACTTTTGGCACCTGTAACGGCGCAATAGTCAAAAAATTCCAGACTTTCACCAGCACCGGCGGTTTCAATGTCGAGGCATTCAAGTCAACCCTGCAGGAGAGCGCCAAAGAAAAGGGGAAAGTAGTTGTTCTCCTCAACTTTCCCAATAATCCTAGCGGTTATACCCCGACAGTTGCCGAAGGTGATGCGCTTGTGGCGGCGATGCTGGAAGTTGCCGAAGCGGGTTGTAACGTCGTAGCCATTGCTGATGATGCCTATTTTGGTCTTTTCTATGAAGACAGCCTCAAGGAATCATTGTTTGGTAAGTTTGCCAATCTTCATCCCCGCATTTTGGCTATAAAGCTGGATGGTGCCACAAAAGAAGAATTCGTTTGGGGTTTCCGTACCGGCTTCATTACATTTGCTGATGGCAATAGCTTTGAAAACGCCCCTGTTATGACTGCGCTGGAAAAGAAGGCGATGGGCATCATCCGCGCCAAGATTTCCAACTGCCCGCATCCGTCTCAGACCTTTGTCATTGAGGCGCTTCGCTCACCTCAGTTCCTCGCTCAGAAGGAAGAAAAATTCCAGGTTATGAAGGGGCGTGCGCTGAAAACCAAGGAAGTCCTTAACAACAGCAAATACGAAAAAGCCTGGGATTACTATCCATTTAACTCCGGTTATTTTATGTGCCTGAAGCTGAAAACAGTGGAGGCTGAAAAACTGCGCATCCATTTATTGGACAAATACGGCGTCGGCGCGATTTCCACAACCAAGACTGACCTGCGTATCGCGTTCTCCTGTATCGCTGAAGAGAATATTCAGGAGCTGTTTGACATTATTTACCAAGGGGTTCTTGATCTGGCTTGATCCATCTATTTGATTCAGATTAATCATAAATGGGCTCACATAAGGTGAGCCCATTTAAATATTACCACCGCTCAGTTTGTTGAAAAACCGTTACAAAAAGGAAAAACATCAATGACAATCGACCGCAAGTACAAATTTTCATGGGAACTTCTGGGCAATATCACGACAGGACGCCCCAATCTCGGCAATACCACCCGTGTAGAAGTTTACCGTCTGCTACAGTTTGCTTTTCGTGATGTGATCGAGCAGCACGTCGGCACTGAAGAGACGGAAAAAATTTTCTATGAAGCGGGTGCCCTTGCCGGAAAAGAATTCTATGCACACATGCTCACTCCGACCACAGACATTAACGAGTTTGTCCGCCAGCTACAAGAGGTATTGAAGGAGTTGGGTATCGGTATTCTACGTGTTGAGAAGGCAGATATGGAAAAAGGAGAGATAGTTCTGACCGTCTCTGAGGATCTTGACTGCTCTGGTTTGCCGGAGCTTGACTACGAAATCTGCAGTTATGATGAAGGGTTTATCTCAGCACTGCTTGAATGCTTTTCCGGAATAAAATTCATTGTCAAAGAGGTGGATTGCTGGTGTACCGGCGACCGCACCTGCCGATTTAAAGCGACAACGGCGGTATAGCATAATGATGCATACATCCGATAGTGATTCGATGCTTCTTACTGTTGCGATCAAAAAAATACAAGAACTGATTACCTCCCCCACAGTATCGCCCGAACCGCCGGAAGAGCTTGCAGATGTGGATGGATACCCGCAAATGTACGCAACGTTACTTGAGGTTCGCAACGCAATTTCCGGCTTTGCCACCGGAAATTTGGATTATAAAGTCACAAAGAAGGGATACCTGCCCGGATCAATCAAGTCGTTGCAGGCAGCACTGCATCACCTGACCTGGCAGACCAAGATGATAGCCTCAGGTGACTTTACCCAGCGTGTCGATTTTATGGGCGATTTTTCCACATCATTTAACAGCATGGTCAAATTGCTGGATGAGTCGATGCGCAAGCTTGAATTAATGGCGCACACAGATCCACTCACCGGCGCAAACAATCGTGGCTATTTTATGGAACGCCTGGGTGCTGAACTTGATCGCGCAAAGCGCTACGGAAGCGTATTCAGCTTTGTCATGCTTGATTTGGATCACTTTAAATCTGTAAATGACACGCGTGGTCATGCCGCTGGAGATGAAGCGTTACGATCTTTATGCCGTGTTCTTAACTCTTCGGAACTGCGTAGTACTGATTTTTTTGGCAGACTTGGTGGTGAAGAATTTGCGATCGTATTACCGGAAACAAATAAACAAGGGGCAGTTGAAACGGCTGAAAGGGTACGGGGAAATCTGGAGAAAAGGGTGATTCTTCACGAAGGCAAAGAGTTTTTCATAACAGCAAGTATGGGGATCAGTGAATACAGGGAAGGTGATACGTGCGAGTCCTTACTGAACCGCGCTGATCTGGCAATGTAC
>CAYQMO010000267.1:0-5075 GCA_964418315.1 uncultured Geobacter sp. | reverse complement strand
ATTAGCCATATAATCATCGTAATCGTTATCGTAATTCCCTTGTATGCGCTCCCGCTCAATTTTAAATATACTTATGTCGGCTTTTAGTAATTCTCGACAGAGCTTCTTGTAATCGGTACTCCCAACATCAACTTTTTCATCCGTCCCCTCTAAAACTTTCTTGACACTTGTTTCCATATCTTCAAACTTGTTCAAAGATAATCGATGTTGCAGTATCTTTATAGTCTCGTCACATGCGTTGACACCTTCAGGTATCCAGTTGTCTTCTGATGCAACATTACCATCAACAGTATACGATAATGGCGTAATAGCACGGTGACGTTCTTTACGATCAAGAGTCTTGTGCAGATAGTCGGTTACAAGCTTTTTTACCTGGTCGCTAGTGAACATACCGCTCCTTACATGCAGAAAAAGCCGCTCTGTGTGATAGAGCAGCTTTAGAACTAAAGTTTTAGCTTTTTGTTTGTTGTTGGTTTTTAGCGATTTGCATACTTCATTACGTTCGAAATATTGACGTAAATCTAGTGGAATCCATATTCTAAAATAGAAATGGTTGTTTCGGGTAACCATGAAATTCATTGGGGTCTCCGTTTCGCCTGTAACAATTCCTGTAACAGGCGAGCGAAGCGACAAAAAACACAATGATATCAATATGTTGGTGGAGATGGACGGGATCGAACCGACGGCCTGTACGTTGCGAACGTACCGCTCTCCCAACTGAGCTACATCCCCTTATCGTCATCTAACATATCATCAAGAACTGAGATGACGTGTTAATTTACAGTTCCGTCGGCATACAAACATTCCGAGCTGAATTTGTTTCTGCGCCACAGTTTTCACATTTAAAACTCGGCTTATCCGTTATCTGCCGGATAGTCTCCCATTCTTGCTGGCTCTCAAGCTCACACATATGTCCAACGTGAAGCTCATTATTGCTGCAAGGCTGCTCTAAAGTTTTTTTTGGCATATCGGTCACCTGTACAATTTGATTTTTTGCAGTAAAAAGGAAAAGCCCAAACTACCGTCAGATTATAAAATATTCAGAAGAATATTTCTGTTCCATCCGTGTGTGTTTGAGCTCTAAACGCAGTAAAACTTAACTATCCGGTAATATATCGCAGCAACCAGCCCGGATAATTACATAATGCGTTGATATCTGCAACCACTATTTTTTATCTACGACCGAATAGACGATGCAGAATGACAACGATGCTAAACACCCTCTACAACTCCCCTCAACACTTCCCGCATCTGATCAAAATTATATGGTTTGTTGATTAACCCGGCTATCTCTTCACGGGGAATCCTGGAGCCAATATCACCTTCACCAAAACCGCTGGAGATGATGATCGGCAACTGCGGATTGAGCTGTTTCAGTTTGTAGAACAGTTCGTAACCATTCATGACCGGCATACCCATGTCGGTTAATACCAATGTGATGTCAGCGGCGTTCTGCTGGTACAGCTCCAATGCTTCTTTGCCGTTTGCGGCATCAAGGACGGTGAATCCCAGCTTCTGTAACAGGACTATGGCAATAGCTTTCACTTGTACTTCATCCTCTGCCAGCAGTATTGTGCCGCTGCCACGCCATGCCGATGAACCTGCATTCTGGAGTGCTTCTTCTGTCTCTGATTTACTGAGCTGAACAGGCAGATATACTTTGAAGGTCGTACCCTGTCCCGGTTGGCTTTCCAGTTGTAGTGCGCCATGATGTGCCTTTATGATGCCTAGCACAGCCGACATGCCCAAGCCACGACCGGTAAATTTAGTGGTATAGAATGGCTCGAAAATTTTGCGTCTGGTGGCTTCATCCATACCGCAGCCGTTATCGGTGACTTCAATGCAGATATAGCGTCCAGCCGGTACGATAATGCCGAGATGATCTACCTCTGTCTGCTTCGCTTTGATCTCTGCCTTTGCCAGCTTGACGTGTATCTCACCCTCTGCGTCACCGATAGCCTCGGCTGCGTTGATGATCAGATTCATGACAACCTGTCTGAGCTGGCTGGCATCACCGGTGACAGCGGGAATATCTTTAACGAGTTCGGGTTTGATCACGACATTCTGCTGGATGGTTGTTTTCAGCATGATGACCATCTCATTAACCAGAAGCCAGGTATTGACCTGACTCTGGGTAAGTGAAGCTTTACCGGCGTATGCCAACATCTGGCGGCAGAGTGCAGCGGCTCGTTCTGCGGCTTTTTCTATTTCAGGAATATGTTTTCCGGCATTTTCATAATCCATCTTTGTCAGAGAGCAGTACCCCATGATGATCGCCAGAATGTTGTTGAAGTCGTGGGCAATGCCGCCGGCCAGTACGCCGAGACTCTCCAGTTTTTGGGTCTGCTGGAATTGCTGTTCGAACAACGATTTCTGTTCTTCGGCCTTTCTGCGTTCCAACTCACCTGCCGCCCGCATAGACACAAGCTTCAATACAGTCTCTGCAAAATGAGTGCTATTCAACTCTTTTCGTCCGATAACGGCAATCAGGCCGGTCGGCTTCATATCGTAACCCCAGAGTGTTGTTCCGACATAACTCTCAGCCTGTAAATCCTGTAGAGCAGCATCCAGTGGGAACAGTTTTCGTACTTCCCTGGGAAAGACACAAACCTCTTTACCCACCACATCACCACAGGGAGTATCCTTAAGGGCGTACTCGACGTTATCCTCAAATTTGCCATCATTGTAAATTGCGAGTGTGCGGGCTGTAAGGTTGTCGCCATGAAGGGTATCAATACAGACGTACTCCATACCAAGGATATTGGCAAGATAGCGGGCCAGTACTTCAAAAAAGTCCTCGCCGGTACCGAGAGAGCTGATCTGAAGGAGAAATGACTGAATATTTTCGATCTGCTTGCGTTCGGTAATGTTGCGGATGAAAGAGAAGAACTGATCGGTTTTCGGCAGGTAATTGACGCTGATCTCGACATCGATTATTTGGCCGTTCTTGGTGCGATGCTGTGTCTCAAAAAGAGATTTTCCTACCGCTTTGATCTTCTGCATCTCCCGATCAATTTCCTCGGGTGACCACTGCACGTCAATATCCTTAAGCCCTTTAGCAAGAAACTCATCGCCCGAATAGCCAAGCATGGAAGAAGCGGCATCGTTGACCTCAATCAGTTTGCCGGTCGAAGCGTCGACCAGCCAGAAACCGTCCCACGCGGTCATAAGGATTGCCCTGTGTCGCTCTTCACTTCCCTTTAACGCAGCCTCAGACCGTTTGCGTTCGGTAATGTCCTGCGCCATACCCCGAAGTCCGACAGTTACACCACCGGCATCACGTACCGACATGCCATACACCCACATCCACCCGATACTGCCATCAACCCGCAGAGTTTCCAACTCGAGGTCATAAGGGTTTCCGGTGTTTTGTGTGTTTTGCAAGGCTGCGGCTAATCTTTGCCAGCTCTCAGGAGTAAAGAGTTTTTGGTGCTCGGTATAAGGCGGCGGTGGCAGTGTCGGGTCAAACCCATACATTTTGTAGAGTTCTTCGGACCATGTGACCTGATTGCTCGCCAAGTCCAGTCTCCAACTGCCTACATGAGCAATTTGCTGAGATTCCCTCAGGTCTTCAAGACTGGCTAATAATTTAACATCTGCTTGCCTGCGCGCGGTCTCTGCCTGTTTTCGGCGCTGGATACTAATAATCAGAGCAAAAATAACAGAAATGAGGATGAAAAATACAGTGACGGTGGCGATGACGAGTTGCCGGTATGTTTCAAAAAAGGATGGACTTTTGTACATAACGTCACTTCCGGCGGGGAGGCGGTCTGTAGGGATGTTCCATCTCTGCATCTGCCGGAAGTCGAACATGAAATGGTTGACACTTTCTTTCATAACCGGAATCCGGGAGGGTGATGTTCCATTCAGTATCTGCAAAGCTATTTGTGCAGCTTTTTCCCCCTGGAATATGGCACTGTTGAGCTTGCCACCCACTGTTCCAAGTCCAAAGACGAAACTGTAGGGGGAGTAGATCGGACGGCGGCTTTCCCTGGAGAGGATCGGAATCATGTCTGTCTGGTCGATAAAGCCGTTCTTGTCCCGGAAGAAATCGCCATAGTAAACAATAGTGTCGTCATTTAGTTTCGATACCCGGCTGCGCAGGTCATCCAGAGTTATCCCTGTTCCGTCTTCATCAAGAAAGTCAAACCTGATGCGCCCCTCATAGGCTTTGGCCAGTTCCTTGAGGATTTGACGGTTGCCGATGCCGTTTGTCGTCGTGTCGGTAATGACGGCAATTTTTTTTGTTTCAGGATGAAGGGCAAGCGCAGCATCGATGGTTTCCTTGCGATCCAGAACCTCCATCACTCCGGTAAAAACCTTGCTGGCGGCTATTTTGCCATCATCTACAGGATTATTGACTCCGCAGAAGACGACAGGTATCTGGGGAAAGATGCTCTCATGGCGATCGAGCATGAAGCGCAGGGCATCGTCATCGACGGTAATGACAATTTGAGGCTGAAGGCTGCGGTATTTTTCGGTTAAATGTTTCTGTATGGAGTCCAATTGCTCCGGGCCGAACTGCTCTGGAAAACGTTTGGTGTCCATGTATTCGAGATAGAATTCAGTCTTCTGTTCGGCTTTGTCAAAGGCTTTGTAAAGGCCCTTCATAATGTCATCAGTCCATGCGAAATCGGCATGGTATGACTGAAGAACAACAATCCGTTGCGGGGTGCGAATTGAGGCCTCCGCCGACAGAGACCATGTTCCGACCAGAATAATGATTAGTGAGGTAACAATGTAAGCGGTTTTAAAAGTACTCCACCTGATCACGTTTAAGTTCATACAGGTTCTCCTCGTAAAGGCTAACGGTGGTATTCCGTGTTTCAAAATCGGTTCATGCTGAGTAACAAAAAAACCGATGCACGGAAAAGGCCGCAACACCGGTTTTTGTCAATAAATTCTATAAGGCATTGAAATTGAAAGGGGGGGAGTAAAAAAAGGCAACGACCAGTTTGTGTAATTAGATTCATCAGGAGCTTTGAGGGGCATAAGGTACAACTCTTCAGCATACTTGTTAGTGGCGGAGAGACAGGGATTCGAACCCTGGATACCGGTTTCCCAGTATACTCGCT
>CAYQMO010000266.1:0-5084 GCA_964418315.1 uncultured Geobacter sp. | reverse complement strand
TCTGTTATTATTTTGGTCAAAGGAGGTGTTAAAAATGAACATTTCACTTACACCACAACTCGAAACACTGGTAAAAAGCAAGGTGGAAAGCGGTCTTTATGGTTCTGCAAGCGAAGTTATGCGCGATGCACTACGTCTTCTTGAAATAAGAGACCGGAGACAGTTCCAGCGTGTTGAAGAACTCAGAGCCGAAATCAAGAAAGGCTTGGATAGCGGTGAGCCAACACCATTAGACGTAAGTTCTATCAAGGCGCGAGGCCGTCAGCGGCTTACTGCACAACAAAACGAGGCTAACTCCTGATGTTAAGAATCCTTAAAAGCCCCGAGGCTGAAAACGATCTTGACGAAATTTGGTTATATATTGCCCAAGATAACACTTACTATGCGGATAAACTCCTTGATGAAATTGAGGAAACAGGCCGAAAACTCGCACTGTTCCCAAATATGGGGCGAAACCGTGATGAACTCCATTTTGGTTTGAAATGTTTCCCAGTAGGTATGTACCTGATTTTTTATATGCCGATTAGCGGCGGTATCAATATTGTCAGGGTTCTACATGGCATGAGGGATATTGATACATTCTTTTAATGCTAGGAACTTCGCGGTTTCCAATTTCAAAAATGTGTGTCGCCGTCTTTTTGCAGTATTTACTAGGCAAGTTCTACTTTCAATCGTTTTCCAAGTGCCAGAGCTGCCCTTTCGAGTGTCTGTAATGTTACGGAAACATTTCCTGGGTCGAGCAGTCTGTCCAGTGCAGAGCGGCTTGTGTGCATCTTGTGTGCAAGTGCAGTTTTTGAGAGATTTGATTTCTGCATCTCCTGCTCAATTTGATACGCGACAACCCGTTTGATTGCTGTGGCTTCTACGTCAGCTAGTAAACCTTCCTCTTGCAGAAAATCGTCAAAGTTTGATCCCGAGTGAATGTTGTTCATTGTTTTTTCCTCCAATAATTACCGAGTCTTGCTGTTGCCGTTTTGAGTTCGTTTTGTGGTGTCTTATTTGATTTCTTGATGAATCCATGAAGCAGAATCATCTGGCTTTCATCGACAGTGAATAAAACCCGCGCTATGCCGTCCGGTAAGGATGAGCGGACTTCCCACAGGTTCTTGTCCATCTTTCTGATAAGCGGCATTCCCAAAGGCCAGCCAAGTTGAGCTGTTTTGATGTCCTCGCCAATGATTCGCTTATCGTCTCGTAGGAGTTCTTTAAGCCAGTCACGTACCGGCTCATTTCCGGTATCGGTGCGATAAAAGTTCACAGTAAGGATAAAATTAGTCTGTTCCATGTCAGTAGTGTACCATAATTGGTGCAGTGTTCAACAAGAAAATGGCCGGGGGTTTCCCGGCCATAATTTAATAGGATGTCCCGCTTTTTATCGGCAGGTAAGTATTCCTATTCCTTCTCCATCTCCTTCGCGCGCTTTTCCTGTTCTTTCTGTGAAGGAATCTCAATCTTGTTGGTCTGGGCATACTTGACCAATCCGGTGGTTAGATCGGCAATTGTGCTAACCTGAGTCGGGATAGTTCCGACAACAAACTTGGCACTGCTAAGTCCAGAATTCAGGTCTTTCACAGCAGACATCCCATATTTCATTGGCGATGCCTGCACCGCTTTTACGCCATTTGTAATATCCGTCACCAGATTTTTTGCGTCGTTAATGGCCATAAGATCCAGCAAAGAACCGGCACCCAGATAAAGCAGCGACTTGCCCAAACGAGCCCTGGCCTCTTCCTTATTCATCGTTGCATTAAGATCAACTTGTTTCATTGCAGCACCAGCATTATCTACTTCCGTACAGAGTTTTTTAGTCCCTTCAATATCCGAAGGGTTTTTCTTCGCCTCAGCCAGTGCAGCCTCAAGCTTTTCGGCCTCAGCACTCTTACCACATGCCTTCTGAACTTCGATCAGTCCATTCGCAAGAGCAATAGTAGCCTTACTCACCCAGATTTTAAGTGTTCCTTCACGAGCTGTTAGCGCATTTACGTCAACCTTTTCAACGCTTTCTTTCTTGTCACCACCGCCAATGCCGGGTAATCCCCAACCAAAAGCCTGCACTCCAACTGCCATCATCCCAACAACTACCATAAGACAGACAATCCTTTTCATGTTTTTCTCCTTGCTGCTGAATTTAGCCAAATACGGCTATTTTTTGAACGTAAATACAATCTTGCCGTCCTCATTGCCAGGACCATCAAACTCGGCCTCAGAGAAACCAGGCTTCGAACCAACAGCCTCAATTATTCCTGAGCCCAGAGATTCTTTATCTCCTTTGTACATGACCTTAACAAGCAGCGTCGCCTTGTCGGGATTTGCCTGGTTAGTAATCTGTGCAATCCCCTTTATTGCTGAGAGAATAGGTAGTTGTTGTGAACGTACACTTTTGACATTGCGGATCTCTATGCTGTACTGCCTGCCATTAAGCGAACGCTTCTGCCATACATCGATGGTCTGCCCGGCCAGCGTGCGTGACGCAAGAACGGCATTTTTCTTGATGGACTGCATCTTGGCCTCGTCAAAATTTGAACTGGTGGCAGTGGCTGTGTTGGTAAATGAACCGACAACATCGCCGGAGTTTACGTCAATAATTTCTACACCTATCTGGGTTTTCACCTCCTGATTGCCAGTAGCCTCGGAAACACCAAACCCAAGCACTTTGACTTCACCGCGAGCGACAAATCCTGCACCTTCTTTAGTGGCAAAGTCACGCACCGCCTGACGATCATTGGGATCTACAGAAGTCTGCGCAAGGGAGGTTGACACCGCAATTTGTCGAGCTTTATCTGCCGCCATCAGATCAAAATTCTTTGCCAGAAACTCTTGCTGAAATGAGTCGATGATGGTCATGTCAGGGTATTTTTTCCAAAGATCCTCATCAATTTTGGAATAAGAGCTGTCTTGTTTAACTTTTGTACTGGTATCAACCGCTACGGAAGCATCGTTATGTCCTTTTGAACGGGTACTTGACGCTTGTGAGGCATTGGCTTTCATATCAGCGCCGTATCTCTCCGATGACTGAGCTTTTGCAGCACCATCGTAAGCGCTTTTGCCTGATGCACTCATGTTGCCGGATTCCGCTGATGACTGTTGCCCAGAAGCTGCATACCCCACACTGCCAGCCGCATAACCATCTCCTTCCACGTACTGGCCACCAACCGCTACACGTCCGCTGGCCGAGCCAGCACTGCGCTGTGATGATTTGCCCTGTGCGGTGATCGCAGCTTGCTCTTGAGTTGATAAACTTGCATCGGAGCTTGACTTCTCTCTGGAACGCACTGAAGCACTGGCAGATTCCTTGGCACTGGAATCGTCGGCAACGTCGTATTTTGTTTTTGCATCGGCCTTTACCGAAACATCAACCGCGTCGATTCTGCTGGCAGAGCCCTGCTGACCACGCTTTTCCCATGTGGTGAGCACAAATGTGATAGATGGGTTGCCCATAGCGGTAGAGACTCTGCCAACCAGTGACTTGATGTCCGCGCCGATCTTATCCACAGCAACATTCGCCCTGATGGTGAGTACAAGTATATTGTCTTCAACTTTTTCCTTCACGATTTCATGGTCGGTGACATAACCCTGGGCACGAGTCAAAATCTGATCCCGTACCAGTGCAGCGTCCTTAACCTCGGTGTGACTCTGCACCCAAACGCCGATCCCCTTTTCAACCGCCTCCCGGAAAGCGTTAGCAAGCGCGTTGCTCCTTGCGCCATCCTTGTTGGAGCCAACAATCTCGGCCCGTCCAACCGCCGTGACTGACTGAGCAGCAAACACCTGCCCGCCGAGCGCAAACATCAAACCGACTAAAAGCAGTACATACAAAATTCCTCGTTTCATATTTCAGCCTCCCTCGCTATTTTTGCCGTCAATTGATACAACAGATCGAACAGTTCATTCTTCTCCTCAAAACTCTGAACCCCCTTTATGAGGGATTTGGAACTGAAAACATCAAATTCCTTTTCATATTTTTTTGAGGGAATGGTGATCTTTATCCATGCCTTGAACATGCAGATATCATTTACATCATTACTTTCTGACACCTTGCTGCTAACTCCGGTTATATCAAGCGTTACAGGATATTTAGGAGGCGGAAGCTCAAACTGATGTTCAATGCCAGCACGGTCAATAAGGCTGAAGGCTGAACCGGTTGCACGTTGATCCCATTCACCACCCACCCGCGATGGAAGAACTACCTTGCCACCACGGTCGGTTAGAAAATTGGAGAACCATTGAGCTACCTGGGGTCCCACAATTTCCTGTGGGAAAATTTTCAAGGCTTTCTTGGAACGAACCTTTACATCGACCACCTGATAGGTTTCATCGGAGGATGCCCGCATGTTTGTGGACTTGACCTTCATGCCTGGTTTAACCTTGAAATCTTTCGGCAACTCCACTACTGAGCTTTTTTTTTCGAGCTTTACAATAGTGCCTGTTGCAACTTTTTTTCCGTCAGCCAGAACAGTGACAAACTGACCATCTTCGATTCCGTTGGTGCTGCCAATGTTCACAGTTAAGGTACCGCTTCCGCTATCAGTTATATCACCAGGGATCTCGGAAAGCTTAACGCCTGCCAGTCGCTTGATGAGATTTTCGCGCAGTTAGGTAGCCGCACTCTCAACAAAAAGGGTATCGATATCTGCTTCACTGCACTTTTTATCCCCATCCAGTCTCTGGGAATAGCCAACCAACGGAAATGAAAAAACCACTGTATTGCGGTCTTTACCTTCAATCTTGCGTGTATCGTAAAGAATGGCAGTAAGCCCGACGTTGATTATTGTCTTGTTGATAGTTGTACCGGCAGCACTAAAGCTTTCGGCAACGACATCGTCTCTCACCACTACAAACGCCAGTGAAAGGGTGTTGTCAATACGCTGTTTAGCCTCTTCCATATCAGTGTCAAATATCAGGTTGAAGGGAAGCTTCCCCTGTTTGCTAACCTTTTTCATCTCAGCACGAAGAGCATCCCGCAGCCTGTTCTGGTTTCGGGTATAAACGGGGAATTTGCTTTTTGCCTGTTCATTCCCCATTAGATACACACCGGTATAGGCCATATTAGGTTGTTCATCGTCAGCGAGGACTAAAGAGTGGAT
>CAYQMO010000265.1:0-5084 GCA_964418315.1 uncultured Geobacter sp. | reverse complement strand
TCTGCCTCCATGCCCGTTATCACCAGAAGGGTATGGTCTTTGACTTTGTGAAGAATATCGAGAAGGACATCTGCCCATTCTGTAAGGCATACGAGCGTGTCCACGGAAAGAAAGCCCACGAGAAAAGAGGGTAACCACGCCAACCGTAACTGTAGTCGCAAAGGTAACAGCAAAGACTGACGTCAGCGAAGCTGTAAAAGCTGAACTCCGTTTTTAGGTACTATTCCCCTGCAACACCCATCGCCCAGAGGAGATTGACCTTAGCCACCCGGTAGTCTCGCTGCGCTCTGGCCAGGTTGCTTCTGGCCTGCACCAGATTCAACTGGGCATCATCCAGCTCCAGACGGATTTTGACCCCGAATTCGTACCCCTTCTCGGCCATCTGCACCAGCCGTTCCGCCTGCCTTACCGTTCCGCTGAGAGCCTGGACGATATCGGCGGCCTCTTTGAGGGCGTCTCTGCTGGTACGGATCTCAAGAGCGATACTTTCGAGCAGCTTGGCTTCATCGATCTGCCGACTGCGCAGATCGCTTTTGGCCTGAGCCGTCTTGCCGTTTGTCCGCAAACCGTCGAAAAAGGGGAATGCAAGATGTAGCCCCGCACTCCATGCCGTTCCGTTTGACGATCCGTTCATGGATGACTCCTTGATGTCGAGCCAGTGCCATCCGGCGCTCCCTTTGAAGTCGAGTCTCGGCTTGTTCTCGGCATCGGCGATCGTTACCAGCTCGCTATAGATACCGATACGATGACGCAGGTCGGCCAGTTCGGGGCGTTTCGCGCGGGCGCTCTTCAGTGCCTGATCATAGTCGGGTGTATTCGTGAACGGCATTTCAAGAGATCCGCTGACATCCACCTCCTGACCGTCCAGCGCCAGCAGGAAACGAAGCTGATGACGGGCGGCGGCGATCGCATTTTCACTCCTGATTGTGGTCGGGAAGGCATTTTGAACGGCCACCTCTGCGGCCAATACATCATAATCTGTCGCCGTTCCGGCAGCAAACCTGCGCTGCGCCTCGTCAAGAAGGCGCTTTTTCTGTGCCAGATTTTCACGAGCCGCGTTATGCAGATCCTTCGCCAGCAGAACATCACAGAAGACGGTAGTTACGTCTCTGACCGCAGCCTGCCGGAACAGGCGCAGTTGATCCTCCGCAGTTTTGAGTCCCGCTTCCGCCGCCCGGATGGCTGCACCAATTTTACCCCAGGTATAGAGCGGCTGGCTTACGGCAATGTCTGCGCTACGGCTGTACTGAAGAGGTGAATTTCCTGATCCGTACATCACTGACTGGCCATTGTCCTTAGCCATACCGGCGAAGCCGTTCAGTGAAAGCTGCGGCAGTGCGGCAGCGCGTTCCTCGACATACTTCCCTTCTACGTAGCGGGCATATTCGCGGGCTTTTTCGATGTCACGGTTCTTTTCCATGGCGATCGAGATCGCTTCATCCAGGGTTACGGTGCGGGTTTCGGAGGCATGGACGAAACAGGTAAATCCTGAAATAACACAGAGCAACGGAGCAACAGAGAAAGTCAAAAACCTTCTGTATGGCGATTTTCTGCAAGACTGTGGTGTGGTGTTATCTACAATTGTTTGATTCTTTGTGAAGTAAATCATGCCTTTGCTTGTCCTCCGTTGCTCCGTTGCTCCGTGTTATTCGGGGCATTACCCCTCCACTTCCGTTTCAGCCAGCCAGCAAAATCATCCATTACCGTGTACATAACGGGCACTACCAGCAGCGTCAGAAAGGTCGAGGTAATCAAACCGCCGACCACGGCACGGGCCATGGGAGCACGCATCTCGGCACCGCTGCCGATACCGAGGAACAGCGGCATCATGCCGAAGATCATGGCCATTGTCGTCATAATGATCGGCCTCAGGCGCGTCCGACCGGCAAGAATCACGGCATCACGACGCGAGAGCCCATCTCGCCGCTGCAGAATTTTGGCATAGTCCACCAGCAGAATGGCGTTTTTGGTGACCAGTCCCATCAGCATGATCAAGCCGATCAGGGACATGATGTTGACGGTATCGCCGGTAAGTTTGAGCATACCGGCCATGCCGACAATCGACAACGGCAGCGCCAGCATAATGGCAAACGGCTCGAAAAACGATTCGAACTGAGCCGCCAGAATCAGGTAAACAAACAGTATCGCCAGAATCAGCGATTCTCCCATATAGCCGAACGATTCGGCCATATCCTCGGCTTCGCCGGAAAGATTTATGGCATAGCCTGGCGGCATATTGATCCGTTTGGCCGCCGCTTCGACATGTTTTACCGCCGTGCCGATGGGGAGGTTGTCCAGGTTGGCGCTGACCGTTACCTGGCGAGCCAGGTCGCGGCGATTGATTTCCGTCGGCGAGGCCGCTACCACCGTTGAGGTCAGGCTGGCCAGCGGTACCAGTTTTATGCCGCCGGAGCCATTTGGGACAGAAACCCGCAAATCGGTTACCTGCGAGGGGCTCTGGCGCAGACGTTCCGGCAGCCTGACCCTCACATCCACCGCATCACCGTCTTCGTCCTCGTAAGTGGATATTGCTTCACCGCCGATCAGACGACTCAAGGCAGCGACGATGTCATTGGTGGTGACTCCGGCCGAAAGGGCCTTGTCGCGGTCTACCCGCATACGATATTCCGGGATGTCATTTTCCAGGGTCATGGAAAGGTCAACGATGCCAGGCACCGAGTAGAGTTCTTTTTTCAGCCTGGCACCAAGCTGCTTGAGTACGTTCAGGTCATCACCCTTCAGGTTGACGTTAAGCGGTTTCAGTGCGCCACCGATCTGACCGACCTCTTCGATAGAGAAGGTAATACCGGCCACCTTGTTTAAGCGCTCGCGGATCTCCCGCTGAAGTACAAACTGGTTTTTGGCTCGCTCTTTGCGCTCTTTCAGTTTGATATAGAGAAGGCCGTCCCGCACCGTGCCGCTGTCGCCGGCTCCGATGGTCGTATAGGTATGGTCGATTTCGGGAAAATCTTTAACTGCTGCCAGTACAGCGGTCATTCTCCCTTCGGTCTCGGCCATGGAGGCATCCGGCGCGGTCTTGAAGGAGACCTGAAGTTCGCCCTTATCATACTGGGCCATAAAGGAGGATTCAAGTGTGCCGAAGATCGCTATCCCGGCGACAAACGAGGCAAAAGCGGCAGCCAGAACCGTCTTGCGGTGATTGAGAGCCCAGCCGACAGCCGAGCGGTAGCGGTCGGCTGTGCGGTCAAACCAGAGATTGAAAATCTCCAGCCAGCGGGCCATTCCTTTGCGTTTCCCCTGCAGATGTATGGAAGGGTCACGCCAGCGCGAGGAGAGCATCGGATCGAGGGTAAAGGAGACGAACAGCGAAACCAGCACGGCGAAGGCGACGCTGATGCCGAACTGATAGAAGAATCGCCCGACGATGCCCTTCATAAAGGCGACAGGCACAAATACAGCGATGATCGACATGGAGGTGGCGAAGACCGCCAGGCCGATCTCTGCAGTGCCGAAGCGGGAGGCCTCCATATGAGTCTTGCCCATCTCCAGATGCCGGACGATATTCTCCCGTACGACGATGGCGTCATCGATCAGGAGTCCTATGGCCAGAGAGAGGGCCATCAGGGTCATGACGTTGAGGGTCATGCCGAGCGAATTCATGACGATAAACGCCGAAATGACCGAAATAGGCAGGGTCACGCCGGTAATAACCGTTGAACGCCAGGAGTTAATAAAACAGAACACAATCAGCACCGTCAGGATGCCGCCGATAACCAGCGTTTCTTTGACATCGGCAAGGGACTCGCGGGTCATGATCGAACCATCCCGGACAAGCGTGATGACTACGCCGGGCGGCATCTCTTTCTGAACCTTGGCGATAACCTTTTTGACCGTATCGACCAGTTCCACCTGATTGCCACCGGACTGCTTGTAGATATCCAGCCCGATTGCCGGCTGCCCGTTTACCAGAGCCAGCTTGCGCTTTTCCTCCACACCGTCGGACACCTGGGCGACCTCACCAAGTGTTATCGGACGGCCGTTCCGCTGGGCAACAGTCATCTGACGGTACTGGTCAGCACGATCCGGCTTCCCCTCGATACGCAGCGGATATTCCGCTGTGCCGCGGGTTATGCGCCCAAGCGGGGTGTTGGTATTCTCCGATTTAATGCCGTTGACGATGTCATTGACCCCCATGCCGAGGGCATCCAGCCGGGTCGGATCAATATCCACGTTGATTTCCCGCTTCTGTCCGCCGACCATGTCCACTTTGCCGACGCCGGCCACGCTCTCAAAGCGCTTCTTAATCTTTTTTTCTACCAGAACGGTCAGTTCCCGTGGGGAAAGGGTTTTTGACTGTACCGCTAATGCGGCCACCGGAGCAGCGTTGAAATCGAGCTTCTGGATAATCGGCTCTTCGATACCAGTCGGTAGAGTGCCACGGATAGAGGAGAGTTTTGCGCGCACTTCCTGAGCCGCGTCATTGACCTTCTCTTCCAGACGGAATTCGACCACGACGGTGGAAACCCCCTCACGGGAGGTGGAGAAGACATGCTTGACACCAGCCACCTGGTTGACCGCCTCCTCAATCCGTTTGGAAAGCTCGCGCTCAACCGTTTCCGGTGAAGCGCCGGCAAAGGTAGTGACCACAGAAACTACCGGGAATTCAACGTTGGGAAACATTTCCACTGCAAGGCGGCGGTAAGAGAAAATGCCAACGACCACCAGTGACAGAATCATGACGGTGGCGAAGACGGGGCGTTTGATAGAGAGGTCGGAGAGGATCATTCAGGCAATTTTCCTTTATCAATAAATTGATCAAAAACGGAAGTTCATGAACCACAGAGCAACTGAGCAACAGAGAAATCAAACTGTTACATCAACTTGAGGAATAACCAAAATGGAGTGTGATTTTGTTGGTTTAACTCGAATATTCTTTGAAACTGCTCTGTTGCTCTGTTGCTCTGTTGCTCTGTGTTTCAAATGCTTATTATGGTTTAAGAGACGCTACTTCGCACCGTTGGCTGCTGCTATCATAACAGCATCTCCATCTTTGAGGTTGAACCCGCCGCGTACGACGTACTGTTCGCCTGTTTTGAGGCCAGTCAGCACCTCTACCTGCTCAC
>CAYQMO010000264.1:0-5092 GCA_964418315.1 uncultured Geobacter sp. | reverse complement strand
CGGCATCAATTGCGTAATAAACTCTGTAACCTGGACCATGATCAATCTTCAACTCCGATAAAAGCACTCGGGGTACAGGTATTTTTGTAGATTTATGGAGAGAACTGAGTAGTTATCTTTCAGAACTGAATCTGAACCCTCTTGGCCGTCCCTTCTTCCCTGATCCACAATAGAGTCTTTCTGGCGCGAGAGCACCAATCGCGAACATCCTTTTCAAACGTAGGGCAATCGGCAACGACTTCAAGGGTATCACCCGGTTTCATCCTGACAGACATTACGGTAATTTTGAGCGTTGGCTGAGGGCATTTGAGTCCTCGTGCGTCTAATACTGTAGCAGCCATATAATCTCCTCTTCCTGTGAATATTATTTTATTTGAAATTCCTCTATCTCTTTTTGAAGAACAGCAACCTGACAGAGTAGTTTTGACATTACCTCATCCATAACAAGCGCTGAAGTGAGCTGCCCATTGGTTGACTCTTCAAAGGCATCTAAAGAACTGCTGATCTGCTGAGAACTGCCCGCCTGAAGTATAGCCGCTTCGCATATATCAACAACCATGACATTAATTTCTTCACTGGAATTAACAACCTGTGCGGTAGAATTCCGGTGATTGTTAATGGAGTGCATTACTTCCTGCGTGAGGTTTCTCATCCGCTCAACTGCGGATGTGATTAATTCACTGCCATGACTCTGTTCCCTGGTGGCATTGGCAATCTGTTCGACCATTTCAGCAACCCGATCCATGGCCAACTGCATTCCGTCGCTTGCCTTGGACTGACTGAGAGCTGTCTTGTGAATTTCCGCCATATAGCTGCTCGCATCCTGGATGCCATCAACAATTTTCCGAAGAGCGCTGCCCGATCTTTGTGACAGCTCACTCCCTTCAGCGATCCGTTTTTCGGAATGCGTGATTGCATTAACCGCACGCGCGGTCTCTTCCCTGACTCCAAGAATTATCTCCGAGATCTCCCTGGTGTGGTTTCCGGTACGTTTTGCCAGATTTTTTATTTCTGTGGCTACGACTGAGAAACTTTTGCCCCGCTCGCCTGCCTGTGCTGCAATGATAGATGCGTTAAGGGCAAGCAGATTAGTCTGCTCAGCGACTTCATCAATTACCGAGAGAATTTTACCAATATTTGCCACTCTCCTGGAGAGATTTTCAATGGCTGTGAATGTGACGTTTGAAGACAACTTTATCTCATTGATGCCAGTTATTGTTGCATCGACGGCCTTCCAACCCTCTTCGGCATCTTGTTTGACCATATCGGCGATACGTGAAGTATCCGTCACCTGAACAACGATCTGGCGTATTGCCGTATCCATAGCTCCGACAAGCTTCGCAGTTTTGGTCGTATCCGCCGCAAGGATGATGGTATTTTCCTTGATATGACGTACGGCAGACGCCATTTCAATAATTG
The DNA here is from genome assembly GCA_964418315.1 of uncultured Geobacter sp. Lineage (GTDB taxonomy): Bacteria > Desulfobacterota > Desulfuromonadia > Geobacterales > Pseudopelobacteraceae > JACRCG01. Next base: position 3,673 of record CAYQMO010000264.1, on the reverse strand, counting down.
AGGAACTGACCTCTTCAACTGAAAGTACAAGAGATTCGATACAGAGCGTAGTTGATTTAAGGTTTTGTGACAGATCCGACATGGCATTTGAATTTTCATTTGTCAAGCTCGAAAGGGTGGCAATGGGCGTAGCAATATCGGTAATAGAGCCATTAATTTCACGGATCGCCAGAGCTGCCTGTTTGAGAGAGTCTGACTCTTTTTCGGCCGATGAGACCCATTTTTCAGATAGCTGCCCAATGGCTGAGGAGATGCTTTTTAATTCCTGAAGCGAATAATGTACTTTTGATATTGCCCCGGAAAGTCGCTCCATCATGGAGTTAAAATTATCTGCCAGCAGAGATATCTCAGTTTCCCCTTCGAGATCTACCCGTTCTGTTAACTTTCCTTCAGCGGCGTTGTTCATAGCCAGAGCCATCTGCCTGATGCGAACAGGCAGCTTTCGAGCTACCATTATCAATAAAACTGCAGTCATTACGACGGCGTTTAGAAAAAACAGGACCACCAGTGTCAAGCGCGTACTGGCGACCGGCATCAGTGAAAAAACTATTCCCAACAGAGAAAAAACTATCCCCCCTGCGAGAAGTATCCTGATCAGATTTGTTCCTGTACGCAACTTTTTCATTAAATATATTCCCGGTAAATCAAAATTCTGGAGATATTATATCTCTCTTGAACGGCCCGAGTATACGAACAGATTCAACCATCTCGGTGACGATTCGGCAGAATTTTTCGCCTTCTCCTGCAGAGACATAATCCAGGCGACAACGCTCTTTTTCTACTCCCAACTGACCCAGCATTCGGGTCAGCATACTGTGACGCTGAAGAGCACGGCAGTTCCCTTCTTTATAATGGCAGTCACCAGGGTGGCAGGCAAGGATTATAACAGCATCTGCACCTTTTACAAGTGCGGAAAGAATAAACTGCGGATCAACCCTGCCGCTGCACATGACCCTGATGATCTGGACGTTGTGAGGATACGGAACTTGCATGCCACCCGCCTTGTCAGCGCCGGCGTATGAGCACCAGTTGCAGAGGAATCCGATTATTTTTGGCTCAAAAATGTCACCATCGGTCTGTACGGTCATTTCAGAACTCCTTCGATCTCAGCCATGATCTGGGCATTGGTAAAGTGATACCCGGTAATGGCTCCGGCCGGACAAGCGGCAACACAGGTGCCGCAGCCATGGCAGAGAACCGCATTGATACCGGAAACATTCCGCGCCGAATCAAACGAAATGGCGTGGTACGGACAGACTGTAATGCAGAGATGACACCCGGCACAATGCGTTTGGTCAACACTCGCAGTAATTGGCTCAATCTCAATCATCCTGCCAGGCTGAAGCCCTGCCAGCGCATGGCCGACGCTTGCCATCCCCTCCAGCATGGCTCTTTGAATATCCATCGGTTCCTGACAGGAACCGGCAAGATAGACCCCCTTGACAGTACTCTGTGCCGCGTCAATCCTCCCATGCAGCTCAAGGTAGAAACCAAACGGATCAAGGCTGACATCAAACAGCGCGGCAAGCGAAGCAGATCCCTCTGCCGGAATCACCGCCGAACAGAGAATCACCATATCTGCCGGAGCAGGCTCCCCCTTGACACAGACTTCAAGTCTCCCCGCCCCATCGTTTGTAATGGCTATATCCCCAATACTGTCATATCTTTTCATACTGGAATTTTCGTTATTAACAGCGTGATTCAAGAGAGTATAAGCCGCCTTGCCAGGTACAACCAGTTCGCGGTGGTAATGGGTGATGGTAGTTGCCGGGAGTTTTGCCGTGATCAGATGATTGAATTTAAACGCATACTGGCAGCAGATGCCGGAGCAGTAAGGTTTATAAGCGTCATCAAGGCTGCCGACACAATGAATAATCGCTACCGTCGCCGGTGCATTGCCATCCCTGGTTACAATTTCCCCGCCGGTAGGTCCGGTGGATGACAGCATCCGTTCAAACTGCAAAGCATCATACACATTCGGCAGTACCCCCATCCCCAATCCGGCGACCCTGGAGGCATCATACAACCCCGTGCCGGTAGCCAGAATAATGGCACCGATTCTGCGCTCGACAATCTTTTCAACCTCGTCCAGATCGACAACACCCTCCCCCATCGGACAAGCATCCTTACAGGCTCGGCACTCCTCTCCCCTGGAACGGATGCAGATATCTTCTTTCAGAAAAGGCGCATTCGGCAGAACACCGGTAAAAGCGAAGTCGATCGCCTTGCAGTCACTGGCGTTACTGTTGAATTCATTTGTGGTAACAGCCGGGCACGCTTCCACACACTCACCGCAACCGATGCATTCATGCAGCGAGACGTGGCGCGGCTTCTGCCTGATTTTTACATTGAAATTTCCGTAGAAGCCGGTCACCGCGACTACTTCCGACAAGGTCATCAATTCAATCGTGCCGGGAAAATCGCCATGAAGCATCTCCCCCATCAACGGCTCCAACATGCATGGAGCGCATTCAAGGGAGGGGAAGAGATCCTCGAAGCGAACCGGTAGGCCGCCAATAAATGGGGTTCGCTCCACCACGACAACACTGCGCCCTGCTTCGGCCAACGCCAGCGCGGCCTTCATTCCGGCCGGCCCGGCGCCAATGACGAGCGCATTGGGAGAGACCTCAAGCTGTTTCTTCTCCAGCGGCTGCTGCTCCCGAACCCGGCAGACCGCCCCCCGAATAGCCGCTATCGCCTTTTCGGTTGCGACCTTCGGATCTTCAGTCACCCAGGCTATCTGTTCCCGGATATTAACCATCTGTAGAAGATAGGGATTCATCCCCACATTGGTCAGGCAACGGCGAAAGGTAGCTTCATGATCGCGTGGAGAGCAGGCTGCAACGACGACCCGATCCGGCTGCTCCGATTTAAGGCTCTCCTCAAACTGAAGTTTGCCATCCTCAGAACAGATAAAATCCACTATTTTAAAATACGGTTTGTCAGGGAAAGAGATGGCAGCCTCAGCCACCGCCTCGGCGCTGATTTTGTCTGCGATATTACAACCGCAGTTGCAAAAGTATATTCCAGTTTTCATTCTGCCCCCTCCCACTGCAAAATTTCTGCTGCGATTAGTTCCACAGCTCCGGGTAGAGCCGCTGCCACTTCTTCAGTAAACTGTTCAGCAAAAAGATCAAACTCACGCGCTTCAATACCCCAGAAAGAAACCTGCTCCGGGAGGAGAACCCCCGTCATGCGACCCAGGTTATATGCGGTTGCAAAATCGGTATCGTGGCTGGAAAAAGTGTTCTTTGTCGTAACAAAATCCTTTGAGTCAAAACGCCGGAGTGTGCCAGGAACTGCACCACTCAACATGGCATCAACTACCACTGCACGTCTGAAACCGGCCATCGCCTCCATCAACCGGATACCGCCGGTATGCAACTCGGTCACGGTCAGATTGATACTCAGCTTCAGTCGCTCGGCAACGGCATGAGCAACCGCAATTCCGACACCGTCATCGGAAAGCAGCGGGTTACCCATCCCGATTATGACAGTTCCAGCTCCCCTCTCCATACCTCCCATATCCAACAACTTTGAGCTTTTAGTGAGGGGGGAAATCAATGGCATTTATTCTCATGATTCATTCTAATTCCATTTTTATTTCAAGATGACATCTTATAGACCCTAAAGGTTTTAAAAACCTTTAGGGTCTGCCCTGAAATAAGTATAA
>CAYQMO010000263.1:0-5095 GCA_964418315.1 uncultured Geobacter sp. | reverse complement strand
GGGTGTTTTCACCGTTTAGGGCTGGCAGCGGACTGTGATGGGTGACGGGCGTGATGGGTGTTTTCAGGGCTCCGGGCTGGCAGCAGAGGGGGTAACGTGACGGGTGTGATGGGTGATGGGTGTTTTCAGCACTTAAACATTGGAACTTCTGGGTAGCGGAGGGGAGTCGGTGCTAGCCGTTGTGTCACGAGCTACTCTCCGCAGATAGTTGTCAACGACGCTGCAAGCGCTACCCTCCACCGCAACACATTGACGGCAACACCTCAACGCCAAACCCACCGCCCACCGCCCCTGTATGACTCTCGCGAATATCGACATTTGTGATCATCGACAAAAGCAACCAGAACCGATGCGGCCATCAAAAGGGCGCGGAGGGATGCAGAGTCGCTGTGTAACGAGCTGCCTCCGCTAATAGCCGTCAGCAATAACCGTGGAGGGCGATAATAAGCAGCCGTGGTGGGATGTATCTCCACAAACTCCACCAGCGATATCGCTACGCTTGCCAACAGTGACAGCGGTACAGACAATGAGCACTGATGCCATAACACAGAGCATATAGCACAGTACATCAGACTCCGCCGCTTGCTCTCAGCCGTTCAACGTTACTGGTACTGGTGAACAAGCTGTGTCAGAACCTGGCAATACGCGAATGCTGCTACTGTAGCGAGCTCTTTAGACAGAAACCGACCGTCCGGTTTTCACGGTAGCGAAGGGGCGCCGGTGCTGGTCTCTGAGCGACATGCCGCTCTCCGCGAATTGGTTCAACCAAGGCGGGGGGTGTATCAATCAGCCGTGGAGGGTCGCAATAATCCGTCGTGGAGGGATGTAACTCCACCTCCACCACCACCAACCGCTACGACCTCGGCGTTGATAGCGATATCGGCACCGGAAACGGTACCAGTAGCGATATCAGTGCGGGTGTCGTGATCAATGCGAGTAGATGTAATTGTCTCCCCTCATGAGGGATGTCGGTATCATCACGCTGCAAGTCGCATATGTACTTCGTCCGAGATCTTTTTACCGATTTTTATTTCCGCAAATTTAAGGTCGTAGCTGGTTTGCAGGTTCATCCAAAATTGCGGTGTGGTGCCGAAGTATCGTGCCAGCCGAAGAGCGGTATCAGGCGTGATGGCACGACGCTCCCGCACTATTTCATTGATGCGCGGGGCAGGAACACGTAGTACCAACGCCAGGGCATGAGCACTCATTGCCATTGGAATCAGATATTCCTCACGTAATATTTCACCTGGATGGATGGGGCGCATTTTATTGGTCGGGTTCATTAGTAATCTCCTCAATGGTAGTCAACTATTTCAACATCAAATGCATTGCCGTCTTCAAAGCGGAAACACAAACGCCATTGGTCATTGATGCGAATACTCCATTGGCCTTTACGATCTCCGTGCAATGCTTCCAGGCGGTTACCCGGTGGTGAACGAAGGTCTTCAATTGCATACGCATCATCCAGCATTTGCAGTTTACGTTCCGCAACCGTAGCAAATGCTTTAAACTGTCGAGGACACTCGCATTCAAATAAAGCTCTGGTCTTTTTGCAATGGAAAGTTTTGATCATGGGATACAATATAACGCCACACGTTAAACGTCAAGCGGTTTGTACTCCGCTAATGGGGTCTGTGCCCCTCATGAGGGATGTGGGGTCCGGCAGGCGATTTCAACGCGGGGTGGGTGTATCAATCAACCGTGGAGGGCGATGGTACAGTACACAGAACATGTAAAACGCTCATATGTAAGTGTGATGGACATAAGCCAGATCACAGATTGAGCAACGCGACAGAGCACATTACACAAATTCTGTAGTCACAGTACACAAATCACGGACCTCTGTGCATACAGCAAAGGGCGACATTTCCAGCCGCCCCTTCTTTTGCTTTACGCAACCGCATCAAAGTCGCTCAGACCGCGAAACGAGCAATTTCTAGTATTGCTTTCACGGCCTGAGCTGAACCTAAAACCAGAGAACGACAACCGCTACCGTTGCCGGGTTTTTGTCGCTGATGGCCTCTTGCTGGCAGATGTTAAAACTGATTCAAGATCTTCCCTCGTTGATATTACTCCGCTCTCCAGGTACTTCTTAACGTCAGGCGCTTTTGCCACTTTCGTCATCGTTTCGTAAAGTTCCGCACCTTGAAAACCGATTTCATTTAGTACAGCTTTTACTTTGTTATACTCAAATGATTTTTGGCCGGTTTCTTCGCAACTGTTTTCAAATTCACAATATGCTGCATAGTGATTTTTTGTGAGCTCAGTGTCAGTTGGCTTTCCGTATCCTGGCTCTATTCCGTGTGCAGTATCTTGCAATATTTTTTCATGCCTTTCGGTTACTATGTTGTTTCTGATCGTAGCGCTTACGCTCGTTTGCATCTGCCCGTTTTTGGTATCCTTGCGACTAACTCCTTGCGTGACATCGTATCCGGCTTCCCTTGACATGCGTTCGCCGATCAAGCGTGTTTCTTCATCTTCTTGCTGTTTGGTGAGGTTACTGGCATCTGGTTTGTAAGTGTGTTGAAGGTCCATAGCAAACTCCCGCGCGTAAATATATTTGTCTGCTGTTTCTTCACAAATTAGTCTCGATAGCTGTAAAGCCACCGACTTCACCAAATCCTGGCGCAAGTTCTTCTCATTCCCACATGTCATAGTTCCTCAAATCCGTCTCCGCCAGGTCTGCAAAACGCGTGCAGCAGGTCCCAAGCGTTGCCATTTTATCCCCACAATCTGCAACCGTCGCTCTGTAGTTTTATAGCGCATACAGTCAAGAATGTTAACAGTTATAACTGTTCGGAATAATTGAAAATAAATCAATAAAGTGAAAAAATGTGTGTACATGCAGAGAGAGAGGTTCATACTGTTTTTAGGTTAGCTAACTAGCTGATTTAAAGAGATTTTATGACTGCAATGGAGGATTATCCAATGAGCTTAATTCATTCACCGGAAGACAAAATTGCCCGACCGATACTGCATGCAATCACCAGCGCCATCATGTCACTTGAAACCGTTACCGGCAGCTTGAAAGAGCATGAAATCGGGAAAGGTGACGCAGAATGTTTTAGTCAGGCAAAGCGGCTTTTGTGGAGGATTCTCGAATCGAACCACTACACCATTGATATCGATACCAACAGGCTTAGAAAAGCAGTCAAGTAATAAACCACCAACCTGATACCGGCGTTGCACCGATTGCATCAACTTATCAAACAACCCAGAAAAGGAAAACAAACCATGGCAATTCAACCGCAAAACCTGAGCAACCTGATCATCGGTACAATCCGTCTCGACGAACCAACCCTTGAGCGCGACACAAACAAGAAAATCCTCTGGAGCGGTACCTGTGTCTGCGGGCACACTGAAATTGCTACTAAAACAGATTTCTTGAAATACGCCGGTTATGGCCTGTGTCCCGGCCATCCGTTCAAGGAACTCGCTCCGAAACCAATCAACGGTTTCAACGTCCACCCGGATGACAAAGATACTCCTGAGCATGCAGCAGCACTGGCAGCATGGGACGCTAAAAGAGGCCAGACACATTCAGAAACCGCTGAACTAAATGATTCGACAGTATCGCCTGCACAACTTATTCCGCAAGAATCGACTGACCTGCTAAACCAAGTTGAACAGCCGATAACCCAGGTTACACAGGAATCATCCAAAAAAGTAAAGGATAGTAGTCTACCTCCTACTGAGTCTTCGATACTCCAGAAGAGACTTGGTCTGACAGGCTACGTCACAACGTCACTGCCTCTGACCATCCCGATTAGTATTCTCGGCTGTACCGCTGAGAAAGTAGTTTTCGCAAAGAAAATCACCGGTGACGACCCTGATCTTGTTCTTCTGCACCTGCAACTTTTCGACACCGCAACCAAAAAGCACTCAATCGTTTCGTCAAAAAAGAAGATCCCCGCTGGCGAGTGGACTGCCTTGACTGCGGTACTCGCCGAAATGAACGTTGCCTGGCGTGAAAAGTCTCAGCGCTCGTCAAGCAAAGAAAACATACTTGCAAGCAGCAAACCCGTATGACGATTTATGCGTACATCGTCCACAAAGATCAACTGACCAATGTTGCTCTTGAATGCCTACAGGGTGGAAGTGACGTGCTGTCGTCGCTTCCGCCTAGACAGCTCAGAACTCTTTTCTGTGCTGACTTTCAATTTCCCACCGGTGATTCAATCACGCTTCTACCTGAAGCCATCGATCTGACTTCAGCAATTGCAATAGATTAAGGACAACAAAATGAAAAAGATAAGCATCGATACACTTTTTGGACCTGAAACATTGTCCGTTCCGCGCAAACCAATTAAATTTCGGCAGATACGCGCTGTTATGGAAATACTCACTGTCCGGGAAGAGGTAGCTCAATATCTTCCGGCAGATCGACGCTATACCTCCCCAGATCAAGTTGCAGAAATTTTCAATTTTCTGGTTGATGAGGTTAAAGAATTTTTCTTTACAATGCACCTGGACGGCAAAAACAGGATTAATTGTATTGATCTGGTGTCTGTAGGAAGCTTGAACCAGTCCATCGTCCATCCACGTGATCTTTTCAAAACCGCGCTGCTCTCGTCAGCTGCCGGAATCATTCTTATACATAATCACCCCACCGGCGACTCAAATCCAAGCAACGAAGATATCGCCATTACTCGACGGTTGAAGGAAGGTAGCGAGATCCTCGGCATCAATCTACTGGATCATATTATCGTCGGACGCGATGAACACTGCTCTTTTGTCCAGCGAGGGTTGTTATGAGACCAAAATCAATTCCAGCATTCGCACAGGAAATGAATGAACTATTTAATCTGAAAGACGGCCACACATACCTGGATGCTCAGCTGATGTGCATTACTGGACGGTTGGAGCTGGACATCTTCAAGTTGGACGATTTGCTCCATGAGCGTCACGACATGTATGAACAGGACGGAAAAAGTATGAGTGACATAACAATTCAAGAGTACGGAACTCGGGCAAACGATTTTGTCGATCTGATGATTGATCACAATGTAACAACCGCACCAAAGAAAGGTCATGGATTCAGGAAAAAAAGGGAGGGCTGCTTGTGAGCAAAAATTTCATGTCAATCGACCAGCAT
>CAYQMO010000262.1:0-5095 GCA_964418315.1 uncultured Geobacter sp. | reverse complement strand
CAACCGCCGGCAAGCGTTTTGCAGTGATTGTAGATGAGGCACATAGTTCGCAAAGCGGCGAAACAGCCATGGAGCTGCGCAAGATTTTGAATCGGGATGGAATCGAATCGGCGATTGCCGAGCAGTTACTGGATATGGATGATGATGCGTTAAGCGAGGACGCCAAAAAGGAAATGCTGCGTGAACAGCTGAAGCGAACCAAACAGCCCAATTTGAGTTATTTTGCGTTCACCGCAACACCCAAGTTTAAAACCTTGGCGGTATTCGACGAGCCTGGCCCCACTGGCACGTCGCCTTTCCACCATTACAGCATGCGGCAGGCGATTGAAGAAGGCTTCATCCATGATGTGTTGGAAAACTACACCTGCTATAAACGCTATTACAAGCTGATTCAAAAGGTAGAACAAGATCCTGAAGTGCCGCGCCGCAAGGCCGCAAAGGCGCTAGCGCGTTTTGTGGCGTTTCATGATTATGAGATTGCGCAAAAAGTGGAAGTCATCGTTGAGCATTTTCGCACCCATACCCGCCACAAAATCGGTGGCCGAGCCAAAGCAATGGTGGTAACTGGCTCGCGAGAACATGCCGTGCGCTATAAGCTAGGGTTTGACAAGTACATCAAGGAAAAGGGTTATACCGATGTGAAGTCGCTGGTGGCCTTTTCCGGTGAAATTACTTTGAAGGAGTTTGCGGACAAAAAATTCACCGAAGTGAATATGAATAACGGCATCAAGGAAACCGAACTGCCGGAAAAATTTAATACCGAGGAATATCAGGTGCTGTTGGTGGCAGAGAAATACCAGACCGGTTTTGACCAACCTTTGTTGCACAGCATGTATGTCGATAAACGTCTTTCGGGGATTCAAGCGGTTCAAACATTAAACCGCCTGAACCGGACGACTCGCGGAAAAACAGACACCTTTGTGCTGGACTTTGTGAATGAGCCGGAAGACATCTATAAGGCCTTCAAGCCCTATTACGAAGTAACCAGTAAGGGCGAAGACACCGACCCACAACAACTGAACACGCTAGCGCATAGCCTAATCGAGTGGAAAGTGTTTACTAAGGATGAGGTTAATGCCTGGTGTGAAATATGGTTTAGAAATAGGATGAATCCGACCGGCGGCGAGCACAAGAAATTGAATGGCTTGCTGGATTTGGCCGTAGAACGATTCAAACAGCTGTCGGAAGAGGATCAATTGTTTTTTAAAGGTCAACTTGCCACGTTCCGCAATTTGTATATGTTTGTTTCCCAGATCATTCCTTATCAGGATTCCGATCACGAGAAGATGTACAGCTATATCCGTTTTTTGCTGAATAAATTGCCACGCAATACCGATACTGGGATGGTTCAAGTCGATGATGATGTTGAGTTGAAATATTACCGATTACAGAAAATCAGTGAGGGTAGCATTGATCTTAAGGTTGGGGAGGCCGAGTCTGTCTATGGCCCAATGGATGTCGGCACGGGCCAACCGGATGAAGAAGTACAGCTATCCACCCTGGTTGAAAAGCTCAACGAACGCTTTGGCACTGAATTTACGCTTGCGGACCAACTATTTTTTGATCAAGTTAGAGAGACGGCCGTGGCCAATGAGCAATTGCGGCAAGCGGTGATGGCCAACAGCATAGAGAATTTTGCATCGGTGTTTAATAAGCAATTAGAAAACCTGTTTGTTGAACGCATGGACGGCAACGAGGATATTTTTGTCCGGCTGATGAACGACGAGGCGTTTCGGAACATCGCAGCCGGTCACCTAATGCAAGCGGTTTATCAACAAGTTCGTACGGATAGTTAACGCCAAAAACTAATAATGACTAATGGAGGAAGGATGATAAGTTGTGGTTCGCAATGGCGGCGCTGGGAGCCCCATATTCATGCACCAGGTACTGTGTTGAATAACCAATTTGGTGGTGGTGATGCCTGGGATACCTACCTTACAAAGATTGAGGGACTTACGCCAAAAATAGAGGCAATTGCCGTCACGGATTACTACGTCACTGAAACATACGAGGAAATACTGAATCATAAAGCGACTGGTAGGCTTTCTGATGTCCAGTTGATATTTCCTAATGTTGAACTCAGACTAGATGTAGCGGCGAGGTCTGGCTTCGTGAATGTCCATCTCTTGGTTAGTCCAGAAGACCATGACCATCTACTCCAACTTCGCAGAATCCTCACCCGACTCCAGTTCCAGGCCCATGGGGATCATTTTAGTTGCACGCGGGATGACCTTGTCACGCTTGGAAAACGCGCAGACCCTAGAATCACTGACGACAGAGTAGCCCTTCAGCTTGGCGCAACCCAATTCAAGGTCAACTTTGACCAGTTACGTCGAATCTTCCACGAAAGTGACTGGGCGAAGAAAAACATCCTCGTCGCCGTGGCCGGTGGTGCTGGCGACGGAACCTCTGGCTTACGTCAAGCAGCAGATGCGACAATGCGCCAAGAAATTGAGAAGTTCGCTCACATTATTTTCTCAAGCAACCCTGCTCAACGCGAATTCTGGCTTGGGCAGCGAAGCGTCACCAGCGATGCGTTACGCGAGAGATATAACGGCTGCAAGCCGTGTCTTCATGGCAGCGACTCACACGACTTAACAACGGTTGGCCAGCCTGTGGATGATCGCTTCACATGGATCAAGGGGGGACTAGAGTTTGATGCTTTACGACAGGCTTGCATCGACCCGGAAGGTCGCGCATATGTTGGATCAGAGCCGCCTCGCTCCGCGATGCCGTCTCAAGTCATTTCCCATGTATCGATAGCCAATGCGAGGTGGGCACAAACTCCAGAAATTCCCCTCAATCCGGGCTTGGTCGCCATAATCGGAGCTCGCGGCTCTGGAAAAACAGCTCTTGCTGACATGATTGCGGCGGGATGTGACTCAATATCATCAACTACGTGGAATGCTCAAGAAAGCAGAAGTGCGTCTTTTTTAGTTCGCGCGAGACAACTCATCGGTGATGCTACTGTCATCTTAACGTGGGGTGGTGGTAGTGATACAACGCAAGCGCTTGATGGGAGAGAGGCAAATGGACATCTTTCGTTTCCCCGAGCACGTTATCTATCACAACAGTTTGTGGAGGAGCTTTGTTCGTCGGGCGGCATATCCGACGGACTTATTAACGAAATAGAACGAGTGATTTTGGAGGCGCATTCACTCGATGAACGTGAAGGCGCCATTGATTTCGCTGAATTTCGAGAGCATCGAACCAGTCGATTTCAGCAAGCTCGCAGCCGCGAGGAAGAAGCAATATCTGATTTGTCTGACCGTATTGCAACCGAGCTTGAAAAAGAGAGATTGATAGCCACACTCACTGCTCAAGTTGGAGAGAAGAAAAGGCTAATCCAAAGTTACAATGCGGACCTTGCCAAACTCGTTGTCAAGGGCACGGAAGCTCAGGTCAAACGCCACACGGAGCTAAGTGAGGCTGCTCAAGCTATCAGAGGCAAGATTCAGGCGTTTACCAATCAGCGCCGTACTTTTGTCTCAATGCAAGACGAGGTGACCAGCACACGTGCAACAAAGGCTCCAGAACTTCTTCGCCAAGCTCAAGAACGACACATCATGAGCGGGCTTAGTGATCAACAGTGGGACGAATTCCTTCTCATCTATAAAGGAAATGTAGAAAGTAGCCTGAAGGAGTATGTGGCATGGGCCGATAAGCAAATTGCCGAACTTACAGGCTTGCCCTTGCAACCTGGAGAACCAATCACGCCTCTCATTGCCGAAGGCATTGATCTCGCTACACTAAATCTCTCAACCATAACTGCGGAAATGACTAGGCTGGAAGCCTTGATCAGCGCAGACAAAGTGGTTCGAGACCAATATACTGCATTAACCAAACGTATTGGCCAGGAGAACGCTACTCTTAAAATGTTGGAAGAAAAGCTCACGGATGCTCAGGGTGCTGTTGCCAGAAGGAAGGTACTGCAAGGCGAGCGCGATAACACCTACATGCGAGCATTTGAAGCAATTATCAACGAGCAGAATGCTCTCGCCGAACTCTATACCCCTTTATTGACAAGGCTCGCAACATACTCCGGCACGCTAAGCAAGCTCAGCTTTTCTGTCAGACGTATCGTTGATACGCAACAGTGGGGAAAATTTGCAGAGGACAATCTTCTTGATTTGCGTAAGAGTGGCACGTTCAATGGCCGAGGATCGTTAATAACTATCGCAGAAAAGTTGCTTAAGCCGGCATGGGAGACTGGCAGTGCTGATGAAATCCAGACTGCTATGACAAACTTTATTTCCAATTATATGAAGGATCTTTTCGTTCACGCACCTTATGCTCAGACGCAACAAGCTGAGTTCAAAGCGTGGTTGAAGCAGTTCGCGCATTGGCTTTTTGGGACAGATCACATCTCCGTTCGATACGAGATTGTTTATGATGGTATTGATATACGGAAACTATCTCCAGGCACGCGGGGCATTGTTCTATTGTTACTTTATTTAGCTCTAGATGAGTCCGACGACCGTCCTCTTATCATTGACCAACCTGAGGAGAATCTCGATCCAAAGTCTGTCTTTGAGGAACTTGTACCGCTTTTCATCGAAGCGAAATCTAAGCGACAGGTCATTATGGTTACTCATAACGCCAATTTAGTAATCAACACCGATGCTGATCAGATCATCATCGCTGAGGCTGGACCACATAACACTGGCGGGCTTCCTCCCATTACTTACCAAGCAGGAGGACTGGAAAACGCTGATATTCGTAAAGCTGTTTGCGACATTCTTGAAGGAGGAGGCGCGGCATTTCGCGAACGAGCAAGACGTCTTCGGGTTCGCTTAGAGCGATAATGCAAAGTTAGGATTATTGAGCGCAAGTAGGTGTAGAGAGTGTAATGAAAGGAAAATGGAAGTGAAATTCATTCATGCGGCAGACATCCACTTAGATAGTCCATTAACCGGCTTGAGTGCTTACGCCGATGCCCCCGTGGAAATGCTGCGCACGGCGACGCGCGATGCTTTTTCCAAACTGGTTAACGAAGCGATTGAGCAAGCGGTTGACTTCATGGTGATTGCCGGCGACCTGTATGATGGCACTTGGAAGGATCACAACACCGGCATTTATTTCTGTAAAGAAATGG
>CAYQMO010000261.1:4679-5096 GCA_964418315.1 uncultured Geobacter sp. | reverse complement strand
AAAATGATGCCATCGCAGGAGCGATTGGAGTTCATCGCATAGATGGTCATGCAGGTACCTTCAAGAGCAAGGCAGTGATCATGGCGGTGGGGTCCTGCAGCTTCCGTGGACGGCACGCGATGGCAGAGGTGATGACAGGGGATGGTTTTGCTCTGGCATACGGCGCAGGTGCTACCCTGAGAAACCTTGAATTTTATGACTTTGACACAAATCCCGCCACCTATAACTTTGAAGGAGGACTCGCCATAGGAAGCATGGGAGCCCGTTACCTCAATGCTAAAAACGAAGACTTTATGTGGAAATACGATCCACAAATCGGCTCTGCCGCCGCTGGAAACACCGTCTCACGCGCTGCGGCCATGGAGGTCCAAGAAGGACGCGGTCCAATCTATATGGACAAGGGAACCATTTTATATA
>CAYQMO010000261.1:2797-4669 GCA_964418315.1 uncultured Geobacter sp. | reverse complement strand
GCAGAATTTGAGCGCCAGACGATTGACGGAAGTGGGATTTGACGACGCCGCACTGGAAGAATGGATCCCGACTTCCTTCGGGGTTTCAGGATGCGTTAAAGGGGACACAAATTGCATGACAACCATCCCGGGTCTTTATGCTGCAGGATTAACCCTTTCGATCATTCCCGGGGGGTTGGTGGGAGTTGAAAGTTCGAATGCAATGTGGTCCGGAGAAAAGGCCGCTCTTGATGCTGCCAGTTACGTGAAAGGACGCAGTGCAGCGACGCTGTCAGAGTCGGACATTCAGCAGAAAATGGCGGATGCTAAAGCGCCTCTGAATAAAAGCGGGAAACTTGCCCCCAATGAGGTCCTTCGCGAAATTCAGGAAGTTGTATTCAGGGCAAGGGTATCGATCCTAAAAAATGAAAATGAACTCCAAAAGGCGCTCAACAGGATAATCACGATCAGAGATCGTGATCTGCCGAAGATGTCAGCGAAAGATCCGCATGAACTGATCAGATACCACGAAACACTAAATATGGCACTGGTTGCTGAATTATCCCTGCGAGCTTCTCTCGAAAGAAAAGAATCACGCTATAGTCATTACCGCGAGGACTACCCGGATACGGATAATAATAATTGGCTCAAATGGATCAACTTTGCCAAAAGCCCTGATAATACTCCGACAATTTCATACGAACGTGTGCCGTTGGAAAAGTATCCAGTCCAACCAAGCTTGACAGAGAGGTAATTATGATCAAAACAATTGACGCAAAGAAATGCAATGGGTGTTATGCCTGTGTGGAATGTTGCATGACTGATGTTTTGCGGTTTGACGAAGCGACAAAGAAAGCCTACATTGAATACCTAGATGACTGCCAGACATGCTTCCTATGTGAGCTGTTCTGTCCGACAGGCGCGGTATATGTTAATCCGTTTACCCGTCCAAACCAGGTCGGTCCATGGAACGAAAATGGTCGCTCGCTCTGACGAGAACGGGCAAAGCGCGTCAATCAGATGGCTCGTCCAGTTCTTTTGTTGGACTCAGATGTGATTAATTCTCCCTGTCAGGACTCATAGGTCTTAAGCAGTATGGGGTGGGCGGTACCGTCCACCCCATTTTGATCACAAACCTTTATAGACTACGGTGACAACCCGCAACAATCTGAGGCAATGATTTAAGCGATGAGAAGAATATGATCATCCTTTATGTTAATAGTCAATCTGCATAAAGCCCATCTGTTCATGCAATACGGAAGCGCGAAGTTGCCGCATAGTCTCCGGGTTGATTGCGTTACAGACATTCACCCGTAATGGGATCGCAGTATTCGCCAGATAGGAGCGCTCGATAAAGAGCGCCTGTGCCTGCTGGATGTGCTTCGATTTTCTCCTTTGAGACCAGCTGATGTAAAATCACCTCCGCTTCGGCAGCTGAAACTCCAAACACCTCAACCACTTCGCGCGTCGCAGCGCTGCCATACTTGTTGATGAAGCTGAGAACAGCCTCGTCACTGATCATGATCCGCTGTTTTTCAAGAGATTCACCAACTAGGCTGTCAAATACTGCGGCAAAAGCAGGAAACCTGTTGTAGCCACGCATCAGTCGTTCATGACCGTTTGCGCGAATGAGAAAGGTTGGGAAACCATGCGCGCCATACTCGTGACAAAGGCGCTGGTCATCCACAAACGCTTGCCTGGCAGGACCGGTAAGATCAGTGATGAATCGAACCCGGTCCAATCCGACTTCTTCGGCAATATCTTCGTCAATATGAATATCAGCACGCCAATATGGAGCCGTCACGAGTATTGATTTATCCCTTTTTATACAAAATTCAACACTTTCAAGAATATTTGTTATATTATCATCAGAAAAACTACTGCCTAGAATAT
>CAYQMO010000261.1:0-2787 GCA_964418315.1 uncultured Geobacter sp. | reverse complement strand
CACTTCCGCTAGATGGATTGAACGGCTTTCAGTTGCTGCCGCTTCGCGTAAACGCCTCAAATAGCGGTCTGCCAGCTTGGGGTCCTGGAGTTTGGCCGCCTCGTAGGCAATGTTGGCCGGGTAGGTTGATTTTGGCGCTACCTTCTCGGCAAACTGGCTGATATCGACCGGCATACCATGACGGTT
This sequence comes from uncultured Geobacter sp., assembly GCA_964418315.1. Classification (GTDB taxonomy): domain Bacteria; phylum Desulfobacterota; class Desulfuromonadia; order Geobacterales; family Pseudopelobacteraceae; genus JACRCG01. Next base: position 2,601 of record CAYQMO010000261.1, on the reverse strand, counting down.
TGATGCGTCGACCCAGTGTGCAGCGATCTGCCGCTTCCAGTCGGAGCCGCCGATGCCATTGGACGGATCACGGACCTGGTCAGAATTATCCGTGAGTCCCCCCATCACGAAACGGAGCAAAACCTGCTCGCCATAGGTTTCCTGGATACGCCGCAGAATCGGTTCGGAACCCCAGCACCACGTACAGTACGGGTCGGTAAACTCAATCAGTTCGATAATCGGTTTTATATTTTTCATCAAGACATCCTTTGAGAAAGTCGGAGTAATTATCACATTTATTCAAGAACGGGTGGTATTGGAAGAATCTGAGAAGTTGGCAAAGAAAGCACTGCTTTGATCGAAGGGAAATTCGCCCTTACTCCCTCGCAGCCTTCCTGAAGTGTCCACGAATGCCTGTTTCTTCAATGCCCCAACTCCATAGCTTTTGAGGAGTAATGAGCAATGAACTGCGTTCCCCTGCTTCAATAATCTCAGCCGTTCCATGGATTTTGATTCCGCGCGGCTTCCAGGGATTCGTAGAAGCCAGATCATCGATCACGATCGCAACCAGATTATTGCCAGATTTAATATTCTTGTACTTAAGAGTTTTTGTAATATCAAACCCACCAATCAAAAACTTATCCCCATCAAATTGGAAAGCAAGCGGCGCGACATCCGGCTGAAGTAACTTGGAAACAGTCGCCATGCGTAACAGGTGTTGTGATTTTATATAGGCAATTTCTTTTTCAGTAAACATTACTACTCCACAAAATAGCAGACAAGATTTGCGTTTTACAGCATGATCTCCAAATAAGTGACAAGCATTGCAATCACCATGATCATGAATGCTGGGATCACATCTGATACTTTGCTTTTTGCCTTGAGGTGTGAAACGACAGCGCCGAAGAAATAAAGGGTAAGGCAGACCGCTGACAGCATAGCCAGGGGGCGCATCCAGATTCCGAGTACAAGCCCCAAAGTGCCAAGAATTTCAAGCGCGCCAAGTAACGGGATCAGTGAAGCCTTTACGCCCACATGTTCCATAGATTCCATGATTTGGGGAACTTTCATAAATTTAGCGATTCCAGAGCCAGTAGCGGCAAATCCCAGAAGCGATGCAAGAATGACAAGCGCTATATTCATTATTATTTTCCTTTTCCGAGGGCAGGCAAACCAAACGGTGTAATCGCGCAAGCCAAGAACCAGATGATCGGACCGCCAAGACTTGCGGCGCCAAACTCAATAATGCCGGAAGTCACCAGCGCAAACAAAAAGGTCAGATCGCAAATGCCGATAACGAACAGACCAATGAAATAGCCTGTCCAAGATTTTTGTGTCCAGATCATCCATGCAACGACCAGTCCCAGCACGCCGTACCCGCCCACGTCAATAGTGAAATTCAGGAGCAATTGCGCCTGCGCATGAGCCGTGATCGCATCGGTTGTGTGCTGAAACGCGGCGCGCGGAGCATTGACTCCACCAATCACCATGTTCCACATACCCTCTGTGCCGCCGGTCAGGTATTGATGGATGCCTTCGTATCCCACCCAAATATGCAGCACGCCCCACAACGCGAATAAAATGGCTCCGATCTTCGCAGCCATACCCAAAACGTTTTGTTCTTTAATTTGTTTCATTTGACTCTCCTCACAAGATATGATATTCTACAGATGTCGACTAACCGACACCTGTCTTTTACTTTACTGTTTTTACTCAACTGGGTCAACCATCAAAAAGCGGAAAGTGTCCGCTAAACAACACTGGAGCAAAAATGTCTTTTAATGAGGAAAAGATCGACCCCCGCATCATCCGCACCCGCAGCCTGATTCTGCAAGCTTTCAAAGAAATCCTCGCTGAGAAAAATTTCGAGAACATCTCCGTGCTGGATATAACCAGCAAAGCGAAAATTAACCGCACCACGTTTTACATGCACTTTCAGGATAAATATGCCTTGCTCGATCATTGGATCGGACAATTGGTTAGAGATGACATTGAAAAGATCACGCCGATCTGCAATCAATATACGCCCGAAAATTTGCGGAATTTAATTTCCATGGCTTGTGGATCGCTGACCTGTATGCGCAATGAATGTGTAAAGCCTAATCAGCAATTTGAATCACTGGTGGAGGGATCGTTCAAAAAACAAATATTCAACTTGTTATCGCATTGGCTGGAACGATCAACACCAGATACTTCAGCCGAACTCTCCGCCACTATAGTCACCTCGGCAATTTATGATCTTGCCTCACATTACAGCCACATGAAAAAACGCCCCGCCCTCGAAAAATTCGTGGACGAAGCGTTTCCGTTGGTGGCGGTCAATCTGGAAAAGTTCGCCTAACGCCGGGTGCGCCAATCCGCGGACGGTGGGTTCTTCATCCCTTATGCTGGCTACTTACTTCATCCGCCCGGTTTTTAGGGGAATAAAGCAGAAATTTCGTCAAATAAGAGAGCCCCCTCCTGTGCTGGCTACTTTCTCATCCGCCGGTTTTTTTGACGGGAATTTCGCCAGTCCATGGCTGATGTTTTCCGACATAATTGGTGACATGGGTTGGTGTTTGTCCCAACTGTAATAAAATGTACCGGGCATTAGCAACAAGTCAAGTATGAAATAAGCAACTC
>CAYQMO010000260.1:3626-5102 GCA_964418315.1 uncultured Geobacter sp. | reverse complement strand
TCTGGTCACAGAGGAGTTGCTGATGGAGGCTCATGCGGTAAAGGAAAAGCCGATCTCCACTCTCGTACTGTTTGCCGGTTTCCTTACCTTCTGGAGTATTGAACTGATGGGGAAATAGATAGTTGTAAAATTTAAGGAGTTTCTTCCATGACATCCATTGTTGATTTGCGAAGTGATACCGTTACGCAACCTACAGCAGCCATGCGCAACGCCATGATGACAGCCCCCCTGGGTGATGATGTGTTTGGTGATGATCCAAGTGTCAATATGCTGCAGGGAAAAATTGCCGAAATGCTCGGATTTGAAGCTGCACTATTTGTATCCTCGGGTACCCAGAGCAACCTCTGCGCCATACTGAGCCACTGCCAGCGTGGTGACGAATATATCGTGGGACAGCTTGCTCACTGTTACCGCTGGGAAGGAGGAGGAGCAGCGGTGCTTGGCAGTGTGCAGCCGCAACCGCTCCAACATCAGGCAGACGGAACTCTTGCACTTGAAGATATCGAGGGTGCCATCAAGCCTGATGACGCCCACTTTGCCCGCACACGACTGTTGGCGCTGGAGAACACGTTGGGAGGGAAACTACTCCCTTTTGCATACCTGCAGCAGGCAACACAACTTGCCGGGAGTAAAGGATTGGCACGGCATCTTGACGGAGCCCGTCTCTTTAATGCTGCAACGGCACAGGCCGCAATAACCGGGACAAATGTTCGCGAAGAAGCCCGGCGCATTGCCAGCTGCTTTGACACTGTTTCAGTCTGCCTGAGTAAGGGATTGGGTGCCCCAGTGGGCTCAGTGCTGTGCGGCAGTCGCGAAATTATTGCCCGTGCGCATCGCATTCGCAAAATGGCTGGCGGCGGCATGCGTCAGGCGGGTATATTGGCTGCTGCCGGTTCCTACGCTCTGGATTACCATGTAGAACGCCTTGCCGATGATCACGCTCTTGCAAAGAGACTCGCAGATGGTTTAGCAGCTGTACCTTGCTTACAGGTGGAAAGGCCACATACGAATATCCTATTTGTCGATTTGGAAGGACCGGCCAAAAAGCAATCTGCAGGACTTATAGAGTATCTGAAGTCACATGACATATTGGTTACCGGCTTATACCGCTTGCGTTTCGTGACACATATGGATGTAGACGCTGCTGGAATTGACCGGGTTATCGCCGCTATAACAAAATATTTTCTATAAGGTCATTTGTTCTCCAGGTACTAGAGAATTACTTACGGCACGATATTCACTTCAGTACCCTCCATGATCTTATGAGCTAATTCCAGGCCTACAGTATTATCAATAACAAAACATCAACCTGTTACGCAGCATTTCTATTCCGTATTGCCAATGGATTTATCATCCAACGGCTCCATCAGCTCTGGATTCTGAAAATTTTGGATTTTCATTCCAAATGATAACCCCATACTGGCGAGTAGATCTTTTATTTCGGTTAGAGAATTTCGACCAAAGTTTTTTATCTTC
>CAYQMO010000260.1:0-3526 GCA_964418315.1 uncultured Geobacter sp. | reverse complement strand
GGCGAGTAGATCTTTTATTTCGGTTAGAGAATTTCGACCAAAGTTTTTTATCTTCAACATTTCCGATTCTGATTTGATTACCAACTGGCCGATAATATCAATTCCGGCAGTGCTAAAAGCATGAGCCGCCCGAACAGACAGCTCAAAATCAGTGACCTTCCTATAGAGGTAATCATCCAGGTCTATAGTAGTCTCCTGAACATCGTCATCTACAGTTGGAACATAGTCCTTATCAAAACCTACGAATATAGTCAGTTGTTCTTTCAGAATCTTAGCTGCATAGGCAACGGCATCTGCAGGTGTAACACTGCCATCAGTCCATACCTCAAGATTCAGCCTGTCAAACTCGGCCATCTGTCCGTCACTTGATTTGCTAACGGAGAAATTTACTTTCCTGATTGGTGAGTAGATCGAATCAAGCACGATAGTATCAACTGGGGCATTTTCACTTCTATTCCGGTCAGCAGGTACATACCCGTGCCCCGTTTTTATAGTCATTTCAATTTGGAGATTTGCGTCGTTTCCACAGGTAGCAATGTATTTATCTGGGTTCATTACATCAACATTATGTCCAGTAATAATACTGCCGGCTGTGATAACACCGGCCCCTTTGCATATTATATTTACGGTAGCCTGGTCAGTAGAGTGAAGTTTAAACCGGACAGACTTTAGATTTAATATGATCTCGGCGACATCCTCGGTGACACCTTGGATTACGGAGAATTCGTGCAACACGCCTTTGATCCGCAGCGAGGTTATAGCGGCACCCTGAATTGATGAGAGTAGAACACGTCTGAGTGAATTACCAAGAATGGTTCCAAAACCACTTTCAAACGGTTCAGCACAAAACTTGCCGTAAGTTGCAGTGAGAGTCTCATTTTCTACCTGCAGTTGAGACGGCTTACTCGGCTTTTTCCAGTTATTAAACATCGTTGCTCCTCATAGGCTAAAGCACGTCATTGAATTTTGATTGTCATTTTATATCTCAAACGTTAACAACATTAAGCTTTCTCGATACTTGCCGGTTGATGACAAACATCATACCAAGAGTAATCAGCATTGAGCAGGCGGCGACATAGCCCACCGTATCAAAATGCTGAAGGGGCGCATTCTTTGTTGGTTGGAAAATTATGAGTCCTGCCACGAATGAGGCGATACCGCCTGATACTTGCTGAATGGAAGAATTTATTCCCATATATGCCCCACGATCTTTCATTTCAGGTACTCCAGAGATCAGTGCGGAAGACGAGATCATTCTAGATGAAATCCCAGTATAAAGAACAATATTGATCAGTATGACTATCCAGGCTGGGTTTGGACCCAGCTGCGTGAAGATCACTACCATAATCAACGAAAGAATGCTGCCAAAGACAAACAAGAGGTATTTACCATACTTGTCAGCTAGCTTTCCGAGGAAAGGACCAGTAATTATGGAGGCCACACCGGTTATGAAGAAAATTTCTGAAAGCCGGGTTTCTGGGATAAGAACGTTATTCACCAAGAATGCGGTGCTAAACGGCATAATCATGAAGCCGCCCGTGGCAAGCAACATCGTAGCCGCAAAGCCTCTTATATAAAACGGATTAGATGCGGTGTGCCAAAGGTGGACGAACGCGTTTTTGTCATGTCCACCCTTTAGATGTTCTGTTACTGGTTTTAGTTTGAGAGCGATTAGTACACCAACAAGAGCAGCGACTGCTGCAATCATCATGAACGGAGCATGCCAGTTGAAATGCGTTGCAAGATAAAGTCCCACAGGAATACCAAGTACCTGACTGGCTGCAAATGCCATTTGCACGACACCCATCACCCGACCACGCACCTGCATGGCAAAGGTGTCAGTAATTATGGCAAAAGATATTGATCCGATTACTCCACCAAAAATCCCCGTGATGACTCTGGCGCAGAGAAGTAGCATATAGCTATCGACTAAGCCGCAGAAAAATGTACCGAAGACAAAACCGACGTAAAAGAACAATAACATCTTCTTCCGGTCAAACCTGTCGGCGAAACCGGCTGCAAGTAACCCTGCAGCTCCAGCACTGAACGCATACGCAGAAACAACCAGACCGAATTGTGACGTCGAAATATTTAGCCTTGGCATGAGGATAGCGCCAAGAGGTGACAGAACCATAAAGTCAAGGACAACGGTGAATTGCAGTAGCGCAAGAACGGCGATGACGAATTTTTCGTAAGAGGAAAAAATATGCTTGGAATTATCCAAAAGTTGGCCTTTGTCTGATGCTGCTGAATTTGTTGAGCATTCTTATCGAAACAAACCCAGTCAGGATGGGCTTTCTATCAGGTGTCTTTCGTAAAGTGAATAATTGGTTTTCAGAATATCAGTAATCGGCAACTCATAAGGGCAGCGACTCAAACATGTACCACAGGCAGTACAAAGCTGGACGCTTTCCATAGGTCTTTTGCAAAATTCCACCGCAACCGCTGGAGACATTCTTGATGCGACAATAGGATACCCCATTGCTGGTGTTATAAACACTCCTTGCGGACAAGGCTGACAATATTCGCAACGACGGCAGAACCGTTTACCCAATTCTTTGCGATAGTTGTTCATGATGTTACGGTCATGTTCGGTAATCACATTTGGCTGAAAATAATATGAAAGTACCTCATCTATCTGCTCACACGACTCGAATCCAGGAATGGGGATGACGCTGGCATGGTCGCGCAGGTACTTGAAGGCTACTTCGGCATTGTCAATTACTCCGCCACCAAAAGGCTTCATGCAAATGAAGGCCATTCCTTTACTCTGAGCAGCACCGATCAGTTCGTCCTTTGCCGTTTCCTCAATCAGGTTGAAGGGGAATTGGATCGTGTCAAACAGTCCGCTTTCTACCAGTTTGACAGCCATTGGCAGACTGTGCGATGTCACCCCGATATGCCTTACTTTTCCGGCGGTTTTTGCTTTCATGACCGCCTCCAGGGCGCCATTAGGCCCTGTCACCTCCATCCAATCCTTTTCCTGGGCGATCTGGTGCAGTTGATACAAGTCGATATACTCAGTCTGCAACATCCTCAAACTGTTTTCCATGTGTACAGCAATGCCTTCGGCACTTCGCATCAGACTCTTCGTGGCAATCACAACCTTGTCACGCATGCCGGCAAAAGCCATCCCTATTTTTTCCTCGCTGTCGCGATAGGCGTTCGCAGTGTCGAAATAGGTAATGCCACGCTCGAACGCATGTCGAAGCACCGTAACGGTCTCATTTTTTGGCAGACGGATAATCGGAATACAGCCGAAACCGCACTCGGAAACTGTCAGCTCTGTTGCGCCAAGTTTAACGTAATTCATAACATGTCTTTCTCAAATAGTTCCGACGCACTGGCTGTACCAACACAGCATATGCCCAAGATCATGAGTAACATTACTGCTTTAACCATAAAGACTCCTCGTAATATTCGCGTTATATGCTCAAATATGCGAATAAGTTGTCTTTTGTAAATTGCGCTACTACCATTTGCCACGATGGACAAATTCATCCAACTGTTTGCGCAATGAACCACC
>CAYQMO010000259.1:0-5136 GCA_964418315.1 uncultured Geobacter sp. | reverse complement strand
ATAGAAACTTCGGTATCAGAGTTTAATACGACATACGTGAAACATTTGGAGGATACCATGAGCATAAATAACTACTACGGCCCGGAAGATGATTACGATAACGAAATGGACCTTCTGAGAGAGGAGCTGATGGGAGATAACGACTCCTCGGAACGCTCCAACGATGAGGGTTGGTATTACGACGATGAAGATTGAGGTACATAGGACGCTACCCGGGGGAGGTCCTACTGTATTATGAGATATAATATTCTGTAAACTCACGGGTACGAGTTGAGTTTAAAGCATTCCAGGGAGCGGTTATGACAGTACGACAAACAGAATATTTGATATGAATCTCTATTTGAACCACTAAAAGGAGGAGTAAAACAATGGCATCACTTAACAAAGCAATGATTATCGGCAATCTGGGCAAAGACCCCGAAATTCGCGCAACGCCTTCCGGGCAGAGCGTGGCAACCTTTTCAGTGGCAACAAGCGAAAAGTTTAAGAACAAAAGTGGAGAATTGGAAGAACGCACTGAATGGCACAATATCGTGCTGTGGGGGAAACTGGCTGAAATTGCTGGTCAGTATCTTACCAAAGGAAAATCTGTCTTCATCGAAGGACGTATTCAGACCCGCAAATGGGAAGGCAAAGATGGGCATGATCGCTACACCACTGAGATTGTCGGCGATAAGATGCAGATGCTGGGTGGTAAGGGAGATAAAGCGTCAGATTTTGATAGATTTAACAAAAACGTTGATGACAGCGGCTTTGATGATATTGATAACGTTCCGTTTTAAAAATGCTCAGGCAAAAGGATCAGCGGACATTTCGGTAAGAATTGCCATGCCGAGTGATAATGCGAACAACAGGAACTTTTTCAACTGAAAAACCATTCGGTTTATGTATGAAGACTCCATGCTTAAAATTGACGGACTCTGAATACCATGTGGAATTGAGGAGCAGTTTTGTCAGCCACGCATCCAGTGATTAGCCACGAAAATAGCGATTCCGGCTTAACTCCAACCATATTCTACGACCGGGTCAAGGGTGTCCTGCTTGGGATGATTGCGGGCGAGAAGAATGGCGGGCCTACCTGCATGGCATTGGAATTGGCATCGAGTTTGTGCGAATTGGGATACTTTTCAACCGAAGATGTTCTGAAGCGATATCTGGATTGGTGGCAAATAGACGGATTTGATGCCGGATTCATATCGCCACAAGTATTTTCGCTAATCATTGACGGAGAATCTCCGTCTGTAAGCATTGATACTTAACGCTGGATTAACGTTTAAATGCTCTGTCAAACCGCTAAAATATCTGATACTATTGTACGGCAAATGAGACAGTTTTTGTGAACATGTTTCAGAGTTTGACTGATAAGACTCAGATTCAATGAGTACCACGCGGTTTTTTTTTGTACGGAGGTTACAAAATGGCAACACTCCATGCGGAAGTACCACAGCAGCTTTGGCAGCAGGCGCAAAATATGGTTGATCGTGGCTGGGTAAGTAACCTTGATGCACTGGTCTCGGAGTCTCTGCAACGCTACCTCGAATCACATCAAGAAGCTATGACTGAGCAATTTATCCGGGAAGATGTTGAATGGGGCTTGCGTGGTCATGATTGACCAACCAGCTGCTAGCGTGGTTGTGGTGGCCGATGCTGGCCCATTGATACATCTGGATGAACTTGACTGTCTTGACCTGCTGTATGACTTCAAACAGATTATGGTTCCTGACGCTGTTTGGAGAGAAGTTCAGCTTCATCGACCAGCAGCACTTCAAACTTCAAAAGCAATTCTCCTCCGCAGTATTGTTCCAAACTCATCACCTACAATTGACGCATTAACACCATTGTATAGTTTGCACAGCGGTGAGCGAGAGGCGTTAATACTCTGCTCGGCGTCCCCCTTGAGCATTCTGTTCACTGATGATACCGCTGCACGCCTGGCAGCAAAAACGCTCGCTATCCCTGCGCACGGTACGATCGGTATTTTGATCCGCGCTATTCGACGACACTTGCGTACCAAGAAGGAAATACTGGAATTGTTATCATCAATTCCTCGATGCACCACACTGCATGTGCGCCCCGCCTTTCTGGCCGCAGTAATCCGAGATCTTGAACAACAGGCAAAAGATTTGTAGCTGAAGAGAAATGAGTATGAGCGATTTAAGAGTATACATTGATGGCAGGAAAAAACGTGACCCTGAGTTCGCTGAAAACTACGATAAAGGTTTTCATGGTTTCAAGCTTGTGGTAATGCTCCGTCAGGCTCGTGAGTTGAAAAAGATGACAATTTCTGTTGCCTGATTTGACATCCATTTCGGAATCGAACCGGCTGCATAATCCACCATCACACATAAAAAATACTGTATTGAATCCCTTGATTCGTTTACATTACGCTCCAGTACACCCAAGTACACCGACCGGTACACCGGCTTCATGGGTTCGATGGTAACTCGTTAGCGATTACGCCCACAGTTTCAATAGGTTACGGAATACATGAGAATCGATCCCATTCCGTCCCGTGGCACCCTTTAAGTAAATAATGATAACTATTTAATGAAGTTAGCTTTTTTATTGGTATGTCGGCAGTACATCGACACTGGGCACCATCTAAAAAACTGTTCATATGTGTAACATACTGTTTTTGCAAGATACTGTATGTGTTGCAGTATTAAACCCGCACCTCACGTCATCTTTCCCTGATGTGGTCTTCAATTTTAGTCAAATAAGCAACTCTTGCACACCCACATTACTCTGCCTCTCCCGTATCTTCTGGCGCACTATCATTTTGTTCGCCTTGATCTCCTCGTTTTTTGAGCATTTCCTTGAAGTCTCTATTTTGAAATTGCAGCATCATGTTTGCTTGAAGTCGCGCCGATTCGTTCACACTAAGAAAATCGATCCGGCCGTTAGGTAAATATCGTATTTGTTGTATTCCTAGAGTCATGCTTATATCTGCGAAAAGCATCTTTCCGTGCTTCATCTGCTCCCGTAGAAGATGAAAACGGTGTTCGAATTCAGCGCGTGTCGTTGGGGTCTGCATTGTTTCTATCATGGCTACTCTTTTAGAGCTTTATGGTGTTTGCTTTCACCTCCTCCAAATCCTCCTGACGCCTTGGATACAATTGGAGTAAAATCTGTGGATGCTTGCTCAAGTGAAAAAAATCAAGAACTTTTCCCCATCGCGGATATGAGAAAACATGTTGAAGTTCAGCGTCAACAATTGCGCGTTTTTTGAGTAATGGCAAGGCTGTAAAATCTTCTTTCTTTACGAGGAACCAGCCAATTCCTTCTCCGGGCAAACCAGTACTCTTGTTGACGACAAGGCATTGGATCGGTGGCACTTTCTCTTTCCATTCCTTAGACAGTAGCTCAAGCGACTGTTCTATGCTACCAAGCACATAATTGAGATTGCGAGCATTGGGCATTTCCAACTCTTCAGCGAGGTCTGAATAAAAGATTGGAACACCTGTTTGCGCTTGACGGACGAGTAAGGGGAATGCTGCACGAGCTCGTTCCTGATATAACTTGTCACATGTAATTGGCTCAGAAATATTCGCTGTGCTCATTAGCTTCTCCTTGATTGCTACCCGTTTTTGTATCGTGGCAACTGGAATTGGGGTGACCGGTTCACCGATCCTTCCAATTGATTGGCATCAGCTTTCTAAAATTCCATTTTCAAGGGCACCCGCACAGTTTCTTTTGTATGGAACTTATTAATATACTTTGTCCCGATTTCTGTCGATTCCACAAATTCAAGCATTACACGATAGGCAGGGTCCTCATCAGGCGAAGGAAAAAGTGAAAGCAACGTTGACTCGGTTTTATAGTTTCCGGGCGCAAGACGGAAGATACATACCACAGTTTCAGCAAGACGGTTCTGATGGTCACTGTGACCGCCTTGAAAGAACCTTGCCTTTTGAACATTTGGCCTCTGAGCCCCGAAACCGAAAGGAACTAAATTCTAGCAATCGTGCAAGGACGGCTTAATGGAGTTTGTTACGCATTGGCAGGCCAATACAACCGGCCACTTAGCCGAATCTTCCGACCATTCGTGGATTTCCATTGTCTGATAAGTGGCTATCTCAGTAGCACTATCATTTTTGAAAACATTCGTGGCAAACCAAAGAGCAACATCGTAACTGGTAGTGATATCCAGTCCATGGGTCGGTAAACCATAGTGTTGAGCCAAAGCAAGTAGCGCGCTATCTATGCGACAATCAGGAGACATAGACTGAGATTCCCATTCTTGACTTAGATGGCTAAAAAAATGAAAGTCGATAATCATTTCATGCCCTGTCCGGTTGCTGACGGAGAAGAGCTTTATCTGAATGGCATTTTCGAGCTCAACATCACAAAAATGATTGAATATATTCAAGATAATACTGATGGCTTTTCTCTTGAGGAAATAGCTGTAAGCGAAATCTCCGAACTTTTTTCATCCATCAACGAGTCTCACTTAGATTCAATTGAAATTTCCCAGCCTGTGATAATGGCAGAAATATCTCCAGAGCGATTTAACTTGATTGATGGCAACCATAGAATGGAAAAGCACGTCGGACTGGAATAAAGAGTATGCCAGCGTACAGGCTGAGAGCTGAGCAGCACATTAGATTTTTGACTGATAAGAAGGCTTATGTGGCCTATATCGCATTTTGGAACAGCAAACTGAAATAATTCAGAATAAAACGACCATCGGCACCTGATTTACTGATTTCGAGGAGCCAGTTTTACCAGAGACACCGCCAGCCCGTATGGTTTGGCTATTTTCTCCAAGCTATCAAGGCGTGGATTACCCTGTCCTTTTTCGACGGCAATTAATACGCGGATATGGAAGACCTTGGTAGACATGCCGCAGCCGCAAGATCGTCTTGTGTCAAGCCATTCAGTATTCGCAGTATTTTTAATCGATCATTTTTCTTCATAATTATAGTGATGAGAGCTTTAACAAGCTCTCCGAACCCGACTCCCTTTGCATCTGCTCTACAATGTACTCAAGGCTGGCATCACCAAAGGCTTTCCAATATTCTCCAATAACGGCATTTTTGTCATCACCTTCACTTAAACCAGTGTCCTCAGCTTTAACACCACGAGCGTAAACAACAGCAGGAATACGGTCGATATCGTAACGGCGAAATAAGAGAG
>CAYQMO010000258.1:0-5163 GCA_964418315.1 uncultured Geobacter sp. | reverse complement strand
CAAGACCACCATTTTTATGGATTGACTGAATACCACGGGAACCGTCAGAACCGGTACCGGAGAGAATGATGCCAATTACCCTCTCACCAGCGTCATTGGCCAGGGAATGTAAAAAAATGTCGATCGGCAATTCCAAATGTTGACTTATAACTCGTTCAGTAAGGTTTAATTTTTCATTCATAATGGTCATTTGTGTTTTTGGCGGGATCAGGTAGACATTATTCGCCTGGAGCCCGATTCCTTCTGTTGCCTGGTGTACCGGCATGCTGGTGTGACGAGACAATAAATCGCTCATCAGGCTCTTGAAATCCGGGGATAGATGCTGTATCACCACAAAGGCCATGCCACTGTTAGTCGGCATATTGTCAAAAAACTGCTCCAGCGCTTTCAGGCCACCAGCAGATGCACCGATACCAACGATGTACGAGGGACTGTGCAGTGACATCTCCTGGCGACCAGACCGTATAACTTGAGCAGTTGATGCGCACATGCTTAGCTCCTATTAATTGTTTTGTTCTTTAAGTCACATTTAAATAGCATAAACATATACGCATTATTTGTTAGGATGTAAACATATATTGTTTGATAAATAGCACTCTGGCCGTTGGCATTGTCCCACTCATACTCTCTTCCGAAAAAAGGATTTCGCCATTAAATGTTCCAAACAGGCGGGATAACTCCCCCGGTTGCAGCAGATAGGATGGTTTGTGGTTCTGGAGAAGCTGATCCGAGGCCATAATGGTGTCAAACAGCAGCACTCCTCCCGGATTCAGTGCCGCTACCTCCAATGGAATCAGCTCTCGGAGTAGAAAATTAAAATTCAGAATCAGATCGAATCTCTCCTGAATAATGTAATCTTCAAGATCGACTCTTCTGAATTCGACGTCAACCCCGATTGCTTGAGCCCGTTTCACCCCCTTTTCAAGACCTTTATCAGAAATATCCAACCCGGTGACACTGAAGCCGTGCCGGGCCAGAAACACGCTGTTTCTTCCTTCTCCGCAGGCTATGTCCAGTGCCTTTGTGCCTGGAGCCAGCTTCTTGATCCTGTCAATTTCACGGGTGAGAAAAGGCGAAGGATGCTCACCAAGAAACGAGTCCTCCGATTCATAACGTGCATTCCATTTTATTCGATCTGAATTCATATTATTTGCCTCATGCTGCAATTCGGTTTATAAGACTATATTCCAGGTTAAGCGATGGACGTGATACGTGGTAATACTGACAATAAAATCTGCTGTGAAAGGTGCCTAAGATGCAGAAAAAACGTGTTGTTGTAGCCGGAATGGGATTCGGCGGATTAAAAGCTTCAAAAGCTCTTGCCGAAAGCAATTTTGAACTGATCATGATAGACCGTCATAATTTTCATCTTTTTCAGCCTCTCTTATACCAGGTTGCAACCGCCGGTCTTGAACAAGAGGCGATTGCCTACCCTCTGCGCGGCCTGACACGTAAATGGCCGAACTCCACTTTTCTCCTGTCTGAAATCCTTGGCGTTGATCTGATCGGAAAAACAGTGCAGACCGATACAGGGTCAATTCCGTATGATTACCTTGTTGTAGCAACCGGCAGTCGCACCAATTTTTTTAACATGAAAAGTGTTGAAACGCACGCTTTTGATCTAAAGCGGCTTTCTCAGGCAGAGGATATACGCAACCATATTCTGCTGATGTTTGAATATGCTTCGCGGGAGAAGGACCCTGTGCGGAGAGCAGCATTGCTGACATTTGTGATTGTAGGGGGCGGGCCGACTGGGGTCGAGTTTTCGGGCGCTCTGCGGGAGTTGATTGTCTTTGTCTTTTCGCGTGACTATCCTACCATTGCTGTTTCTGAAACCAGAATTATCCTCGTTGAAGCTGCTAACACCCTGCTGGCTGCCATGCCTGAACATCTCCGCCTGTACGCACTCCAAAAACTGCGATCCATGGGAGTTGAAGTCATGTTGGAGGGTCGCGTCGTCGGGGCTACTGCTGAATCAGTTGAACTTCATGGCGGAACTGTGATCCCTTCTCGCACGTTGCTCTGGTCGGCCGGAGTCGCTGCTTCTGATCTGGCGGGACGCATCGATGGAGTTGAACGAGCCGCGGCCGGCAGAATTGTGGTGCAGCCAGATCTTAGCCTCAAGGAACATCCGGAGGTGTTTATTGTAGGTGATATGGCGTGTTTCATGGCGACGAACGGGGCGCCGCTACCGATGATGGCTCCTGTGGCAAGCCAGCAGGGTGAGTATGCGGCCGCAATGATTCTTGCGCGTGAACAGGGGAAAACACTCCCCCCGTTCCATTACCAAGATAAAGGGTCGATGGCGACGATTGGAAAGAGTTCTGCCGTAGCTGTCGCTGCCGGTTTCACGTTTCGCGGCTATATTGCCTGGCTGGCCTGGCTACTGCTGCATCTCTACTATCTCATCGGCTTCCGCAACCGGCTTGTTGTCATGATGAACTGGACGTATGCATACTGGTTTCAGGAAAGGCAGGTTCGTCTCATCACATCTAAAAAACGCCGGGCGGACAAAACTCTCGGTTGAGCTGGAGACATTTTGAAGGCATTCGTTGTCATACCGACATATAACGAAAAAGAGAATGTCCGGCAATTAACAGATGCTGTTCTCGCCCAGCATCCTGGTATCCAGATTCTTTTTGTCGACGATAACTCACCCGACGGCACCGGAGCAATAATAGATGATCTGGTGGCTAATAATGGCCGCGTTCACGTACTGCATCGTTCTGGCAAACTCGGCCTCGGTTCTGCCTATCGTGAAGGTTTTAAAGCCGCGCTTGCGATGGGTGCCGACTATCTGCTGGAGATGGACGCCGATTTTTCACATGATCCGGCATCGCTGCCGCTTTTTCTCTCCGCAATTCAGGGAAACGATCTGGTTATCGGTTCCCGCTATCTGAACGGTGTCAGCGTCGTCAACTGGCCGATAAGGCGCCTGATATTAAGTTATTGTGCGAGTGTCTACACCAGACTGGTTACCGGCTTGCAGGTGCGGGACTGTACCAGCGGTTTCAAATGTTTTCGTCGTGCAACGATCGAGGCGATAGATCTGTCGCGAGTAACGTCCGATGGCTACTCATTTCAGATTGAGATGAACTACCGCTGCATGGAAAAAGGTCTACGCATTGCCGAAATCCCGATTATTTTTATCGATCGTCACGCAGGCAGTTCAAAGATGTCCGGCTCTATTGTCAGAGAAGCGGTGCTAATGGTGTGGAAGCTCCGCCTGAACACATTGTTTTCTAATATTTTGGGGAGATAGGATTACAGATGTTGCATGATTTCTGGTCAGTTATTCTTATTGCAGGTTTAAGCGGTTGGATATTTTCGTCCATAATGCTAATGTTGAAAGCGTTTCCGGCAAAGGATGTTTTTGTCGAGTCCGCAGGAATCCGCTGGGGGACAGCCGGCATCATTACATTTGCCATCTGGATAATTGGTCTGCTGAACGCCTGATACTATAAACGGTAAATGTTTTTTAGGATAAACAGTTTGTGCCTGCTGCCCGTTTTAGTTGAAATATCTGGAAAAACAAGCTAAAAGGGAACACTATTTTATTAATCACGACACGGCAAAGCATTTATTACTAAATTTTGGGAGGTACAGATGAGTTTTATTCAGTTGTATGACACAACCCTGCGGGACGGCACTCAGGCCGAAGATATATCCTTTCTGCTTGAGGACAAAATCCGCATTGCCCACAAACTTGATGAATTAGGTGTTCACTACATCGAGGGTGGCTGGCCAGGGAGTAATCCCAAAGATATTTCTTTCTTCAAGGACATAAAGAAAGAAAAACTGCATCAGGCCAAAATTGCCGCCTTTGGCTCAACCCGTCGTGCCAAGGTTACCCCGGACAAGGATAACAACATAATTACACTTGTTAAGGCAGAGCCGGATGCGATTACCATTTTCGGCAAAACCTGGGATTTTCATGTTCATGAGGCATTACGCATCTCTCTTGAAGAAAATCTGGAACTGATTTTCGACTCCCTTGAATACCTCAAAAAACATGCACCGGAAGTTTTTTATGACGCCGAGCACTTCTTTGACGGCTTCAAAGCCAACCCCGACTACGCCATAAAAACCCTCCAGGCCGCTGAACAGGCCAACGTCGATTGTATTATTCTCTGCGATACCAATGGCGGTACTATGCCGTATGAGATTGCGGAAATTATCAAGACGGTAAAGAAACATATCAAAACCCCTCTGGGCATTCACACCCATAATGATGGTGAATCTGCTGTGGCCAACAGCTTAATTGCAGTCGAACAGGGGATTGTCCAGGTTCAGGGCACGATCAACGGTTTTGGTGAACGGTGCGGTAACGCCAATCTCTGCTCAATAATCCCGGCATTAAAGGCCAAGATGAAGAAAGAGTGTATTACTGACGAACAGATGCGCCACCTTCGGGAAGTTTCCCGCTATGTATATGAGCTGGCCAATATATCGCCGAATAAGCATCAACCGTATGTCGGTAATGCTGCCTTTGCCCACAAGGGTGGAGTGCATGTCAGTGCGATTCAGCGACACCCGGAGACATATGAGCACATGCGCCCCGAAGTCGTGGGTAACTGTACCCGTGTATTGATATCCGATCTGTCCGGTCGTTCAAACATTCTTGCCAAGGCTGAAGAGTTTAATATCAATCTGGACAGCAAGGATCCGGTCACCATGGAAATACTTGATAACATCAAGGATATGGAGAATCGCGGTTATCAGTTTGAGGGAGCAGAAGCATCATTTGAACTTTTGATGAAAAAAGCGATCGGTTCACACAAAAAATTCTTTACGGTACTTGGTTTCCGGGTTATCGATGAAAAGCGGGGTGAGGATCAAAAACCGGTTGCAGAAGCAACCATTATGGTCAAGGTTGGCGGCAAGGTTGAGCATACCGCCGCTGAAGGTAACGGACCGGTCAATGCCCTCGATAATGCTATTCGCAAGGCTCTGGAAAAGTTCTATCCCAAATTGAAGGAAGTGAAACTGCTTGACTATAAAGTGCGCGTTCTCCCGGCAGGACAGGGCACAGCCTCTTCAACCAGGGTGCTGATTGAATCGGGAGACAAGCATAACCGCTGGGGCACAGTCGGTGTTTCCGAAAACATTATCGATGCTTCCTATCAGGCTCTAATTGACAGCATCGACTACAAGCTTCACAAG
>CAYQMO010000257.1:0-5248 GCA_964418315.1 uncultured Geobacter sp. | reverse complement strand
TTGTTTTTGAGGATGAAAGTCAGGAGTATCTGGAGGATGCCCGCAAGGTGGTGGTGTTTGCGCTGGAAGAAATCAACACAGAAATGCGCTGTGATGCCGAAGAGGTCAAGACCGCTGTACGTCAGGCGCTACGGCGTTTCTGCAAAAAAACTATCGAGAGACGACCGGTAATACTGCCGGTGATTATGGAGATGTAAAGGAGATATTACCAATGAAACAACTGATTTTTGCACTGTTGGCTTTCGCTGCATTGGCACTTTCACCGTTGACTGCGTCTGCAGTCGGCATAACTGACATCACCTGGTACGGCCATTCTGCGTTCAAAGTAACGACACCGACCGGCAAGGTGCTGCTGATCGACCCCTGGCTGGCGAATCCGGCCAACCCCAAAGGAAAAGAACTGCTGGCCGGTCTTGACAAAGCCGATCAGATCCTGCTGACCCATGCCCATGGAGACCATATCGGCAATACCGTTGAGATTGCCAAAAAGACAGGTGCCAAGCTGGTTGCCAGTAATGACCTGATGAAGGCGATGGTAAAATATGCCGATTTCCCGGCCAAGCAGGCCGATTTTTCCGGAACCGGCAACATCGGCGGCACAGTGACATTGCTGGGGGGCGAGGTGAAAATTACCTTTGTTCATGCCCTGCATAGTTCTGGCTTAGAATATGACGACAAGATGGGATTGCCGAAAAGCCTCGCCTACGCCGGTAATCCTGGAGGATTCATTATCGCCATTACTAACGGACCTACCATCTACCACACCGGCGATACAGATCTGTTCGGTGAGATGAAGTTTATCGGCGATCTCTCCAGGGTCGACGTAATGCTTGCCTGCATCGGCGACAAATTTACAATGGGGCCGGAGCGTGCCGCTGTGGCGGTTGAGCTGGTCAATCCCAAGATCGTTATTCCGATGCATTTCGGTACGTTCGCTCCACTGACCGGCACCCCGGAAGCATTCGAGTCGGCACTGAAGAAGCGCAACCTCAAGACCGTCTTCAAGCGGATGCAGGTGAATGAAACTTTCAGTTGGAAGCCATAACTATTCCGAATCATAAGGAGCACTGCCATGTCCTTCCGCACTATTGAGTGGCTTGATGATACCGTTGTCATGATAGATCAGACCCGCCTGCCTGGGGAGGAGATATATAACACCTACACCGATTTTCAATCGGTTGCCGAAGCTATCAAGGGGATGATCATCCGGGGGGCACCGGCCATCGGTGTGGCAGCCGCCATGGGGGTCGCGCTTGGCGCGCGGTCGATCATAGCCGATACCCACGAATCCTTTTTCCGCCAGTTGGGCAATGTCTGTGACGTGCTGGGACGAACCCGCCCGACTGCTGTCAACCTTTTCTGGGGACTGGAGCGGATGAAGCGGGTCGCGGAAGCGAATCGCGATAAGAAGCTCGACAAGATCCGTGAGGCTCTCAAAAAAGAGGCCATCCTTATTGAGCAGGAAGATCTGACCATTTGTAAAAATATCGGCAAATGGGGTGCCACACTGATTCCGGATGGCGCTACAGTTCTGACTCACTGCAACGCCGGGGGGTTGGCGACAGCTGGTTACGGTACCGCGCTCGGTGTTATCCGTGCCGCCCATGAAGCGGGGAAAAAGATCCAGGTCTTTGCCGACGAAACCCGCCCCTGGCTGCAGGGTGCCCGTCTGACCGCCTGGGAGCTTATGAAGTCCGGGATTCCGACGACGCTTATTTCAGACAACATGGCCGGATTCTTCATGAACCGTGGCGAGGTCACCTGCTGCGTTGTTGGTGCAGACCGTATCGCCGCCAATGGCGACACCGCTAACAAGATCGGCACCTATTCCGTTGCCGTGCTGGCGAAAGAAAACAATATCCCCTTTTACATTGCCGCTCCGGTTTCGACGCTCGACCTCACCCTTGCCGACGGCAGCAAGATTCCTATCGAGGAGCGCCCCTTCAGCGAGGTGACCCATATCAAAGGGATTGCCATCGCACCGGAAGGGGTACGGGTGCGCAATCCGGCGTTCGATGTTACTCCTGCCAGGTATATCACTGCCATCATCACCGAAAACGGTATCGTCAGGGGCGACTTCTGTAGCGGCCTGCGTAAAGTATCCGGAATCTGACATGCATATTGAGCGATTTTCCAGGGATTTCATTCATATACTCGCCCTCCCTGGTGCGGAAAAGAGAGTCGCCGAGTTGGCCACCTATCTGGAATCGCACGGCTATCAGTACGGTAGCCGGACTGCTGAAAACATTTTACTGCTTCGGAATATATTCACAGTTGAAACACTCCACCGCATCGTCATCTATGCGTTAAAAAGCCCTTCCCCTGATCAGGCGCTCAACTCTTTCGAGCGGTTGACCGGTGTTATCTCTCCCGATGAGCTGTTGAAACTGGCGGAGCGTAAAAAACGCCTCGCCCAATTTATTATGCTCTGCGGCTCCTCACCGTTTGTGGTCAACCTGATGTACAAAACCCCCGATATCGTCCGCCGGCTGTTTCTGGAAAACGGCATCGACCACTCCCGCTCTTCCGAAGATATGTATGCCGCCGTCGCTGCAACCGTAGACGACTCCACCGATTTTGCCGCGCTACAGAAAGCGCTGCGCTGCTTCAAGCGCCTTGATATTGTGCGCATCGCCGCGCGTGACTTGAATGGCCTGGCACCGATTGAAGAGGTTATGAGGGAGCTTGCCGACCTGGCCTCTTCGACATTACAGGTCGCATACCGGGTCTGTCGGCGCTGCCTGATCCGCGAACATGGCGCTCCGCTGCTGGCCGGGGAGAATGCGTCGCTCTTTGAAGCGGAGATGACCGTTATCGGTATGGGGAAACTGGGGGGACGGGAACTGAATTTCTCCTCCGATATCGATATCATCTACTTCTATGAGTCTGACAAAGGGGAAACGTCCGGTGTCGCAACCAGTTCCGGCGGCAAAAAGGGGGTCATTTCGCTCCATGCCTTTTTCAACAAGCTGGGGGAGATGATCAGCAAGGCACTGTCGCAGGTGACGGAGGACGGCTTTGTCTTTCGCGTTGATGTCGGACTCCGTCCGGAAGGGAAATCTGGCGACATGGCGGTGTCGCTCAGCTCGGCGGAAATGTATTATGAATCATGGGGACAATCATGGGAGCGCACGGCCATGCTGAAGGCCCGGCCGGTGGCCGGTTCGCTTGCGCTTGGTGAGCAGCTTCTCAAAACACTGCAGCCGTTTATTTATCGCAAATATCTCGATTATAACCTGATCGAAGATATGAAACAGATGAAGCTGAAAATTGATGCCTCGCTGGCTCGTTCCCGTGAAGGAGAGATAAACCTCAAACTTGGCCGCGGTGGAATCCGCGAGATCGAATTTTTCATCCAGGCTCTGCAACTGGTCTATGCCGGCAAAAACCCGAAACTGCGGGAGCGTAATTCGCTCCGCGCCCTGGATGCGCTTCTTGCTGCCAATCTTCTCGGCGAGGATGATCACCTG
The DNA here is from genome assembly GCA_964418315.1 of uncultured Geobacter sp. Lineage (GTDB taxonomy): Bacteria > Desulfobacterota > Desulfuromonadia > Geobacterales > Pseudopelobacteraceae > JACRCG01. The sequence goes on along the minus strand of CAYQMO010000257.1, from coordinate 1,778 downwards.
AAACTGCGGGATGCCTATCGTTTCCTCCGTTCGGTCGAACACCGGATTCAGGTGGTACAGGAGCGCCAGACCCACAATCTTCCGATCAAGGAAGAGGAGCTGCTGGCGCTATCGCGGCGATGCGGCTATCTTCGCAGCGACGGCCTGGAGAACTTTCGCAAGGTATTGGAAGAGCATCGGGGAAATGTCTCTTTCATTTACGGCACCCTCTTCCACTCTCGCGACGAAAAGTTTGAGCAGGATATTCACCCGCAGGTTCTCTTCCTTCTCGATCCCAAGGCGGATGCGGATCTGGTGAAGGATATGCTTGCCGAAAGACACTTTGAAGATGTAGAGCGAGCCTACGACAACCTGATGTCGCTGCGGCGGGGTGCGACGAGAGGCAATATGACCGAACGGAGCCACCGCCTCCTGGAAAAAATTGCCCCGTTGATTGTTCAGGAACTTTTCGATTCGTACGACCCTGACCTGGCGCTGACCAATCTGGAACGCTTCATGACGGTTATCGCCACCCGCCCTTCCTATTATGCCCTGCTGGCGGAAAACAGCGCCACGATAAAACTGCTGGTGTCCCTGTTCGGTATGTCTGAATTCCTCTCTAAAATATTAATCAGCCATCCGGAGCTGCTTGACAGTCTGGTCTCCCGCAGCGGTTCATCCATTGTCAAAGAGAAGGAATCAATGCAGGAGGAGCTGGCCGCGTTACTTGAACAGAGTGACTATTTTGAGGATCACCTGAACATACTGCGGCGTTACCGCAATGAAGAATTTCTGCGCATCGGCCTGAACGACATTCATGGCCGATTAAAGCAGAGTGAAGTGACATCGCAGCTCTCTCTGCTCGGCGAGGTCTGTTTGACAGCAGCATTTCGACTGGCGGTGGCGGAACTGGGTCGCTTCGGTCGCCCAACCTGGCAACTGGAGGGGCACAGCGCAGAGGCACACCTGGCGATCATAGCCATGGGCAAGCTGGGGGGCGGCGAGCTCAACTATCACTCTGATCTCGACATAATCTTCGTCTATGACCGCCAGGGGGTAACCGACGGAGAAAAGCAGATCTCGAATCACGAATATTTTGCCAAGCTGGCTCAAAAAATAATCTCGATTCTCATCATGCAGACCCGCGAAGGTTACGTTTATAAAATCGATACCCGCTTGCGCCCTTCCGGGAATTCCGGTCCACTTGTGACCTCGCTTGATTCCTTTCTCGAATATCACCGCAAGGAAGCGCAGATATGGGAGAGGCAGGCGCTTACCAAAGCCCGCGTGGTTCTGGGCGATGAGACGTTGGCCAACCAGCTTCACGATATTATCCGTCACTCTGTTTACGACACGACCATTGACGCTGAGGGGGGACAGGAGATACGGCGTCTCCGGATGCGCATGGAAAATGAACTGGCACGGGAGTCCGATGGCAACTACAACATAAAAACCGGTCGCGGCGGCATGGTGGATGTAGAATTTGCCGTTCAATATCTGCAGTTGAAAGAAGGATGCCATTATCCGGAGTTGCGCACGCCAAGCAGCATCGCTGCCCTTCAGGAAATCAGCCGTCTCGGTCTGCTCCCGGAGGGGAGCGCCGAAACCCTGCTGGCTGGATACAAATTTCTCCGCAAACTGGAAAACCGCCTGCGCATCATCCATGACTATTCGGCGAACGATCTCTCCGGAACGAGAACCTATCTTAACAAGCTGGCGCGGCGCATGGGATATGATCCGAAACTGAAGAATCCGGGCGCCGCCCTGATCTGTGATTACGAGGAGATAACCGGTAAGAT
>CAYQMO010000256.1:5038-5266 GCA_964418315.1 uncultured Geobacter sp. | reverse complement strand
TACCAAAAGCGTCGCGTTGATGAAACAAACGAAACCAACATTTTCAATAATTTAAGAACGCCTCAGCGGGTGTCCGGGTTTACGGGAGTTGTATAGGTGTGAAAATGTGGTACGGTATTGTTGAGTTTGAATTCAAAAAATGAAGTTAGGAGGAAATTTGCATGGCTGATGTCTTGCAGAAATTTGGTGGTGACTGGACTGCTGAAAAACTTTTACGTGTTCAAAAAT
>CAYQMO010000256.1:0-5028 GCA_964418315.1 uncultured Geobacter sp. | reverse complement strand
GCCATTCACCCTTGTTTATATAGATGCTTTTGCCGGTACCGGTTATCGAAGCATCAAGAACATTTATAACCAGCAAGAGCTCATGTTTCCCGATTTAGTAGGTGGTGATGCAGATGATTTCCATACCGGATCGGCCAGAATTGCTCTGGAAGTCACTCCGCGATTTGCTCAATACGTTTTCATAGAACAGGATACTGGAAAATGTGCAGAACTGGAAAAGCTCAAAGTAGAGTTCCCTGACAAAGCAAAGGACATCTACATTTTTAACGAGGATGCAAATGTTGCAATCAAGCGGTTTTGCGAACCTTCATGGAAGAATAAAAACCTTCGGGCAGTTCTTTTTCTTGATCCGTTCGGAATGAACGTAGCATGGCAGACCATAGAGGTTATAGCCAAGACGGAAGCAATTGACATGTGGTATCTGTTTCCGCTTGGCATTGGAGTTAATCGACTACTGACCAAAGACGGGAAAATTCCCGATGCATGGCAACGAAAACTGGATAGTATGTTCGGTTCAGCCGACTGGAAGGACATTTTCTACAAGACAGAGCAAATGCCAAGCCTTTTTGGAGATTATGAAGTAACTGAAAAAACAGCGGGCTTTCAGAAAATTGCAGACTACTTTGTTGAGAGGTTGAAAAGTATTTTTGCCGGTGTCGCAAAGGAACCGCTACTGTTATACAACTCCCGTGGCAATCCGCTGTATTTGCTATGTTTTGCTTGCGGAAACAAGAACGAAAAAGCAAAATCTCTTGCCTTAAAAATTGCTGGTAGTATTTTGAAAGGGAAATGACATGGCAGCTCAATCATCTATCGAATGGACCGGATCAACCTGGAACCCGGTGACCGGGTGCATTAAAATAAGCCCCGGATGCAAAAATTGCTATGCCGAGCGCATGGCGAAACGTTTGCAAGCCATGGGGCAGAAGAACTACGTTAATGGATTTGAGTTGGCGATGCATCCCCACGCACTGAAGATGCCGCTGTCATGGAAAAAACCGCTGACCATCTTCGTAAATTCCATGAGCGATCTGTTTCTGGATGAGATACCGACGGAATATATAAAGCAGGTTTTTGATGTGATGAACCGGGCGCACTGGCATACATTCCAGGTACTCACAAAGCGGGCAGAGCGCCTGAGTGAAATATGTTCGGAATTGCCGTGGGCAGAAAATATCTGGATGGGGGTCAGCGTCGAAAATAGTGATTATACTTGTCGCGTAGATCTCTTGCGGGCTACTGCTGCGCACGTCAAATTTCTTTCAATAGAGCCTTTGCTGGGGGCAATACCTGCTCTAAGCTTAAGCGGCATCGACTGGGTGATTGTCGGTGGTGAATCCGGGCCTGGGGCACGTCCGGTAAAAGAGGACTGGGTCGTCGAGATCAGGGAACAGTGCCTTCAGGCAAAAGTTCCGTTCTTTTTTAAGCAATGGGGTGGTTTCAGAAAGAAAAAAGCGGGAAGAGAACTGCAAGGTAAAACCTGGGATCAGATGCCTTCGCAATATCGGATGCCGAGGCAAGGTGGATTTATTGGAGTCGAGTGTTGATGTCTAAAGGTCACCAAAAAATATAGCCGGATTCCTGATAAGGAAGCAAATATGAACTATGATCTATTCGAATATAGTCGAAGCAAAGAAAATACGGAAGGTTACAGGAGTGTTTTCAGGATATACACAAAATATGACGACGAATAGTTATTACAAAAAAACGGGATTACTTATGTGGATGGTATGGAATACCTTCATGGGAGAAAATCGGCTTCTGATGATTGTATAGATGGCGGTTTCTCTACTTTTGAAAAATTAAGAGATGTTTGGCAAACTTTAAAGATGTATGACCCAAAAATATCCGGCGACTACAGAAATTGGCTCGATTATAAAAATCACCCTGTTTCTGTAGAAGTTATATCAGGTCTTTTGTCTCCAAAATTTATATCATCACCGTACGGTGTTGATCTTCTGAAAATCTCGGACACAAGTCCAATTGCAAATGAGGATCAAAAAGAATACCTGCGTGATATCGAACTTGCCTGGAGCCACGTCAAGTTCTATCAGGATCGGGAAAAAGAGGCTATTGAGGCTATTGCACGGTTAACTTATTACAAAAATCCACTGCCAGAACCTCTATGTCTTTATGCTGACTTTAACTACGACCACGAAGCGCGCTTATTGCTTGTTACGCTTGATGTGCCTGATTTCGCCCGCACTAAAATCACCAAAACGGCAAAGAACTTCAAAACAACGGAAGTATCTGCAATTGAGAAGAAAAAACAGTGTGAGAGGTTGTTGTATTCTCTCTGTATCCGTGCTGCGTACCTCGTTTCTAAATCTGATTCCGCCGATATGTATGATACTGTTGCAATTAATGCCAATCAAAAATGGTTCGATAGTGCGTCAGGCCAACCGGAAGAGGGCATTATTGCCTCCCTACAGGCCCGTAAAGAAGATCTGCTTCGCTTACAATTTGACCATATAGATCCCAAGGCATGCTTCCGCCACTTAAAAGGTATTGCAACCCCATCGACTGAATATGTATCCAAAATTCGACCAATTGTTACCTTTGATAAAAATGACCGCCGAATTATTGAAAGCAGAGATGTTGATGAAAGCCTAATTCTTGATACTAACCTTGCAGCAATGCCTTGGGATGATTTTGAGCATCTTGTGAGGCAGCTCTTTGAGTGGGAATTTGGGCAAAACGGTGTTGAAGTAAAAGTCACACAGGCATCAAGAGACAGAGGAGTTGATGCGATAATGTTTGACCCGGATCCCTTCAGAGGCGGCAAGTACGTTTTCCAAGCGAAGAGGTATACTCGAACTGTTGATGTCTCCTCTGTGAGAGATTTATATGGGACAGTTGTAAATGAGGGAGCCAATCGCGGGGTTCTCGTAACTACAAGTGGCTTTGGACCAGACTCTTATGAATTTGCCAAAGATAAGCCGATATCTTTGGTAGACGGACCAGCTCTCATTCAACTATTGCGGAAACATGGCCGCATGTATCGCATAAACCTTGAGGAAGCTCGATGTTTAAATGAACTTTTGTAGGTAGCGTTGAATCTCTTGAGTAAGTTCAAGCAACCATCTGAAATAATTAGGTATTTTTTACAGAACTGACTCTATGACATGTTGCCGCAACACGTCATGGGACGCTTTTTTGTGAAACGCGACATTGACATGCTGTCGATGGCTGTAATGTTACGTTTCACGCTGAGGCTGTTCAAATGCTGAGTGTTTTTTACCAGTGAGCATGAGCATGAATCACCCCGATGAGACGCAACGAGTGGGAAAGGTAACAAAACATCAATATGGAGGTGTAATTATGTTAGCGAATCGACACACATTTGAAGCAGAGGCCTTAACTTTACCGCTTTCTGAACGGGCGCTACTGGCGCAACATCTCTTGGCTAGTCTCGACGAAACTGATGAACAAGAAAATGAACAATTATGGTTGGATGAGGCGCAACGGCGATACAATGCCTACAAAAATGGAACTATTTCAGCGAGGGATGCTTTTGAAGCAATAGCTGAAATGCGTGGGCAGTTGTGAGTTATACAACCCGCCTGCTTCCTCCGGCAGAACAGGAAATGTTCGCTGCAGCCCGCTATTATGAATTGCAAGCTCCCGGTCTTGGTCATGATTTTCTTGATAAAGTCGAAATAGCACTGCAAGACCTTGCTTGCTCGCCGGAACGCTGGCCTGTCGTGCAAACAAATATTCGCCGCCGTTTAATCGGACGTTTCCCTTATTCTCTCATCTATCGAATTGATCCCGATGAAGTGGTTATTTTGGCGGTAATGCATCAAAAGAGGCATCCATCATATTGGCTGCCACGAAAGCAGATTGAATAATAGAATTCTAGCCCGGTAGGGCGGGCATAGTTTCACCATGCCCACGCGGAGCAATATAACATTGGTGGACAATAAAACCTGCCCACCCTACAAAAGCCATGAGTGTCTTTACGGGTAGGCATGAGTAGAAATCATCCCGGTGATAAGCGGTGCATCTGGTTTGAACGAGGATAAAAACCTGAGAATTCCGCACGTGCGGACTTAGTAGCTAACATGCTGATTTTAAAGAATACAGCTTCAAAAAGTGGCCAGATTTTTTAGCATGGCAGAAGGAATCAAGACGGGACGCTGGAGCGTCAGAGGCTGCGTTCCCACGCTGGAGCGTTGGAACGATACACGAATTCAGCACGTTATGTTTAAAAGGAATCCTACCGATATGACTGCAAAAGAAATTATCAAACTGGCCATCTTTGAAGGAAAACAAATCAGAAAAATCATTCATGATGGTGAATGGTGGTTTTCTGTTGTTGACGTTGTTGCGGTACTATCCGAATCACCAACTCCCCGCCAATACTGGGGAAAAGTTAAGAAGAGGGAATTTACTGATCTTCAGTTGTCCCCAGTTTGGGTACAACTGAAACTTGAAGCTGACGACGGCAAAAAATACGCAACAGACTGCTCGAATACAAAAGGATTGTTCCGTATTATCCAATCAATCCCTTCCCCCAAAGCTGAACCATTGAAACAATGGCTTGCACAGGTCGGATATGAGCGAATTCAGGAAATCGAAAATCCTGAACTTTCTCAGGAACGGATGAAACAACTCTATGAACTCAAAGGGTATCCAAAAGAGTGGATCGACAAGCGTCTGCGGGGAATTGCGATCCGCCAGAACCTGACTGATGAATGGAAAGAACGGGGTGTTGCCACAGAAAAGGACTTTGGTATATTGACGGCTGAAATTGCCAAGGCAACCTTTGGTGTGTCACCATCTGAACACAAGGAGTTGAAAGGGCTGACCCGGAAAAACGAGAATTTGCGCGACCATATGACTGATCTGGAATTGATCTTCACCATGCTGGGTGAAAAGGTGACAACAGAAATATCTCAGACAGAAAAACCGGATACATTCGATAAAAACAAAAAAGTGGCCAAACGGGGCGGCAGCGTCGCCGGTACAGCACGCAAGGAAACCGAAAAAGAGCTTGGCAGAAGCATCGTCAGCAAAAAGAACTAT
>CAYQMO010000255.1:0-5276 GCA_964418315.1 uncultured Geobacter sp. | reverse complement strand
CTGTCAAAAAACAAAGAGCGTATTTTTGAAAACAGGCTTTTTCTGTCAGTCACTAGTTAGCGATGGCACGGCCAAGCCTGCGCTCAACGCTGCTTGACCACCTGGTACCGGCACTGTCCGTCGGACAGCGCAAGGAGTATGTCGGAATAAGTGAAAACCGGTTGTAACTTACAGTTAGTACCGTCACTGGGGGAGTGCGATCGGAAACTTTCGTCAGGCATCTAAGCTATCTCTGCTTAAAAGCAAACACGTTCTTTCGTTCATCTTACCAAAAGCATATTTTTTTCTCTTCGATTCTGAGTCTAGTCGATTGATATGTATTTTCAAATTTGGAGATTGAATTTGTATATTGTTTTGCTCAATGAATTCAAGATCTTCCTCATTACTTATTTTGGTCAGTAGATATGGGTCAAAGCACTTTATGAAGTCACCTTCGGAATTTACAGCAAGGACATAATGCCAGTAATTATTTTTCATGCAAACAAAGAGAAGAGCAACTCCTCCTTCATTTAAAGTCTTTAGTATCTTGCTCTTTGGCTTAAGGTTAACTTTGTCACCAGTAAAATATTCTGAGCGAACCGAAAATGTACCATCCTTAAACGCGTCCAACCAGTTTCCGATCATTTTTATCGCATCTTTGGTAGTACCTTGGCACATGTTATTATTTATAATGTTATCAAGTGAGTAGGAATATATTTTTTCTATTACTATTGGTGGTATCTCATCTCTTGAAAAAAGTGCAGATAACGCATTAATGAGGGTTGTGGGTACACAGTCATATTCCGACGCTTGAAATCTAAATGGCGTTTTCATGTTTTATTCCCTGTTCACAATTGAAAATTGCAATGTATGCATACTAGCACAACTTGAGATTTAGTAAACATCATTCTCAGGTTTATTCTATGAGCGCACGTCAGAGAGTATGCTCCGCCTTAAACGGGGTGCGACGTGAGCAAGATATTCAGCAGTAAGGAAATAGGTCAAAGGCTGCGTATGCTACGGCAACAAGCCGGCTGGAGTCAGGAACGGTTATCCGAACTGATCGGGGTATCACCGCAGCAATTCCAGAAGTATGAGTCTGGAAAGAACATGATGAACACCGAAAAGCTCCAAATGGTTGCGAGCGCGCTATCAATACCGGTTCAGGCACTTTTCTCTGAACCCGTAGAAAGCATGCCTGTCGGCGTGTCAGAGCAACTTCTTCTTGATTCTTACCGGGCTATTCCCAACAAGAGGCTTCAGGAAAATATTCTTGAAATTGTAGTAAATGTCTCTTCCAAGTAAATCATATTCTTCCGGCTCACAACTTGACTACAGACTATATGAGGAGGCAAATTTCACAGCCTCCAGTTTCTACCATTGCGCAATAGTGGAGAACGAGTTTCCATTCGATTGCGAAGGGAATATTCTGCTGGCCGCGTTGACGTAAAGATTCCCCAGCCTTCGGCATCTCCAATATGGACTCGGTAGCGTTGACCTTCAAGCTTGCCGAGAATCATCTGGAACGTATGTTTCCGTTCGGAATCAATCCTCCGAAACAGGCATTTCCCGAAAGCGCGCAATTATCGTGCTTGTCTCTGAACAAAGCTTGCTCCAAAGAGCTTGGCGCTAGGGATTTGCAGATGCTTCTATTGCAATAGCCAATCGGTTTATTTTCCAATGAATTAACCAACAGACCTTTCATTAAAACCAAACCCATTTCTTTTAGTTACACCCAGTAATCACTGTTTGCTTCTGCTGTGCTTCTGCTGTATATTTCCGCAACATTGGAGGTGTACAGATATGGCCATTCTAAAATCCACCAACCTAAATCTCAGAATAGCTCCTGAAGTGCGTGAAGCTCTGCGTCAAGCGGCAGAACGTGAGCATCGAAGTGTCAGTAACATGGTTGAATATTTGATTGTTCAGTACTGCCAACGGAACGAAATCCCCATTAACAAAACGCAAACTGATAACAAACTGTCCTGATTGGCAGGGTCTTGTTTTCTCTTCGCAATTGGAGCCTCTTTAGTTGAAAGAAGTAAAGCACGTATATAACGCTGAAATAACAGCCGGATCGCTCCTTCTCAAGGAAAGTCGTGCCATCGTGCAACTGCTCTTGCTGGATGCTGATGCCAAAGCGTGGCAGCGGGCAATTGCTGTTGACAATGTCCTGCAGAAGACATCCCCTGCTACTGCCAAACGCATGGCTACGCTCATCAGGAAACGTCTTGAACTTATGCCACGGGAGTTGTGGGTGATGGTTGCTGATGGTACAACAGAAGTAGCGACTCAATGCCTGCTTGCTGCAGCAATCAAGCACAGCCGTTTACTTGGTGACTTTATGCAGCAGGTCTTGCGACGGCACTACCGGACATTTACTCCAAGACTGGAAACGAGAGAATGGGAGGCGTACCTTGTAGAGTGTGCTCACATTGACCCTGCGGTTGCCACATGGAGTGCTATAACTAGAAAGAAAATGGGACAGGTTGTCTACCGGATATTATCCGAATCCGGCTATCTGGACGGTACACGGTCGCTCAAGCTGCAACCGGTTCTTGTCACTACTGAAGTCAGTAAGGTCCTCTATAACCACAATGAAAACTACATCCTGAAATGCATGGAAATAGCCCATGAATGATGCCCTTAAAGAGCGATTGAACAAAATACTGGACCGTATTACTTCCCATGAGTTCCTTTCCAATGCCGGACTCGGTAACGAAATCGGTTTCTACATCTTTGACTACCCCGCTGAAAACGAGCTTGAGGTTCGTCAGCATGTCGAGTTTGTCGTAGATAAGGCATCCAAGCGCAAGCCGGAACTGAAAATAGCGCATATCAACCTTTTCAAGGTGGTCGTGGATTACCTTCAGGAGCGTGGCTATCTGGATAGAGCGGTCACCCTGCAACGGGACAAGGGTGACGAGGCGTTATTCAAGGCGTTGAAGGGACTGCTACACGAAGAAAAGATTGCCAAAGTCTTTGCCGAGCTTGCCCAACCGGAAAAGCATGACTTCGTATTTATGACCGGTATCGGCAATGCTTATCCACTCATACGCTCGCATACTCTGCTGAACAATCTTCACCCGCTTATGGGTGGAACACCGTTGGTCGTCTTCTATCCTGGTGCATACGATGGGCAGGGCTTAAGTCTGTTCGGAAAAATGAAGGATAACAATTATTACCGGGCTTTCCGGCTTGTGGTGTGACTACTTGATATAACCAGAGGGAATCCATGCATATCAAAAATATATTTGAGAAGAACCTGTTCCGAAGCATCAATGGTGTCGTAAAAGCTGACCAGAGAGATGATACCGTCGTCTGGCAGGAGCTTGATGAATACGTCGTCACCAAGGAACTGAACAGGTATCTGCACCAATTCTTTACGTCATACCTCGGTGCCATAGATAACCCCAATGACACTGCTGCCTCAGCACGTATGGGAGTCTGGGTGTCTGGATTCTTCGGTTCCGGCAAGTCACACTTTATCAAAATCCTATCCTACCTGCTTGGCAACTGCCAGGCTCATGATGCTGAATCAAATCAGTACCGTAAAGCTGTCGAGTTTTTCGATGAGAAAATCGCCGATACCATGTTCCTTGAGGACATCAAACGTGCGGTAGCCTCTGACACTGATGTCATCCTGTTCAATATCGACAGCAAGGCAGACAACAAAGACAGCAAAGACGCCATCCTTGCGGTATTCCTGCGGGTGTTCAATGAGAAGCTCGGTTTCAGTGGCGATGACCCCCATATAGCAAACATGGAGCGATACCTAAAGAGCAAGGGTGTTATTGAAGCCTTCCATAAAGCTTTCAAGGAAGCATCGGGTAATGAGTGGTTGAAAGAGCGTGATGCCTATTCGTTCAACCGGGACCACATTGTCGATGCCCTTTCCCATGCATTGGGTATGACAACGGAATCAGCCGGAAGATGGTTCGACGATGCCGAAGACAAATTCCGCATCAACATTGAAGGCTTCAGCAAGCTGGTCAAAGAGTACCTGGACAGTAAAGGTCCGCAGCACCGGATTGTTTTCCTCGTCGATGAAGTCGGCCAGTTTATCGGCAGCGAAACCAATCTTATGCTTAACCTCCAAACGGTTACTGAAGATTTGGGGCGTATCTGCAATGGCAGAGCGTGGGTCATCGTGACTTCGCAGGAAGATATTGATGCTGTCCTGGGTGAGGTTCGGGGTTCCAAAGCTAATGACTTCTCCAAGATTCAAGGTCGTTTCTATACCAAACTCTCCCTGTCCAGTGCCAATACCGATGAAGTCATCCAGGCACGTCTGCTTGAAAAGACCGGGGATGCCCGCCGAGCCCTCGAAGATTTGTGGAACTTAAAGGGTGATATTCTCAAGAACCAGATTAGCTTTACTCACAGTGCCACCCTCAAGAACTTTTCAGACGGAAAGTCGTTTATCGACAATTACCCCTTCGCTCCATACCACTTTCAGCTTATACAGAAGGTTTTTGAGTCGATTCGCAAAGCTGGTGCTACCGGAATGCACCTAAGTCGAGGTGAACGTTCCATGCTTGATGCGTTCCAGTCGGCGGCAAAAAGTATTTCCGAAGAACGTATTGGCGCACTGGTGCCGCTGTATGAGTTCTATCCTGCTATTGAGAGCTTCCTCGAAACCATCGTTAAGCTGACTATCCAGCAGGCTGATGACAATACCGGTCTGGAGCCGTTCGACACCAAGTTGCTGCGAGTACTGTTTCTGATTCGCTATGTGGACATCATCAAGCCGAACGTGGATAACCTGGTCACCCTCTGCATTGAGAAAGTCGATGATGACCGACTCACTCTCAGACGGAAGATTGAAGAGAGTCTTCAGCGACTGGAGAAGGAAACACTCATCACCAGCAATGGAGATCTGTATTTCTTTCTCACCAACGAAGAGCGGGATGTATCACGGGAAATCAAGAATGTGGATATTGCCAGCAGTGAGCAGACCAAACAGCTTGCGGCACTGATATTTGAAGAGGTCTACAAAGACGACAACAAGTTCCGTTACCCTGTCAACAAGCGGGATTACGGTATTAATCGTATCTGCGACGGCCAGTTCTTTGGGACAAATGCCGGTCACGACCTGACACTTGAGGTCATCACCCCCCTGAACGACGATTATGCAGCTTTTAATCCGGCAAAGTGCATCATGCAGAGTGCCAGCACCAACGGCGGTTGCGTGGTGATAAAGCTTGCAGACAGGCAGGAGTTTGGTCGTGAGCTGCGTACGCTACTCCAGACCGAGAAATACAATCGCCTGAAAAATGACCCTTCCGCCCCGGATA
>CAYQMO010000254.1:0-5281 GCA_964418315.1 uncultured Geobacter sp. | reverse complement strand
CAAAAATAGCCCGCACGGTGGTAATCCGGTCAGCTTTCCAGGCGTTGGATCCACAAAAGACCAGGCCGGTCTCCACATCACCGCGCTGAGCTCGATCAAGCGCCGTCACGATACAGAATCGCTCACCCGACTCCTTGTAGGAGCATTTTTTAAGACAACCCATGCGGCAGGGGGTATGAAGATCAAGGTCGTATTGACGTATGTTCTCCCTGTTGTTTAAGATGGCGCGTCCCGGCAGCCCTGCCGGACTCATGATCAAGCCGATGTCCTCTTTTTTGCAATTAATGTAGCGCTGCTTGAATTCTTCAGCGGCGTCACATTCCTCGGTACAAACAAAACGACTTGCCATCTGAACTCCGTCAGCACCCTCTGCCAGGGCATATTCCAGGTCGGTACGATCCCAGACACCGCCTGCGGCAATGACTGGTATATCTGCAGCGCATTCAGCGTGAAAAAATGCCTTGATCTCGCGGACTGTCTTGTATTGGTCGTACTGACCGATACCGATATTTTCCATTTTTTCACCAAGATGGCCACCAGCCGTGTCAGGATCTTCTACAACCACGGCATCCGGCAGCCGGTGATAGGCTTTCTGCCACTTCCGCACGATAAGTTGAGCCGCTCGAAGCGAGGAGACAATCGGCACCAATGCAACATCCGGGTGTTCGGCAGTCAACTCCGGCAGCCCCATTGGAAGACCGGCTCCGCAGACTATTACCTTGGCTCCCCCTTCGATGGAGGCTTTGACAAGCAACTCGAAGTCAGCGAGGGCAACCATGACATTTACGCCAATAACACCGTCAGGAGCGATCTCGTAAGCCTTGCGCAGTTCTGCCTTAAAAGCCTCTGCTTCGGCCTGGAAAAAATTTTTGCCATCAAAGAGGCCGCTATTGAGAGCGATTCCCGCCGCAGCGATCAATCCAACGCCACCGTTTTTTGCAACATTACCTGCCAGCCGACCGGCTGAGATCCGAACCCCCATGCCACCCTGGATAAGGGGATAGCGTACCGTGTGCTTTCCAATTTTTAATGGCTGTGTCATCTTTCTCCCCCATTTAGTAAATGTGCAAGCATCATAGCAACGCCCAGACCATAACAAGTGTAATAGTTTTGTAAAATCAACAGATGAGATCCCAAGTCGCTCCGCAATTTTTTTCTGGACTTGTAGTAATATTTTCACTAGAGTTTTGCAGTTTATTTGAAACAGGAGTCAACCATGGAACAGGAAAAACTGGATTATTTCAAAGCTGTACTGAATGAGGAAATGAGGGCGTTGCAGGGTGAGGCAGGTAAGACGGTTACAGAGATGACTACTGACGCTCTTAGCTTTCCGGATCCTACCGATCGAGCTACTCAGGAGTCAGACCGTAACTTTGAATTACGCATCAGAGATAGAGAGCGGAAACTGATCAACAAGATCAAAGATGCCCTCGACCGTATAGAGTCAAAAGAGTTTGGCATTTGTGATGATTGTGGAGAAGAGATCGGGGAAGCGCGCCTTAAGGCACGACCGGTGACGACCCAATGTATCGACTGCAAGATGATTGCTGAGGAAAAAGAGCGAAGAGTCTGATGTAATTTTTTCAAGGCACTGTGACACCCTGGATCTGACATGAATAGTAACGATTTTTCACCACATCCTGAACCGGGTAATAGCGTCGCTGAGCTGACACTGCTGTATCAATTCAGCAACACGATGCTTTCCACTATACGCTTCAACAAGCTTACTCACCTTATACTTACAGCAATTACTACTCCATCATCCAATCTTTTTGAACGAGCGGCGCTGTTTCTGCAAAACGAAAACTCTGATTTTCTTCAAGGTATCCTCGGCATAACCCGGCGATTGTCGAAAGATTTGCAGATTATCGGCGACCAGGATATTCTCGGAAGTCGCTGGGATCTCAGTGATGAAGTAATATCCAGGCAGAAAACCACCCATTTTAACGTACACGTTCGTCAGACCCGTATTGATATTGACGCTTCATGTCCTCTTATCCATCAGATTTTTTCGGAAAGAAAGCTCTGCCGTTCTTGTGAAGAGCTATGTCATAACTGCCAAACCTGCCACTTTATCAGATCGTTATGTACCGGCCCCTTTGTTGCGGCACCTCTTGTCTGCCATGAAAAAACCATAGGAATAATCGTAGTTGATAATCCGGATTCCGGTCGTGAAATATCAAAAGATAATATTGATTTTCTGCGGCTTTTTGCCAATCAGGCTGGCATGGCTATTGAAAATTCGATGCTCTATAACCGCATCGAAGAGGCTCATCTCAACCTGAGAGACGCCCGTGAGCGATTGGAGCATGGCGAACGTATGGCTGCTATCGGCGAGATCGCGGCAAACCTCGTCCATGAGTTAAAAAACCCGCTTGTCACTATTGGAGGTTTTGCAGGAAGACTTCTTAAATCATTGCCAAGTGAGACGCGGCAGCATCAATATGCCGATACTATAGTTTCAGAGGTCTGCCGTCTGGAGAAGATGCTTATAGAAATCCTTGCTTTCGCGCGAAAGCCGACCATCTGCTTCAGTGCGTGCGACCTCAAAGAAATCATCAAGGATTGCCTTACAAGCTGCGCAACCACTTTTGAGGATCACAGTATAAACGTATCGTTATCAGGTGACGCCTCCAATTGGAGCGTTTCAGGTGATGCTCACCAACTTAAACAGGTTTTTCTTAATCTGATATTAAACGCCTGCGACGTCATGCTGGAAGGTGGGGAGCTGATATTGACCATGACTCAGAAGAAAGGCGCCCAAGACAAAAAAAACGCTATTATTTGTATTGAAGACAGTGGCGGAGGGATCCAGAAAGAGATGTTGTCGCAAATCTTCAACCCGTTTTTTACAACCAAGGATCACGGCACCGGACTTGGTCTCTCGATCGCGCAACGCATCATCCTCAACCACTTCGGAACAATAGATGTACACAACACCGCTAAAGGCGCTGCATTTACCATAACTTTGCCGCTGGTGGAGGGGGTAGCCGTGCTCAACCAGTCACAGCAGATGTCGTACTATGCGTAAATCCGACAAACAGTAGTTTGTTGCTCCATACTACAAATCACCTTTTAAAAAGGGGCGCCGGAATGCCAAAGCAAAAAATAACAATTGATTCTTTAGAATCCATGCGTCTCCGCCTGCAGGAATTTGCCCGTGAACGTGATTGGGATCAATATCACACCCCCAAAAACCTCTCTATGGCTCTTATTGCCGAAGCGGCTGAGCTTGTCGAGCACTTCCAGTGGGTCGATGGCGATCAGAGCCATCTTCTTGAAGATAAAACCAGACGGTCTGTAGAAGAAGAGTTGGCTGATATCCTGATCTATCTTGTCAGAATTTCCGATAAGCTGGATGTTGATCTTTACAAGGCCGTGGAGCGAAAGATTGCGATCAATGGTAAGAAGTATCCCGCCGACCTGGTTCGGGGAAGTGCCAAGAAACATACAGAGTATGGACTATAGTATTCAATGGCATAAAGTAGGTTTTTGAACCGTTAAGAAACAATTTTAAATATGCTGAAAAAACAACTAAATAGAGCTTGACATTGTACGTTTGACCCGCTAATCTTTAAGACAGATTTAGTGGGTTTTTTAGTTTTCATTGTACCTTTATTGTACCTTTATACCTTCCACTACATACGGGGGAGTTATGCCAAGAGTCACATTTACAAAGAAGAAGATCGACAGCTTGAAATTTGCCGACAAGGGTAGAATTGATTATTGGGATACCGAGGCGAAAGGGTTAGGGCTTGCCGTTGGCATGAACACAAAAACCTTTATTCTTCAGATGGCTGTGAAGGACACCACCACGAAAAGCGGCTATCGTACCGTGAAGAAAACTCTTGGTCGTTATGGTGACGACATTACTCTTGAACAGGCGCGGGAAATGGTACGGGGGAAAGTTGACAAGGAAACCGGAGAAGCTGTGTTGGGGGAGCGTATCAAAATCAAGATGGGTGATGCCGCTATTGCTGTGAATACTGGCGACACCGTCACTCTGGGTGAACTGATAAAGGCGTATTTTCTCGAAACGAAACGCCGGGACGGTAAAGAACGCCGGTTGCTCTCTGCAATCCGCTACCGAGCCACGATAGAGAAGCATTATGCTGGTTGGATGCCGTTGACTCTCAAGGAAGTAAACGGCCTGACTCCTGATGTTGTGATTGATAAGTTTCAGCAGATCAAGGTACCAATGGCAGCGCGGAACGCTTCAGTCATGTTGTCTGCTGTACTCAGTTATGGTTTGGCGAAGTACCCCGGCACACTGAAATCTAATCCGTTAGCAATCCTATCAAGTAGGCACGTCAACGTCATGGAGAAGATCAAGCCTCGACATGAATGCCTGTCGTATGACAGTGAAAAAAGAATTAACGACTTCCAGGTGTTTTTTAATACCATTCAGGTCATGGGCGATGTACACCGCGACCTGCTGTTGTTCACCCTCTATACTGGAACGAGGAACGCAGAAGCCTCGACTCTAAAATGGGAGAATATCGACCTTGAACATAAAGAGTTGCACGTCAAAGACACTAAAAACCGACAAGATTTGCATATACCATTGAGCCGTCAAGCAATGGCGATTGTGACCAAACGTAAGGAGTTGGCGCAAGATGACGACAGGTGGGTGTTCCCTTCTGCTATTAAATGCAAGGCCGGTCATACTTCGGTGAGGCCGGATTATCTAAGAAAAGTCACAGGACTCGACCTGACTATCCATGCACTCCGGCGCACGTTCATCACAGTAGGCCGCAAGCTGAAAAGGTATGAGGATACCGACCGCCTGACTAATCACGTTGACAGCAGCATGGCCGGGAAGCATTACGACGAAACGACCATTGAGGACTTACGGGAAACGGCGAACATGATCGGTAATGAGATCGAACGCCGGATGCTGGCTGAAACGGCCAAGGTGATTGCCATAACAACAGGGAGGAAAGCGGCATGATAAAGGAAAAACCGAATGATACAGAGGCAGACGGAGAGATACGAAGACACATGCGGCAGTGCGACGAAGGGGAATCACCGGTGGAGCTGACTGGGGAAAGCCTTCAGACGCCTTGCGTTCCATCGCCGGATTGTTTGACGTTAGACTTCGATTCTTTGCGGGAAGATATCAAGATGGGTCGCACATCTCGACGGAGGGGGCCGTACTAAGTAGGGGGTGTAACAATGAAACAATCCAACCTGTTCCATGATGAAGAAGAAACTTCCCGCAACCTGCTGGCGTCCCTGCTGGAAGATAGCCGCCTCTATCATCAATCTGCTGATTTCAAAG
>CAYQMO010000253.1:0-5362 GCA_964418315.1 uncultured Geobacter sp. | reverse complement strand
ACCCTAAAGGTTTTCAAAACCTTTAGGGTCTATAAAATGTCATCTTGAAAGCAAAATGGAATAAATAACTATTTGATCACTATCGGGCCGGTGCTATGGCTATTTTCCTGCGCCGGCCTTTTGTTTTGCAAATTGTCTTGAAGGAATCACAATCATGACAAAAACGGTGCCAGAATCGGCTCAGTATCTTCGCAAGCGCGCCGAATACATTGATTCGGAGTTCGGAAAAGGCACAAGTGTGATGGT
This sequence comes from uncultured Geobacter sp., assembly GCA_964418315.1. GTDB lineage: Bacteria > Desulfobacterota > Desulfuromonadia > Geobacterales > Pseudopelobacteraceae > JACRCG01. The sequence continues at coordinate 5,116 of CAYQMO010000253.1, read as the reverse complement.
TTCATTGTCGGTTCAGATGCGGACAGGATGTCCGCGCTCCCAGGAAAAATTTGACTAAAATAACCATAACGTCTATTTTATACAAAATAGACAAAACGGGAGGTGTGCCATGCTTGCCAGGGCTGCTACAGAGGTGAAAAACCATTTTGGACAAATTCTGGACGAATCGATTGTCGATCGCGTGGCGATCAGCAAAAACAAGCGCCGCGTGGCGGTCTTGATTTCTGATGCCGACTATCGACAGATGGAAGCCTGCGAAGATTACTATTGGGCACAGAGAGCATTGGAAGCTGAAGCAAATGGTTTTTTGGGGGTAGAAGAGACCGCTGCATGGCTTGAAAGGATGAGGAATGCTAAAGCTTGATATCAGCAAGTCGTCGGCAAAATTCCTCGAGACATTACCTCCCAAACAATTCAAGCAGGTCATGGGCGCCGTGTTGTCACTGCTCGGCAACCCGTACCCAGTGGATTCGGAAAAGCTTGCCGGTTATGATTTCCGACGCAAAGATATTGGTGAATATAGAATTGTCTACCGGGTAGAAGATAATGAAATTCTCAAGGTCTCTGAAACCGGGAAAAGAAACGATGACGATGTTTATAAACGCTTGAAGCGGTAAGCTGTTTCAAGGAGCGAGCGTAACCATGCATAAAATCAGAACCACAAATCTTCCCGTACTGCTGGTAGACGATGATAAAACCGGCTGCACCATGATGACGCTCACGCTGCGGGAAGCGGGGATAAAAAATTTACACAGCATTTACGACAGCCGTGATGTGCTGCCTTTTATACAGGAGTATAGCGCCGCGTTGGTTCTCCTCGATCTTGTCATGCCGCATCTGTCGGGGCAGGAGCTGCTGGGCACAATCCGGCGTGATTACCCGGATATCCAGGTTGTCGTCATATCCGGCGCCAACGAACTGAATATCGCTGTGGATTGCATGAAACTGGGGGCTCTGGACTACCTGAATAAGCCGGTCGAGTCCAACCGGTTGATCGCCTGTGTTAAGAATGCCCTCAGGATCAATGCAATGCAGGGGGAACTGTCGTCACTTAAAAGGCGAATGCTGGGGGAGGATTCGCTTGACAATCCGACCGCCTTCGAAGCGATCAAGACCCGCAGCAGCAAGATGCTGGCACTGTTCAAATACACCGAGGTGATCGCCTGCACACCTCATCCTGTCTTGATAACCGGTGAAACCGGGGTGGGAAAAGAGCTTATGGCACAGGCGGTACATGAGATAAGCGCTGTTAGGGGCGAATTCGTCAGCGTCAATGTCGCCGGACTTGAGGATACAACCTTTTCAGATACTCTTTTTGGCCACAAGAAAGGGGCCTTTACCGGCGCTGATCAGGCACGCGAGGGATTGATTGCGCGTGCAGCCGGTGGCACCCTTTTTCTGGACGAGATTGGCGATCTGGAGGAACGCTCGCAGATCAAGCTGCTCAGGCTTTTACAGGAAGGCGAATATTATCCGGTCGGTTCGGACGCTATCAAAAAAACTACGGCGCGTATCATAGCTGTTACCAATCACAACCTGCCTGAACGGGTCGAAGAAAAATTGTTCCGGCGTGATCTCTACTACCGGCTCTGTACACACGAGATCCATCTCCCACCGCTTCGTGAACGGGCTGAGGATATTCCGCTTCTGCTGGAGCATTTTCTGAATGAAGCGGTACAATCTTATAAGAAAAACCTGCCAATCGTTTCGGAGAGTGGTCTCTCGTATCTGCTGGGATTAAGTTTTTCAGGGAATATCAGAGAGTTGAAAGCGATGATATTTGATGCCGTTGCTCGCGATACAGAAGGAGTGCTGACGGCTCAATCTTTCGGTGGCAGCAATGATGGAATTTCGACAGTCACCGGCATCTCCTCCACAACCGGCTCCGGAGAGCATTCAATTGAATCTTTATTCGGCCATTTTCCGACAATCAGTGAGATTGAGGAATATCTTATCAAAGAGGCGATGATCCGTTCGGCAGGCAATATCAAGACAGCAGCGGCCATGCTCGGCACAACCCGTCAGACCATCGCCAATCACAGAAAAAAATATCAATTGGATTAGCGTCTTTTACTCTCGTTCCCACGCGCTGCGTGGGAATGCAGTTAAGGCGCGCTGCGCCAGGTATCCAGCAGACAAAATATTGCGTCTCCGGTATGCGAGAGTGAACTGTCATGCACCACATTTAACAAAGCATAAAAAGAAAACCAGTAGATAGCCGCACAATGAGGCTTCACTGACTTTCAACTCGTGGCGCAGCGCGCCACAACTGCGTTTCCACGCAGCGCGTGGGAACGAGAAAACATGGAAACCGCTTCATCGTTGAGCTGCCTTAGCCAGTAATTCAAGACCGCGCCCCTTCTTACCCGAACCTCTTTTTGCACGGAGCATGAAACGGGTTTCTGCGTCAAATTCAGCCAGAAGCAGGGTGGTAACCTCATCCAGCAGACGATTCACGCTCTGTCCGCGTTTAAGTGCCATATCTTTAAGCCTCTGATATTTTTCATCCGGCAAGCGAAGTGTCAATGCGCTCATAATTTTAACTCCTTTAGTAGCGTTTCCGGAAAGACAACTTTCAAATCAGGAAACATCAGTTCCATGCGAGAAACATCGCGAAGGTTGCGTGTCACAATAAAATTTGCACCTCCGGCTACGGCAAGCTCGACTAGATGATTGTCGCCCTCATCCCGTAGATTCGGTCGCCAGCCGTAATAGATTCGCGTCCAGCGACAGACCGCAAGATATATATCCAAAAGCTCATCACGCTCACCGGCACTCAGACGACTGCGAACAAACAGATTGGTTCGACTCAAAACATCTTCGTATTCAGACAGTAAAGCCACCCCCATCAATGGAGTCAGCTTTTCTTCCAGACAAGCGGCAATCACCGCATGGCAAGCCCCTTGCCCGAGGCAGGCGCCAATAAAAACATTCGTATCGATAACTGCTTTCATGTGTGACATGGTAGCACTGATGCTACCATATTTCCAGATAAAAAATCACCTTCAATACATGTAAAATTTTTACCTCCTACGCAAGATTTTTACCTGCTGCTAACTCTCTGCTTTATTTAAAAATAATCTTCTTCAAACCAATATTTACTTCTTTTTCAATGTAAATATTTTACCTCCATCGCAACCACACCATTATCTAACCTGCTGTAATTAATGCTAAAATTATTAGTTAAGCCTTGGCACGTATTCTGTAATGTTTAAATCATTCCATCGGATATCGGGAGGGAGGTATGGCAACGTTGGCAACAGAGAGCAGGCATTATTTGGCAGGAGACTGGACTCTTACTGGCGTTACAAAGCAGTTGGGCGGGTTATCGTCTTCTTTGCAAAAGCTGAAATCCGCCAATCATAAGTGCGTCCATATCGACTGCAGCAAAGTAGAAGCCATCGACTTGAGTGGACTTGAACTACTTCGTGTTTGGGTTGAACTTCTAAAAATACATGGAGTGGAACCAAAAATTGTAAATCCAACTGACTATGTGCAGAAAAACATCCATAGACTTGGGGTCAAGCAATGCGATACCGCCAGAACATGAGTGCAAGCATATCTGCTCCCGTGGCAACTTCTACCGATAACCAGACAGCAACCGATATCCGGCTGGAGCGACAGCAGTTGTACATTTACCATCTGGAGTCGATCATCTTGAGCAGACATAGTGAGACAACCGATTTGAACAGCAATCTGGAGGCGCGCGTCGAGGAAATTCGGCAAAAGCAGCTTGAGCATGAGTGCGTCATGATCTATCAGGCTCGCCGTGCCGCAATGGGAGAGGTGCTGGGGATGATTGCTCATAAATGGCGCCAGCCGCTTAACGCCATATCGCTCTCTGTCCAGAACCTGACGGATGCCTGGGAATTTGGTGAGATCAACGAGGAGTTGCTTAACCGCTCCACAGCCCGCGTCATGGAGCAGGTCAACCTGCTGTCGAAAACTATCGATGATTATCGCAGCTTCATCAATCCATCAGTTACTGCTGAACATTTCAATCCGATACAGTGTGTGAAAGCTCAAGTACCCCTGCTCACCAGCTTGTTTTCCTGTTTCACTGCCATCGAGATACGGGATACCGATGTAATCAAAGATGATATCCAGATAGCGGGTTCACAAGATGCTTTCCAGCAGGTGATGCAGAACCTGCTCAGTAACGCCAATGACGCCGTGCAGGAACAGCAGTGCAGGGTTGGAACTGCATTCTGCGGGGTCATCATCGTTGACTTCCGGAGGGTTAAAAACGACATCATCATCACCGTCGCGGACAACGGCGGCGGTATCAGCGAGTCGATTCAGGAACATATATTTGATCCTTTCTTCACCACAAAGTCGGGCAACAACGGTTTAGGAATCGGTCTTCATCTGTCAAAGAGCATTATCGAAAACAATATGAACGGGAGTCTGTGGTTTGAAAACATCCCGGGAGGGGCACGCTTCAACATCCGGCTCCCTCTCCTGGTTGGATATAAGAGGCTTTTATGATTGCAAAGATAAAGGATTGAAGAAACATGCGGAAACGCATGAACCAAAAAAAGGAGAGTAAAAAATGAAAATCACAGAGATCAAGGAAATCGCGAAGCAGCACAACCTGAAGGTCGGCAAAGGAACCAAGGGTGAACTTGTACGGTCTATCCAGGAGGCTGAGGGAAATCAGCCATGTTTTGCCAGCAGCCTTTCCGCAGAATGTGGGCAGCACTCCTGCGCATGGCGGGAAGATTGTGACTGAACTAGATCAAGAGGCTGGTTCCGCAAATGGAGAATAAGTGATGAAGAAGTTGGTTGTTATTTTGCTGTTTCTGTCTGCATACGATGCATTTGCTGCGGATGTTCTTATTCTGAAGCATGGCGTGAAATTCGACCACAAAGGGCATCAAACCGAGAAAGTTGGCAATTGCACAGTATGCCATGATGAAAGTGTCGGCAAAATACCAGGTTTCGGCAAGGAATGGGCACACAGGCGCTGTGTTATTTGCCACGATTTGCTCGCTGACGGTCGCAATACAAAATGTGGTGCATGTCATTTAACAATGGGATTTTTGAAACAATAAAAGGAGGAATATCATGTCAGGAAGAATGTTGATACCGTCGATCGAGAATCGCTTGGGTGCGT
>CAYQMO010000252.1:0-5386 GCA_964418315.1 uncultured Geobacter sp. | reverse complement strand
CTTTTATCCCTGTTAAATAAAAGGTTTTGTTTTTAGCTTCAAAGGCATTTTAACAGGGATAAAGAAAGATAAAAGCGGATGAAATCTTTAAATGCTCCCAGGCGACAAGATGTCCGTACTCTCAGGTGACAGGAAAAAAGGACCCAACAGCCATGAAATACCTTAACAAACTGAATGTGTTTATTGCCATCCTGGTACTCCTTGTCCTCCTGATAGTGTCGCTTACCTTCCGCTCTTTTGCTCAGATTGAGGCAACCGCAGAAGCGCGTAAGAATGCCAGAATTCTCATGAGCCACGCAGACGACCTGCTCTCGACAGTGGCAGAGGCCGAGTCCAGTGTTCGCGGCTATCTGCTGACCGGTGACGAAGCCTATCTGCAGCCGTATCTGGCAGTGCAAGGCAGTGTCAAAGACCAACTGAAAGAGGTGCGAAGACGTACTCTGTCCCCTGCTTCCCTGGCACACCTGGATAGGCTGCAGCCGTTGATTGATAACAAAATGGCTCGTATGTCACGCATCATTTTGTTGCACAAAAGCGGTGATATGAACGCGGTAACCGCAGCAATGAGTAGTGGCCAGGGCAAGAGTTTGATGGATTTGATTCGAGCCGAACTGGGCAGTTTCACAAAATTTGAAGAAAGTGAACTGTTGCAGCGCGAGGCTGAATTCCGCAAGAGCATGCGCAATCTGTTTGCTGTTGTTGCTTTTACCAGCTTGATGTTGCTGTTCCTGGCACTTGCATTCGCCTATTTGATCTATAAAAAATCCGAGCAGCGACTTAAAGATGTGGTTCATCTTGAAACAGAGCGTCTGCTGAAGACGCAGGAGGATAGCAATAAACAACTGCAACTGACCAACGATAGTCTGCAGGTAAGCCAGGAGACGACGCAGATGCTCGTCAACAAACTTGAAATTTTCCAGATTGAGCTGGAGGAACAGAATACCAACCTGCGACGAACCCAGCACGAGCTGGAAACCCAGCAGATCGAGCTGGAGCTGCAAAATGATGAGTTACGCCTGTCACGTGAAGGTGCCACACAGTTGGAAACCGTATTACGTGACAAGGAAGAACGTCTCGCGGTCACGCTCAACTCCATCGGTGATGGCGTGATATCCACCGATGTTGAATCGCGTGTCATCCTCCTGAATCCGGTTGCCGAGCAACTCACCGGCTGGACGCAGTCTGAAGCATTCGGGAAGCCGGTCGCCGAAATATTTCATATCGTCAATAAAGAGACCCGTCAACCCGCCCCTATCCCGGTAATGAATGCCATTTTGCATGGCAAGTCCCATGGCTTGGCAAACCATACCGTGCTGATTGCCCGAGATGGCACAGAATATGATATTGCCGACAGTTGTGCACCGATTCGCAACCCCGAAGATGAACCAATCGGTGCCGTACTGATATTCCGCAATGTAACTGACGAATATGCAGTACAACAGTCACTACGCGACAGTTCAGCTCTGACGCAGACGATTCTCAATACTGTGGTAGATGGCGTCATCACCATCCATGCCACGAGTGGTCTCATTGAGACCGTTAACCCTTCTTCCGAGCAGATGTTCGGCTATACGAGCGCAGAACTTTACGGACAAACCGTCAACATGCTGATACCCGAGCTTGACCAGGATCAACGCAACGGTTCCCTCAAATATTTCAGTGCGAGTGAAGAAGCTCTTGCCAGCAGCCGCCAGAGCCGCGAAGTTATGGGTAAACGTAAGGATGGCAGTTTTTTCCCATTGGAGTTCGCAGCCAGTGAAATGTGGCTGGGAGGGAAGCGCTACTTCACCGGAATTCTCCGCGACATATCGGCACGCAAGCTGATTGAAGCCGAGCGCGTAAGGCTCGAACAGATACTGCAGGCTAAAAATATCGAACTGGAGCGTGCCACACTTGTGGCGGAAAAAGCCAATCTGGCAAAATCGGATTTCCTTTCCAGCATGAGCCATGAGCTGCGCACGCCGCTCAGCGCAATCCTCGGTTTTGCCCAGCTCATAGAATCCGGCATACCTCAGCCGACCCTCAACCAGAAGCGGAGCATCGATCAGATTCTCAAGGCCGGCTGGTACCTGCTGGAGTTGATCAACGAAATTCTCGACCTCGAATTGATAGAGTCAGGCAAACTCTCCATGTCACTGGAACCGATTTCCCTGCCGGAAGTCATGCACGAATGTGAGAGAATGATCGAACCGGAGGCGATAAAACATGCCATCAGCGTTACCTTTGCCGATTTTGCAGTACCCTGCTTTGTCGAAGCGGATCGAACACGGGTGAAACAGGTGCTCATCAACCTTCTTTCCAACGCGATCAAATACAACAGGGCGGGAGGGACGGTGCTGGTGGAGAGCGTTGTCAACGGCACAGAGTCGGTTAGAATCAACGTTCGGGATACCGGGGCGGGACTCAGTTCAATACAGCTTACACAGCTTTTCCAACCGTTCAATCGCCTTGGGCAGGAGTCAGGCGGCGAACAGGGGACCGGTATCGGACTGGTAGTTTCCAAGCGGCTGGTTGAGCTGATGGGAGGCGTCATCGGCGTAGAAAGTACCGTTGGAGTGGGGAGTATCTTCTGGATAGAGATGAAGCTGATGGCAATACCGCACGCTCAAGTCAACTCAAGCGAAACAGTGGCTATGGCTATGGAGCACAAAGAATGTGATGAACTAACGCAGACGCTTCTCTACGTCGAGGACAATCCGGCCAATATGATGCTGGTTGAGGATATCATTGCCCGCCGGCCGGATATCCGCCTGCTCACGGCACGCGACAGCAAAAGCGGCATTGAGCTTGCGCGCTCATCACTGCCGGATGTCATACTTATGGACATCAACCTGCCCGGTATAAGCGGCATTGACGCCATGAAAATTCTGGCGGTCGATCATACCACCGCCCACATACCGGTGGTTGCACTCAGTGCCAATGCCATGCCGCGTGATATCGAAAAGGGGCTGGAAGCAGGATTCTTTCGCTATCTTACCAAACCGATCAACGTCAATAAATTTTTGGACACGTTGGACGTTGCCCTGAAATACGCAAAAACAAAGGAACGCTCATGACACTAACCGAAACAGAAATTTTTAGCGCCAGCATCCTCATCGTTGATGACAAAGAAGCAAATATCAGCCTGCTTAAGCAGGTACTGGAGCAGACCGGTTATACTTGCGTTACTTCAACAATGGATCCGGAATCGGTCAGCACGATGCATGGTAAGCATCGCTACGACCTTATTCTGCTCGACCTGCAGATGCCGGTCATGGACGGTTTCCAGGTTATGGAGGCGTTAAAGAGCATTGAAAGCGGCAGCCACTTCCCGGTTCTGGTCATCACCGCCCAGCCGGCTCATAAACTACGGGCACTGGAAGTAGGCGCAAAGGATTTTATCAGCAAGCCGTTTGAGCTGCTGGAAGTAAAGACCCGCATCCGCAACATGCTGGAAGTGCGATTGCTGCATAAAAAGCTGCTTATTTACAATAGACTGCTTGAAGAAACTGTACAGGAGCGGACAATTGACTTGCAGAAGGCAAACGTGCAGCTAACGTTGGAAATTGAAGAGCGCAAGAAAGCAGAAGGGTCGCTTCTGGGGACATTTGCGGAAATAAAAACCTTGAAAGACCGGCTCCAGGAAGAGAACATCTACCTGCAGCATGAGGTTGACCGGGAATACAATTTCGGCGAGATCATTGGCCAAAGTTCCGTCCTGCAACGGGTATTTCTGCAGGTCGAGCAGGTAGCACCCATGAATGCGACCGTGCTGCTTCTTGGCGAAACCGGTACCGGCAAGGGTGTGGTGGCGCGTGCCATCCACAGCAGCAGCGCCCGCAAGGGGCGGGGATTGATTACCGTCAACTGCTCGACCCTTCCGGCAACGCTGGTGGAGAGTGAACTCTTCGGTCGCGAACGCGGCGCCTTCACCGGCTCTGATGCCAGACAGATAGGACGTTTCGAGCTGGCCGACGGCGGCACGATATTCCTTGGCGAAATCGGCGAGATGCCGATGGATCTTCAATGCAAGCTGTTGCGGGTTATTCAGGATGGCGAATTTGAGCGCCTCGGCAGCCCACGCACCATAAAGGTCGATGTCAGAATCATCGCTGCCACCAACCGGAACCTGGCCGATGAAGTCAAGAGCGGCACCTTCCGGGAAGACCTTTACTACCGCCTCAACGTGTTTCCAATTACCATGCCGCCACTCCGGCAGCGCAGGGAGGATATTCCGCTGCTTGTGAATCACTTTGTTGCCAAGTTTAACAAAAAGATCGGCAAAAGGATTGCGACCGTCACGAAAGAGACTTTAAATTCCCTTCAGGGGTACAACTGGCCCGGCAACGTGCGGGAACTGGAAAGCATCATCGAGCGGGCTGTCATAATCACCCAGGGCACATCGCTCCAGATATTGGATCGTTTTGAGACATTCCATAGAATTGAAGACTCGACAGGGGAGGAAATCAAAGAGCTGGTGAAGCTGGAGCAGGAACACATCATGCAGGTGCTCAAAAAAACCAACTGGCGCGTCGAAGGCAAAAACGGGGCGGCGATTATTCTGGGGCTCAACGCCAGCACCCTGCGAGCCCGGATGAGAAAGTACGGGATTGTAAGGGTGTAAAAGTAAGGTCTGCTGCTTTGAGCTTTTAGTCCCTTCCCCTTCAAGGGGAAGGGACTAAAAGCCAAACCTCTCCCCACACCATCCTCCACATATAACAGTAATGTCACACATGACGGATTCCGCTGACAGCTTTACCTTTCATATAACCATCTCCTTGTAAACTAATCCTCGTAATATCATTATGTTGCAATCAAGTCGCCCTCTGGCAGGCTAGTTGCATTGTAGCTGTTCAGGCAGAATATTTTATTCCGCTGTTTCAAGCCGTTATACCGATTTCAATACAATCAGGGGGATTCTGATGGTCGAACCTGTCACCACGCTTAAAATCCTGACTCTGGGGCGCTTCAGCATAAATATTGATGACCATCCTGTGGCAACGGATTGGCCTAAGGAGTCTCTTAAAGTTTTTTTCTGTTCGCTACTCTCGCCCCTTGATCTTTATTTTTCATGGGATCGTATCTGTCGCTCCTTCTGGGACACGCCGATATCCGAAGCAAGCAAGCATCGACTTGATGAGAAGATCATCCGCCCACTCAGTATTTTTCTAACGACAGAATTGGGCTTTAACCCGCTTCGTGCAGGAGATGAAGGGATAAGGCTTGACCTGCAGCACACTTATGTTGATGCGCATGAATTTTACAGAACCGTCCTGGAGGGCCTCCGGCTATCATCATTTGCAGACAGTTCAGCCGCGTTCGAAAAATTAAGCCGAGCGAGTGAACTCTATGCCGGAAGCTATCTACCCGAAATGCATGGCAAAATAATTGAAAACGCCCGTGACGG
>CAYQMO010000251.1:0-5401 GCA_964418315.1 uncultured Geobacter sp. | reverse complement strand
CCATATGTGAAAACCTCCATAATGAGATATGAGCAATCTTGTTGCCCTATATCTGTTAATAACGGGTAGTTTTCTGAAAATGAATGGAAGGCGGCGGAAGTGGGTAGAAAGTTCTGCTATTAGCGGAGGTTTCGTTTGGATTATTGGTTAAGTGTCTGGGCAATTACTATGTGCTTGGTCAGCGTAGATGCAGATAAATACTTGTCTTGACTGGAGATGGACAGGAGGCACCGGAGGGGCACCGGTGAGATTTTTGAGGGAACGGTAGAAGCTCAGAGATGCAACCTATCAGACGATACAACGCCTGCTCCCGAAGCAGGTGCGCCACCAGGCTGCGCTACATCCCGAGGGCGGCTCTTTAGCACCAGCATGGAGTTTCTGTCAAGTGGAAACCGATAGGGAGAACCGGAGAGCTGTGGCAGGGGGCTTGGCGGAGGAAGATGGGGGTAGCGGGGGTAGCGGCGTCGAAGTACTCGGTTCATGCAATGGCATCAAGCGATCGCATCAATCCGGCAGATTCTGTTGCGACCCGACTCCTTGGCCCGGTAAAGCATCTGATCGGCCAATTTCAACAGATCCTGCGATGCATCGTCACCCGTCGGCACCATACTGGCTACTCCCGCGCTTATCGTCACCCAGTCTGAGACTGAGGAATGCTCATGGGGTAATTGCAGCGCTTCGACAAAGCTGCGCATACGCTCGGCGATCAGACAGGCGCCTTCGGCATCGGTATCCGGCAGCAGAGCGACAAACTCCTCACCGCCGTAGCGTGCCACAAAATCCGAAGGACGGGCGATGGCGGCTGCCAGTGCCGAGGCAACCTGTTGTAAACATGTGTCCCCCATGCCGTGGCCGTAGTTGTCGTTGTAAAGTTTAAAAAAATCAACATCCATCAGGATAAGCGAAATAGATGTTCCGGTGCGTATTGCACGTCGCCATTCCACCTCAAGGGCATCATTAAAGCGTCGCCGGTTGGGAATACCGGTCAGGCCGTCAGAGTGAGCCATCGCATCCAGCAGGTCGGACTTTAATTTCAGGCTCACGTGAATGCGTACCCTGGTCTTTACGATTGGCAGAAAGAAGGGTTTGGTTATGTAATCCACTGCGCCCAACTTAAGTCCTTCCTCCTGATCGACGACATCGCTTTTTGCAGTAACAAAAATTACCGCAATATCGCTGGTTTCCTGTTGCTGCTTGATTCTGCGACAGACTTCGAAACCGTCAATGCCTGGCATCATGACATCGAGCAGAACCAGTGTTGGTTTTTCTTTTTTAAGTATGTCCAGCGCCGCCTGCCCACTGGTGGCGATCTTGACTCGATAGTCCGTCTTCAGTGCGTCGGACAGCACAGTGAGGTTTGCTGGAGTGTCGTCCACAATCAGTATCAGTGCATTTGAAATGTCTATCTCTCTCATATATCTATCCTATCGATCCGACTTGCTGACAAGAAGGTCGTGACCATGCACACAGGTAATCGCGTGAATGATCTCTATTGCTCTGGCATAATCAAAATTGACTACGTGTCTCCCAATATTACTCAAATCACCGCAAAGTGCCGGGCAGGGCAAGCACTCTTTCAGTTTTTCCATAAATCCATCCGGTATGGCATCGTTGCCTTCCAGCAGGTTAAGCAGTTCCTGTAACTGCAAGGTGGCCTCTCTCCATCGGCATTTTTCACAGTCAGAATCAAGCACCAGCAGATGTCCTGCTTCCGGGAGCTGTGCAATGGAAGCCAATGCATGCATCAATTCGCTTTCAAATTTTTCCAGGCCGGTAACCGGGACGCCATTTGCAAGCTCCTGCTCGATTGTTGCCGCTGCGGCACATAGCTCTCTGGCGCACAGGATGCTGGCCACTCCGACAAATTGATGCAACAAATCTCTCGCTTCGCGGCTCCTCCCATCTTCCACGAGTTGCCTGACTTGATCAGATGCATCTGCAAACATTTTACCGAATTGATGCATCGTTATGAGCAGCAGACTATGATCGCCTCCAACATAATCAAGAGCATCACTAATTGAAAAGCCGGGCAGTTCCGACGGAAATTTTACTGCCGTCGCAGAGACGGTTTTTATACCGCGAACCGAATCGGTCTGTCTACCGGATTTGATCCATTTAGCCAACATCGTCATGAGGTCGTGAGGTTTTACCGGCTTTGACAGATAGTCGCTCATTCCCGCCTCAAAGCAGGCTTCCCGGTCTTGAACCATTGCGGCGGCGGTCAAGGCTATGACAGGAAGGTCACTGAATTTACTGTTTTTGCGGATCTCTTGAACAGCCGCTATGCCGTCCATTACCGGCATATGCAGATCCATCAGCACGGCGTCAAAACTGGTATGTTCCAATATATCCAGAGCCTGCTGACCGTTATGGGCTGTTTCGACGCAGAATCCGGCACGCTCCAGCACTTCCTGTGCCACCTGCTGGTTAATGGTGTTGTCTTCTACCAGCAGGATGCGCGCTCCAAGAATACCTGAAACTATATTATCCGTGTCGTGTCTTAAAGGGGTGACATGATCATGTACCTGTTTTCCTTGCAGACCGGCGATCAGATTGTGGAGGGCGGAAGCGGTTACTGGCTTGTGTAATGTCCCCTCCAGATCTACCCCCTGTAACCTGAACATCATGGCATCCCTGCTGGTTGCGGTTACCATCATGACTACTGGCAGAGTCGGCAACAGCCCGCTTTTCGCCTGTTCCTGAATCAGTTTTACCAACTCTGCGCCGTCCATACCGGGCATTATCCAGTCGATGAGTGCCAGATCGAAACCAGCTTTTGCCGCAGCCGCCTGCTGCAGCAGCAAGAGCGCTTCCGCACCTGAAGCGGCTTCCGCAACCTGGAAGTCCAATTCGGTGAGCATTTCGCGCAAAACCAGACGAGAAGTTTCAAGATCATCCACCACCAGAACCCGTATACTGCGCAACTCATCCGAGTCGAATCGCTTTTGCAGCTCCGGCACTTCGAGGCGAACCGTAAAGCTGAAGGTGCTCCCTTTACCCGGTTCGCTTGCCACCGATATTTCGCCATCCATCATTTCAACCAGACGCTTACTGATAGTCAGCCCGAGGCCAGTGCCGCCGAAACGGCGGGTGATGGTCCTGTCGGCCTGGGAAAATGGCTGGAAAAGGTGAGAGATCTGCTCGCTCGAAACGCCGATACCGGTGTCTCTAACCGAAAATTTCAGTGTTGTATAGCCTTGTTCGGCTTTTATCTGCTCCACTTTGATCTCAATTTCACCGGAATCGGTGAATTTTACCGCGTTACTGACCAGATTGCTGATTACCTGATTCACACGCAAGCTGTCACCCACCAGCAACAGCGGCACTTCATGCGACACGTTTAAAAAAAGCTCAATCCCTTTTTCTTCGACTCGCATTATGGACAGACTAACCAGGGTACTCAACATTTCATCCAGATTGAACTCGTTACGATTCAACTCCATACGACCTGATTCCATCTTGGCGAAATCAAGGATGTCGTTGATAATGTAGAGCAATCCATGGGCGGACGTATAAATTTTGCTCAGATAATCGTGCAGCTTTGGTGACAGATTGCAATCCAGCGCCAGATTGGCGAGGCCGATGATGGCGTTCATTGGTGTGCGTATTTCATGGCTCATGTTGGAAACAAATTCAGATTTGGCGCGGTTGGCATTTTCCGCTTCTATTTTGGCGGCTGTAAGAGCCAGCCCGGCAAGCTTTTGCTCAGTCAAGTCGTAATTTATTCCGGTCATGCGCACCGGTATGCCCTGATTATCAAAATGAGTATGAGCGGCCGCCTTTAAATAACGTATTGAGCCATCGGCCCAAAGCACCCGAAACTCGGAGGCATAATCACTATTAACATCCAGAGCCATCCGGATTTCGGTTTCCACCCTCGCTCTGTCCTCCGGGTGAACGGCACTGGCCCACGCTTCGTAAGGGGTGCTGAAATCTCCACTCCGAATGCCGTACAGAGAGTACATGGCTTCATCCCAAAGATATGAGTTGTTAGTCAAATCCCATTCCCAGATGCCGATTACTCCGGCACGAGTGGCAACCGCCATCCGTTCTTCGCTCCGCCTGAGCAATTGCTCCGCATGTTTGCGTTCTGTGATGTCGTGAATGAATACCACCAGGCAACCGCCGCGTGCGTCCATATACTGTACGGTAATCTCCACATCAATCAGATGTCCGTCCTTATGGCGATGAAGTGATTCAAAATGAGTTTCTCTCCCTTCGATTACCGCCTGAATGTGGCGCGCTACCTCTTTCTGATCCTCATTGGCCTCAAGATCGGGAATAGTCATCTGCAACAGTTCTTCCCGGCTGTAGCCGATCATCGCGCAGTAAGCCGGGTTAACTTCCAGCATCCTGGCATTTTCCAGCGAAGTGATCCAGAAGCCATCTGCGCTCGTCCGCAAAATAGTTTCAAGCTCGGTCAGAGACATCTTAATAAGTTTTTCACTCTCCATTAATTTCTTATTGGCCTCTTCGAAGCGTTCCAGTTCAGCAGCAAACCTGTTACGATAGCGATGCATAGCCTCGATCGCAATTGATATGATGATACCATCAAGGAGAAATACCAGATTTGACCAGAGGCTGGTTTTAAGGACGGCAATGGAGATAGAGTAATAAGGGGGGGTGAATATGTAAGTGGCAAAAGCCAGACCAAATGCAGTGGCAAGCAATCCTGCCCTGTAGCCTCCATAGACTGTGGCAAGCGTGACCGCCGGAAAGAAGGTCACGTACTGCAACCCGGCGCTGACCGGCGCGATTGCCAGACGCACCATTAAAGCTGAAGTCATCAACAAAAATGTAATGAAATATTGGAAGAGCCAATGCTGCTTGCCCGGAATAAGGAAAGGCATACGGCTGACAATAATCAGGTAAAGCTTATTCGGGTATCTGAGCATGGTTCCGTTACGGTATCAAAACAAACCCTGTTAGACAAGGCCTTTGTGACAGACTATTCGTGACAGGTGTAGTGAGCTTATAAACAAAGCTATTCCAGTAATTTGA
Source organism: uncultured Geobacter sp. (assembly GCA_964418315.1). Taxonomy (GTDB): domain Bacteria; phylum Desulfobacterota; class Desulfuromonadia; order Geobacterales; family Pseudopelobacteraceae; genus JACRCG01. The sequence goes on along the minus strand of CAYQMO010000251.1, from coordinate 400 downwards.
AACTAACTACACCTCTCAAGCCCCCTCGGCATCCAGCCCTGGGGGCTTTTTTTGTCCAAAACCAAACACACATCACACACAAGAAAGGAGAGAATCACCATGATCTGGATCACTATCCTCACGCTCATCGCAGGCGCAGCACTAATCAAACTCGGAGCACTATCGGTACCTGGTCGCGGTGAGGATAATTTAGCGGAAGTCGGAATCGCTTCCGCGATTTGAGCAAGTAGGGTAAAATCTGCTGTTACAAACATAGAAGAAACTCACAAGCACTAATCCCTCAAGCGAACCTTGGAAAACCGGAGAGCATCCCTAACGGCCAATTTTTCTGTGACACTGTGACACCTGTGACACCTGTGACATCTAAAAAAACATATATCTAATTTTTTGTATTTTACAA
>CAYQMO010000250.1:0-5411 GCA_964418315.1 uncultured Geobacter sp. | reverse complement strand
CTTCGCGATATGAAAACAGTATAAACGGTATTTTAGTAAATTCCAAGTCCCTAAGAGAGCGATGAATAGCCTGTGCCAAAGTCGTCAAGCGAGAAACCGACTCCCTTCACCTTTAAGGCAAACATCTTTTCTATGATTTCCTCAACCTTTGATACCAGCAGACTCTCAGTCAGCTCCAATTTGAGTAATTGGGGGTTGGCCCCTGTCTTATTGAGAACATCCAGTACCTGATCGACAAAATTAGCCTGATGGAACTGGTAGGCGCTCACATTCACCGACACAGTAAGATGTGACATATCTGGATGGGCTGCCCATTGAGCCAGTTGCCAGCAGGCGGTTTCCAGCACCCATTGCCCTAATGGCAGTATCAAGCGGCTTTCTTCGGCAAGTGGAATGAAGTCGGCTGGCGATACCATGCCTCGTTCGGGATGTTGCCAGCGTACCAGGACTTCAGAACCGGTCAGTTTGCCACCTGCCATCTGAGCCTGGTAGTGAAGTAAAAACTGATTCTCGTGAATTGCGTTGCGCAGGTCTTTTTCCAGTGCAGCCCGTTTCTTTACGATTACCTCCATATCGGGATCAAAGAAACGAATGGTATTACGCCCGGCATCCTTTGCCCTGTACATGGCGATATCTGCCTGCTTCAACAGGTCTTCAATCTCGGCCTGGTCACCGCTGAACAGGGTTGCACCGATACTTGGAGTGTTGTGGTAGGCAATATCCTTCAGAAGGTATGATTCGTTGAGGGCGGCAATAATTTTCTCGCCAATGACTTCAGCCTGATTGGCTGCGGCTCTTTTGTCCATGCTCAAGTTTGTCAGAACTAATACAAACTCGTCTCCGCCCATACGGGCAGATGTGTCTCCAGCCCTAACGCAGGCTGTCAGACGCTGGGCAACCTCCTTTAAAAGCAGATCACCCATTTCATGGCCTAACGTGTCATTGAGAGTTTTAAAATTATCCAGATCCAGAAAAAGCAGCGCACAATAATTGCCGGTACGGGAAGTGGCGGTCATGGTCTGTTTGAGGCGGTCAAGGAGGAGGGTTCGATTGGGCAAACCTGTCAACTGGTCATAAAAGGCAAGTTCATTAATCTTCTCTTCAGCCTTCTTGCGCTCGCTGACATCCAGATAACTCCATATTGAACCTTCCTCCAGATTTTGGGGATTTATTGCCTGCCCGACAAGATTGCACCAGAATAGGGTTCCGTCTTTCTTTTTCATCATAAAATCTTCTGAAAAAACAGCTCCGGTTGAAATAAATGGATACGCGTTTTTTCCAATATAGTCATACAATTCCATGTCAACATAGTATGCGGATGTACTCATGTTTATAGTTTCGTCTACGTCATAACCAAACATCTTACAATGAGCCGGGTTGGCCCAAAGCACTCTTCGATTTTTGACAAAGATGATTCCAACAGATGAGCTGTTCAGAATTAATCGCTGTTCGCTTGCCAGCTTGCTGAGCTTTTCCTCACTCTCTTTCAGCAATTTCTGACTGGCATCATATTCATTAATCTGAACCCGCAGCATCTCTTCCGTCGACAAGAGTTCATCATTCTGGCTGCGAAGCTCCTCTTCATTCACCTTCAATACTTCATTCTGGTACTGGAGCTTTTCATAGGCACTATTCAGCAGCAAATGGCTCTCCTTCAGTTCCAGCTCTGCCTGCTTGCGTGCCTGGTTTTCTTTTTCAAGGTCTGAGGTATACTGTTTCGCTTGATGGAAGACAGTTCTCGCAACCATATACGTCAGCAGTCCAGTGAATCCGACTGAAATAATCAGAAGAAATATGCTGATATAATTGGCGTATGAGGATATTTGATTGGAGAGATCACTACAGCTCTTTGAAAAAGCAATCTCAAGGGAGGTGAATACTTTTCCGCTTTCAACAATTTTCGCCAAAATGGCCGCGCGTTCAGCTTCATTTTTCGTCCCTAAAAATTGCACGGCCAGTACCTTTACTTTTTCTCCCTCCAAGTTTGCCAATGCCGCATTAGATACCAGTACTTTCAAAATCGGATGCCAGTATAGAACCTTTATCCTGTTAACGATAATCTCAGCCACGTCATGATCAGCTTCGCTAAAGGTGTTTTCAAGAATTTTTTCAAATTCAGCATCAGGAGTCTGCTTGCTCAAAACGAACAGTTGGCTGAAAACCTTGTTGTAGGATTGGGTAATAGCCATTTTTGACTGGAATAATTCAAGCTCCGCTGGCTTTTTGTAGTCATGGTAATTCTGGAGAGCCGCTATGGCTTCAACCCTTGAAACCGTGTGGGTTCGCTCAAAACGTGCGATTGCGGTAATCATGGTAAGGGTGTTTCCAACCCAAATGGTTATGGAGATTACGAACAGAAGAAAGATAGCAACGATAGCCATAAGCAGATACAGCTTTCGCGTGATGGAAGCATCAGCAAATGGAATGATTTTACCCAGCGAGAGTTTCACGCCAACTCCAGTTCCTAACAATAATATCGACCATACTTCAAACGGTGATAAGATGCATTTTTATTTCAGGGGCGACAGCACAACTGCCTTCAAGTCATTGTAGAATCATCGCTGCATTTTTATCGGGACATAATTGCAGAAAGGCTCTTCTTCCATGTAGTCACCATATACTGCGTCGGCGCGGGCACGGCAACCACCGCAGACGTTAAGGTATTCGCACTGTCCGCATTTCCCTTTATAGGATTTGAAGTCACGCAGATCAGTAAACAGTTCTGAGCTTTCCCAGATCTCCCGGAAAGGGATCTGCTTGACATTTCCTGCCGTGCGGTGGAAGTAGGAGCATGGTTTTACGTTGCCGAAACAGTCAATCAGGCAGATCGACTGCGCTGCGATGCATCCTTTGCCCCCTCCGGTAGAGAAGGTAAGTGAGCGGCGTTCGAATTTGGTTCCCTCGGCTTTCGCCTTCTGCGGTACGATCCGGTAATAGTGGGGAGCGCAGGTCGGGCGCATCAGAATGTCATCTTCCATCTTTTCCTGCTGGTAGTGCCAGTCGAGAATCTCCTCATAGTCTTCTTTTGTGATCAGTTCCTTCATGATCTCTTCGCCGCGACCGGTCGGGACGATCATAAACATGTACCACGCCGTTGCCCCCAATCCCTTTGCCGTTTTGAAGGTTGCCGCAATGTCGCTTTGATTCCGTTTGGTAAATGAGGAGTTGATCAAAAATTTCTGGCCATTGCGCCTGAATATTTCTGCTGCCCGCGCAACTCCGTCAAATGAACCTGGTGACTGGCGGAAATCATCGTGTACGGCGGCATTAGAGCCATCAAGTGATAACGAGACCATCTTAATATCAGCCTTCTTCATCTTCTGGCAGATTTCGTCCGTAACCAATGATCCATTTGTTGCCATGCAGATGCGGAGGCCAAGCGATGTGCCGTACTCTGCCAGTTCAAAGATGTCGGGGCGCAACAGCGGCTCTCCTCCGGATAGAACAACAACCGGCTTTGAAAGCGCTGCAATGTCAGTAAGGAGCTTTTTCCCCTCCGCAGTTGTAAAGTCACCCTCTGACGACGTGAGGTCAGAAGAACAGCGACAGTGTACACAGTGCAGGTTACATTTTTGTGTGGTTTCCCAGGCAATCCATTTTGGAGTAAATTCAGTGCTCATATTGCTCCCGTTACGTATTTCGGTGGATGATGAATCCTTATATTCAGCGACGAAGCGTACCTGAATGAATACGTAAACTCAAGAATATATTCAGCAACATACACCTCAGCATTTGCCATTCGTATAAACAAGCTCTTGCAATCACGCCGTACGTATAGTATTATACCGCCTTCGCCGCCATTCGCGGCGTTTTACGTATATCCACCCACTTGAAGGAGCATCATTTTATGCTGAGTATCATGCGCAAGCAGAAAGAATCAATTATCATCAAGATCATCTTTGTTATTATTGTTCTTTCCTTTGTGGGAACCATTTTTCTGGTGTGGGGGGTTGGAAATGATCAGCCGGGGGGGGGGGGGGGTTATGCTGCCAAAGTTAACGGTACTCGTATTACTTTTGAAGAGTATCAGAATGCCCATCAGCGCGTCAGAAATATGTATCAACAGATTTATGGCCAGTCGATTCCCCCTGAAATGGAGAAGATGCTTGGCTTGAAAAAGGTCGCGCTCGACGGCCTTATTGATAGCCTGCTTGCCATGAAAGAGGCGAAGTCTCTCGGTATAAAAGTTTCCAAGGATGAAGTCTCTGCTTCAATCGAAGCCATGCCGATGTTCCAGAAAGACGGAAAGTTCAGTTTTGACCAGTATCAGCAGCTATTAAGGTCAAATCGTATGACCGCCAAGGATTATGAGGAAGGGCAGGAGATGGAATTGACTCTCAAAAAAATACGTCAGTCCATCAAGGATAAGGCGGTTGTGACCGACGCAGATACACTGGCACAGTTTAAAAAAGAAAATGACAAGATCAGTCTGGAATATGTTGGATATGCGCCGGCTGACGTGATTTCAGAGGTAAAACTTAACGATGCCGACCTGAACGATTATCTGCAAAAAAATCAGAATGAGTTCAAAACATCCGAAAAAGTGGCTCTCTCCTATATTCTGCTTGATCCTGCGGCGGCGAGCGCCAAAACAACGGTATCTGAGGAGGAAATCCAGACTTTTTATCAGAAGAATGTTGACCGTTGGCAGGGGAAAGATGGCATTTTGCCTTTGAGTGAAGTCAAGGATAAGGTTAAAGCGGACGCGATTAAACAGAAAACAGCCAAGCAACTGTTCGAACTGGCAGCAGATACGTTATACAAAAACATCAAATCCGGTGATTTGAATCTGATTGCAACGGCGTTGAAACAGAACGTTCAGGAAACAGCCCTGTTTGCCGCTGACACACCTCCGCCTGCAGTTGCCAGTGAAGCAGCAGTGATTAAGAAGGCTCTCGAATTGAAACAGGGCGAGCTCGGCGGGCCGGTTGAAACAGCAAAGGGAATTTACATTCTGAAGGCAAAGGAGCGTAAGGCTTCTATCGTGCCGCCGCTTGCTGAAATTAAAGCTGCGGTTACGGAGAAGGCCAAGGCGGCTAAAGCGATCGATCTGGCAAAGAAAAAAGCGGAAGACGCAGCAAAGCAATTGTCGACGAATGCTGCCATCAATACCCAGTTGTCCGCTAGTTTTGGCTACTCTGCCAAAGGCGAAATTCCATCAATCGGCACCTCCCCCGAAATAGTGGAAGCTGTTTTCAAGCTCTCGGCGAAACAGGCGCCTGCCACCCCGTTCAAAGTCGGTAACCGCTGGTGCGCAGTTCGTGTCGCAAGCCGCACGGAAGCACCAAAAACGCAGTATGATGTGACTAAGGAAGAGTTGAAAAAGAAAATGCTCCCCAAAAAACAGGAAGATGCCGTGGCCGAATGGGCTAAGGGATTACGGGAAAAAGCGAAAATTGAAATTAATCCGG
>CAYQMO010000249.1:0-5417 GCA_964418315.1 uncultured Geobacter sp. | reverse complement strand
CTGGAGCGTGGGAACGATAATCCTACCGCATTTATTGACCAAAAAGAACCTCTCCGGTGTTTGTAAACAGCTTCACCGGCAATTGAAGCGCCCTGATAAATATATGCAGCATTCCCTTACCGACCGATTTCACCGGAATGGCGCTGACTTGAGGGTCCGACCATTTCCCCTTTGCCTCGAAGTATGCGGTCAGTAAATCTTTTTCCTTGCCTGTCAACAGCCAGCCAACTATAGGGATGCGGTTGACTATCTTATCCACCGTTTGCAGCGGTTGAGCTCCGATAGTGACATTCAACTCCTCCTTGACAATATCGGCGCTCCCCAATATCGACATGTTGATGGCACTGCTGGTTATGAAAAGATCCTGCGTGGCCAGTATGCCGTCCTTCACCGAGAAACTCCCTTTAATGCTGCTGTACGGTATTCCATACGAAGAGAGATCCGGCAGTCTGAATTTGAGGAGTTGGGAAACATTTAAAATCGAAAAAACTTTGGCGAGAGTATTGAATTTTCTGAGCGTACCGTCAACCATCTGGAGGCGCAGATTTCCCAAGGCACTACTTTTGATCTCCAGCATGGTACTGCCGCGCGCTGTAAGATCTCCCTGCAGTGACAACGTGCCGGTAGCCTGCCTGGAGATGTCGAGCGCCGCTAAAAGCTTTTCAGCATCGGTTTGGGAAATATCAAAATGCAAATCATAGCGATCGCCCTGTTCTCCCCCCGGAGCTATTCTTCCCTTTGCCGTTAATTGACCTCCAAACAGGTCGGCAGTCATCTCATGCAGGTAAATGGTCCCTTTCTCCTTATCTGCGGTTGCAACCAATTTACTGAATGTTACTTTGCCAAAATTTCCGGATTCAATATTCAACTTCAATTTTACATCCATACCGGGAGTATCTCGTCTTTCGCCTGTTCGCGCAGGATTCAGAAAAATGCGAAGATCATCGAAATCGAGTTTTGATGACACCACGGAGATGGTCGCCTGGGGATTACGACCGGTGACGAAAATACCGTTCAGGCTGAAATTTGAGGAATTAATCAGTCCGGAGGAGCTGTGCAGTGCAATGCCATCTTTACGCATGGTGAAATTCGCATTGAACTTTCTGACACTGGCTTCGGGGTGCTTTTCCGCAAGGTTTACATCACGCAGGAAAAGTTGCGGCGAAAAAAGTGTTATATCCCCCACGGGATTTTTAAAACTCCGTACAGCCGCTTTCATGGTAACCATCGAACTGCCGTAACGGGTGACGATACTGGATGTTTCAAGGCTGTTGCCTTTGAATGCAATCGTACCGGTGATGTCGCTGATACGCTTCAACTGCTCATCCGGAAGAAGGCTGCAACCGGTGAGATCGACGCTGCCGAAATAGTCCATGGCACTCAGGTCATCCGGGTCACCCCCCCCCTGGATGTGAGCCTGCACCGTCCCCTGCGGTTTGTATTTCCGCCACATTGCGAGTATCGGCAGTGTGTCATTCATGACAAACCTGTTGGTCTGGAGATCAAAGCCTAAATAGGGGCCTTCTCCGTAGCCAATCAGGCCGCTGCCGCTGATTATCATCTGCTGAAGGGCATAGCTTACCGACGTAACTTTGGTGGAATCCTTACCGATTACGGAACTGAATTTGAGACTATTCGGCAGCAACTGCGGTTTGTTAACATAGCCGGGGAGCGAGTAGGCAGCCTGGCGGAGGTCCCACTCCCCTTGCAACCGGTATGCAGAGTAATGACCGCTGCCGCTCAAGAGTAACGATGAACTGCTGCTGTACTCAAGCATCGGAATTCCGGCTAGTTTTGCCAGCCACGCAATTTCGGGGGTGTGTGGTGCAATACTCATTTTCACCGGATAATCGGACGGTTTATCGGTATTGTATTCCGTAATTGAGCCATCTAGTGAAAAAGGGGAGGTGCCGAAATTGCCGGTCATACCGATCAGATTGAAGTTCTTACCCTTCAATTCAATTATACCTTTTAAATTATTGAACGTCGGAGCCTTGGGGCCGTAGCTTAAAATGGCCTTTTCTACCGGACCGCGAATCATGAGGGTATTGCCGTTCTCTCCGATCTCCATGTGGGTTATCTGGCTTATCCGCCCATCCAGAACCCCTGTGTCAAGTTTGAATATTCCGGATTTTATCTTGTTTTCAATGTAGTCGGCGGTATCTTTTTCTATTATTCCATAAGGCACATATTCTCTTACATCTTCATAGCGGAACTTTGCCGGTGTGCTCGCTCTGGCAATAATGCGGGGATCTTTGGTCAAATAATCCTGAATCTGAAAACTCCCCTTGATGGCGAACCCTTCCATGCTCAGGTCTACTGCGGAGATGCTGATGAGCTCTTTTGTCACAGCCGCACTGTATTCAAGCTTTAGCACTTTTGGCGTCAGCACGGAATGAAATACCGTTGGCCAGTTCACCGAAACGCCGTTTATGGAAATTTTCCCTTTGGCGCTGAAATCCTGCGGCTTCCCTTTGAAGCTGGTAACTAAATCGAGGCGTCCACCACTGTTGGTAAACGGGATGAATCGAGCGTAATAGCGCCAGTATTTCCCTATATCAGCATGTTTGAGCGCCAGATCACCGTCAAAGACAGTTTCCAACAACGATATGCCATCAGGAGGGAGCTGCAGGGCTCCGGAAAGTGATATGCTTGTCGGATAGCCTTTCTTCGCGGCATTGATTTCAGCAGACATCTTCAAATGCCCTTTTTGGCCGCGTCCCAAATGGCTTGCAGAAAATGAAATATTACGCACTGTTTCTGAAAAAGGCTCTTTTCCCCCTGCCATGTCACTCCAGAGCAGTTCACCTTTTGTTATGCTGATTTTATTGAAGTCCATTGTAACCGTGTCGCCACCCGGTTTTAAAAAGTCATCGATATTCAAAGTGCCGTCAGCTCTTCGAATCAATGAAACGGTAGCGCCGTCCAGAATAAGGTTCTTGAACTCAACCCTGTTTTCCAGTAATGGCAACAGTGCCAATGTTACCGTTAACTGCTTTGCCGTGATAAAATCAGCTTTTCCATCAATCTCTTTGACGTTGAGTGTCTTGAATTTGAAAGAGGGACCGAAATGCCAGGAAAATGTTCCGGAGCTAAAACTGACTTGGCGATTAATGCTTTGCCGGAGTGCTGTGGCAATTTCGTCACGGTAGGCATTGACATCCAGCAGATAGGGGAGGAAGAGTGCGGTAGCGGTAACCAGAGTTGCAAAAGCAACCAGGAGAATTGCGGGTAATTTAATAAATCGGGGTGGAATTATCACGACGGAGGGCCATCCAGTAAAACCCTGACACGCACGATTCTTTTGCGATCTATACTCTCCACGATGAAACGCGCAGAGTCAAACTGAACTGATTCACCTTGATGCAGCAGTCGCCCACTCCGGGCAAGAAGGAAACCGGCAATAGTTGTATAGGGTGCGTCTTCAGGAATATTGAGATTTAGCCGGAGATTTACCTCACGAACGGTCAACATACCATCAAGCAGATAGCCATTGGTATCCTCAATGCATTGGTCAGGGGATACATCATCAAACTCGTCATCAATTTCCCCGACTATCTCCTCAAGCAAGTCTTCAAGTGTGATGATACCTTTAAAACCACCATATTCATCAACAACGAAAATCATATGGGTGCGGGTTGTCTGCATCATTTTCAACGCGGTACTGAGCGGAGCGTTTACCGGTATAAAATGAGGCGGATGGATGAGTTTACTTAAATTGAAATCAGGTGTCTCTGATTGGCAAAGAAAGGGTTCAAGGTCTCTTCTGACAACAATGCCTATGATATCGTCAATCTGATCCCTGAAAACAGGAATGCGTGAGTATCCGAAGGAATTAAACAACTCCACTGTTTCTTGAAGGGAGGCAGAGAGCGGAAGGGTGGTGACGGCATTGCGCGGGATCATTACTGCCTGAACTTCCGAATCGGAAAATTCAAAGATACGGTGCAGGAGCTGCTGCTCTTCGGCTTCCATCCCACCGCTGGAGTGAGAAGTGCTGATTAGCTGCCGCAATTCATCTACTGTGTAGACGCTGGTATGTTCACCCGAGCAGCGATAACCGAGCAGACGAAGCGTGCTTCTTCCGGCAAAATCGAGTAATCGTATCGGCCAACTGAACAGCGTATGAAAGATCAGCATCGGCAACGCCACAGCCAGGGCAACCCGCTCTGCCTGTTCAAGAGCCAACGTTTTTGGTGCAAGTTCACCCAGAACTATATGCAGAAATGTAATAATTGTGAAGGCGACGGCAAAAGCGATGGTGTGGCGGACAGCTGCGGAAACCAGACCGTGAAGTGGTATTTCCAGCAGGTTGGAGAGCGCCGGTTCGCCGATCCACCCTAGCGCCAGGGATGACATGGTTATACCTAGCTGCGTTGCTGATATGTATGAATTAAGGCTGTCAAGCAGTCTGAGGAGTCTTACTGCCCGGACATCGCCGCTTTCAGCAAGCGAGACGACCCGAGAACGGCGCACTGAAACGAGGGAAAACTCAGCCGCAACAAAAAAACCGTTTGCGGCAACCAGCAGCAGTACAAGAAAAAGATACAGTAATGTATAGTTCATCTGCTAATACTCTATCTGAAATTCCCTGATGTCAACTACAACCTTGCAATTATTATTTCACAATTGGCTGTCAGCATTTGAACCCGCATCAATCTGTTGCAGGGAATCGGATAGCCACGTTTCCAGAATCTTAGCCAGTTCAACCTTCTTCACAGGCTTTGACAGATAGTCATTCATCCCGGCTTCAATACATTCAGCGCGGTCCCCTGCCATGGCGTTGGCAGTCATCGCGATGATCGGCACAGCATGATTGAGGACTTTTGAGCCTGGATCACGAACCATTGCGGTTGCTTCAAAACCATTCATTACCGGCATCTGGCAATCCATCAGCACAAGGTCATAATTGATCAACTCAAGCGCCCGGACAGCCTCTCTGCCATTGGCTACCACATCAGCCTTGTAGCCCAGCTTGTTCAGCATGACTTGAGCCACCTTCTGGTTGATGATGTTATCTTCGGCCAGCAGGATACGGGCTCCATGTTTTACACATTCAGCAACAGTGTGTCGTGTGATGATGCCGCTTGATGCCTCCAGGAATTGATGTGAACGCTCCAGAACAAGTACAATGCAGTTGTAAAGCTGTGACTGACGAATTGGCTTGGTCAGATATCCGGAAAAGCCGATCTGTTTATGGATGGCAGCGTCACCTTGCTGTCCAAGCGATTTCACCATAATCATCTGAGTAGAGGCCAATTGAGGATCGGCCTTGATCCGGCGGCCAATATCCAACCCGTCAATGCCAGGCATCATCTGATCTAAAATTGCGATGCTAAAGGGATCGTTCTGCGCTGCCGCTTCACTTAAGAGCTTAAGAGATGTCTCACCGTCACTGGTTGTCTCAAACCGGCAAC
>CAYQMO010000248.1:0-5452 GCA_964418315.1 uncultured Geobacter sp. | reverse complement strand
TTCCTGACACCTGCTGCACATTTCCACGGATTTCTGGTCAACTTCTTCCACATATGTCGATGATTTCATTACGCAACTCTGATTATTGCAGTGGATGAGGCCAAAATTGTGCCCCAGTTCATGTATTGCCTCTTTAACAAGACGTGCCGTGAGGAGCTCCCGATCTTCTGGCAGGCCGTAGAATTTATTGTTCAGGCGATGTAACGCAATTACAGAGCCTATACCTCGCAACTGGGCTTCACCGAAAACGAAGGTCAGAACCGGAATGAACAGATCGACATTTACCACACCAAGCACTTTTACGGCATCAATCGGTGGCTTGGAAATTATCTGCAGCAAAATACTGGAGGAGTTATACTGCTGTCGTGCCTTGTCAAATGCTTTTTCAAGATCGATATCAAGATTGGCTACTTTTGTATGGTAGCCGAAAACGTTATGGACACTTTTTTCCAGCTTGTCAATCCAGGGGGAATGATCGGTTTTTATCGGCTGAACATAGATATAGGGCATAATCAGTGCGGTGGCTCATTTTTACTTTTCTTCAGTTGATATTTTTCAATTTTATTGTACATGGTCAGTCTGCTTACCTTGAGTATCGCCGCTGCCTGAGCTATGTTGCCGTTGGTCAGCTCCAGAACCTTCTGTATATGAATTTTTTCCACTTCATCCAGTGACGGCAGAGTAGTTTCTTTGGCATCACTTTCAACTACCGGGAAAAAGAAAGAGAGATCATCCAGTTCAATAAGATTGCCCTTGGCAACGACCATGGCCCGCTCGATGACATTGCGCAGTTCCCGGATGTTTCCGGGCCAGTTATACTCCACCAGCATATCAAGTGTATCCTGTGAGATATCAAGAACATTTTTGTTCATGGACTGCGAATACTTCTTGATGAAGGAACGCGCAAGAGCAGGTATGTCAAGGGTGCGCTCTCTCAGCGGAGGAATTAAAATAGTCACAACATTCAGACGGTAATAGAGGTCTTCACGAAAACTTCCCTCCTGAACCGCCCGCTCCAGGTCATGAGTAGTTGAGCAGATGATGCGGAAATTCACATCAATTTTCTTATCCCCCCCAAGACGGCTGAACTGTTTTGTATCCAGAACTCTCAGGATGTCAGCCTGCATTTTTTCGCTGATCTGCCCTATTTCATCAAGAAATATGGTCCCTTTGTCTGCCATCTCAAGCCTGCCTTGACGCCGGTACAACGCACCTGGAAAAGCACCCTTCTCGTGGCCGAACAGTTCACTCTCCAGCAAGCCATCGGAGTATGCCCCGCAATTAATAGTAATAATCGGGAAATACTTCCTGTTGCTCTGGCTATGGATCGCCCGGGCGATAAGCTCCTTTCCGGAACCGTTTTCTCCCTTGATGATCACCGTCGCATCGGTCTGGGATACTTCAAAGACCTTCTCCAATACTTTTTTTATCTCGGGGCTCTCTCCGATAATTTCATCGGCGAAAGAGATATCGTCAATATGTTGACGAAGCTGACTGTTTTCGTGCATAAGCCTGCGCTGCTCCACGGCATTACGAATCAGGTGGCTCATATCATCAGGATCAACAGGTTTGACGATATAATCAAAAGCTCCCTCTTTAAGCGCCTGTATACTTGTTTCAACAGAGGCAAAAGCGGTGATCATGATGGTAATAATGTTCTTATCGATTTTTTTGATTCTTCGCTGCAACTCCAAGCCATCGATACCCGGCATCTTGATATCAAGCATGACAATATCCCACGGCCCCTGCTGAAGCTTGAGAAGTGCGGCATTTGCATCTTCTGCCGTGCTGACGGTATAACCGTCCAACTCAAACCACTGGCTGAGCGCGTCGCGAATTGAAGCTTCGTCATCTACAATCAATATTTTTATGTCCGATGGTTTCATCTGTTATGACCGCCTATTTATTGGTATTTTCTTTATACTCACGCGGGAGAGAAATAGTAAATGTAGTACCCTCGTTAAGTTTTGATTCAACATCTATGGTACCTGAATGCTGCTGTACAATACCATAAACAGCAGAAAGCCCAAGTCCAAGACTGCTGTTATTCTCTTTTGTCGAGAAGAAAGGATCAAAAATGAAGGGGAGATCATTCTCAGCTATACCGTGCCCATGATCGATAACTTTTATCTTAACAGTGTCACTGCCGGAGTAATCTGTCCGTACCACAATCCGACTCCCCGGAGCTGAGGATTCCATGGCATTGACAATCAGCGAAACGAGAATCTGTTGAATAGTTCCGGGATCACAGCAGACATCATCGTCACCTGAATCAAGCTCGGCAATCAATTCCAGCTCTTTCATTTTTGCACTGTGGTCAATAATTTTGGTACTTAAGGTAACAACCTCATTAAGGTGAACATGGCGGACATTAGCCTGGGTCTGTTTGGCAAAGAGCAGGAGGTTTTTGACGATTTCACCGCAGCGCTTTGTCTCGCCTGCAATGACGGAGAGATTGCTCACTACCGTGTTAATAGTTGATTCGGAAAGATCCTCTTTCAACAGGTATCTGCTTGACAGTTTCGCATACGACAATATGCCTGAAAGCGGATTGTTTATTTCATGAGCCACCATGGCTGACAACTTGCCCAGAGAGGCCATTTTCTCCGATAAAGCCAGTGAAGATTTCATCGAATCGAGCTCAACGGCAGCTTCTCTCTCCTTCTTATGAGTTGTATAACTGACCGTGATTATACAGACCAGTATCAGGAAATTGAATATGCATATAACGAGCGCAGCCACCATTCCGTTCTGAATCAATCTGGATATTTCGTTTTCGACATCTTCAACATATATGCCTGTACCAACGACCCATTTCCACGGTACAAATTCCCGTACGTATGATATTTTTGGGGTAATGTTCGCGGAGTTGTCGTTTTCCTGCCATTTGTAATTTATAAATCCGGCACCTGATTCTGTTACGACAGTTACGATTTCCTGAAAGACCTTCTTGCCGTCGAGATCAGTATAATTGCTCACATCCTTGCCATTTAAGTCGCTGCGGTACGGATGGACAATCACCCTGGGTGTCATGTCGTTGATCCAGAAGTAATCCTTGAATTCCTGACCGTAATGCATGTCTTTTATCTGCTCAATGGCACGTTTTTGCGCTTGTTCGCGGGTTATTGTGCCCTCCTTTTCGTCATTATGAAACTTTGCAAGAACACTCCAGGCCGTTGTGGTTAGTGCCTTGATCATCTCTTTTTTTCTTTCCATGCTGTTGTTTCGTATCGTCGGAATGAAAACGTACATAAAGACCGAGGTAAAAAGAACGATCGTCAGTAGCGTCGGCACCACTACACGCAGAGTAAACGTCTGCCAGGGAAATGATTTATGCGGAGTTATCATTTAAACATCCCCCGGCTGGCCGGTAAAGTCATAACTGAGCCTGGTCTGATAGTTTTTTGTCTGATTGAAGATTTCCTTGAGAAGATGCTGCTCGATTGAGGTTAGTTTCTTGGGGAAGATAATGTTGTCAGGCTGTTTACTGCCGCTCGCAACAGCATCCGCCTGTATGTTAAGCCGCATCTGCATGAGAAAGCCGTACGCCTGAATCATCTCCTGATGCCCAAGGTTCGTGAGGATTTTTAGATCTCGAAGGGCATCAAGTCTTTTTATGGTGTTGACGGCATTAATTTCATGTTTGAGCGCATAAATCCGTGCAAAATCAACGATCGGCACCATTGCTTTCTTGATATCGAGTCCACCTCTATTGTCACCCGCTGTCTCAACAATAAATTTCCCGAAACGACCGATCGGCGGCTCCATATTAAGGAGGTCCCTGGCAAGGATTTGAAGAAACCTGAAGTTTTCACTTACGACTCTGTTAAGATGATCTTTCAAGCCGTTCACCAACGGTTCAACTCCAAAGGCACAGCGGAAGTCAAAAAATATTTTTGTACGCAGCAAATCTTCTCCGGTTGCCGCAAAAACCCAGTTGCCGAAATACTTTTTCCAGGCAGAGCTCGGCTGGCATAATTCAGGATTCATTGCCATGTTATTCCCTTTACAGAAAACATATCCCGCATCATTAAGCCATGTGCAGACTACTTTCCCCAGTGCAAGGAAGTATTCCCGCACTGAATCTTCCTTTTCCGGTGAGATGTCTTCATAGACGATGGCATTATCCTGATCAGTGTGGAGAGTCTGCTCCTCGCGTCCCTCACTGCCAAAAACCATAAATGCAAAAGCGGCAGGTGGCGTACCCAGTTGCTTTATGGCACACTCTATAAGCCTCTTTCTTATGGCATCGTTAATCGATGTTGTCAGGCTGTTGATACTCTGTGGCTTTGCACCACTCTCGATAAGAGTCGCGATGAGATACGGCTGAATTGCATTAAATCCGATAATCTCGTCAGGTGTTTGGGCAGAGCCGATTTCCCGCAGCAAAATTGACGGAGAGTAATTACGGATACCCGGCAGATCGGTTTTGTTTGTGTATTCAGTTGCTTGAATATTTTCGATATGTTGATTGAAAAACGAAACCGTGGATTGCAACTCGGAAAGCATCTTTCTGCTCGCCTCTTCTCTGAGGAATAAATCAGAAACATCCTCCATGATGCCATCAAAGAATTGAATTTGCCCATCATCATCAAATATGCTGACGCCCCATATTGAGGCAGAAAAGAGAGAGCCGTCATTTTTTCTGATCTTTATGACCTCACGCCTTAGTTCGCCCTCCGCTGCTTTTCTGGCCAGAAGCGCATACTCTTCCTGATCAGCGAATATACTCGAAACCGGCATCGCCAGAAGCGTTTCCCTTGAATCATAACCGAGCAGATTCGCCAGCGCAGGGTTGGCTTCCATAAATCTGCTATCCATACCTGTCGTTATCCTGAAAAAACCGACGTTCAGGTTATTAGCCATACTCCTATATTTTTCCTCGCTTGCACTCACCTCATCTTCAACTTTTTTCCTGGTCGTAATGTCGGATACAACGGCCATGAAGCCGCGCTTTCCCCCCAAAGATATCTCCGTAGCAGAGATGGTCACATCATATCTTCTGCCGTTTTCAGCCTCCAGGTGGGCTTCAAACCTTTCCGGCACCGGTCTCCCTGCCAAGAGATCACGCAGATATTCATTTCCTGACGACGTTTCAAGCCAACTGAATATTTCCTCCGTTTTTTTGCCTGACAGCTCACTTTTTGAGTATCCGAGCATATCTGAAATCGTCTGGTTCACGTACATCAGTGAACCCTCCAAAACCATAAACATTCCTTCCGATGCGGCTTCGACAAGCGTTCGATATTTCTCTTCAGACTCGCGCAGCGCTATTTCGGCAAACTGCTGCTTTTTCATTGCGTTATAACTCTGTGCATCAATAAAAAAGAGGAGCATTGAGATCAGTAGAAGAATAAGCAGAGATATCTGGATGAGGCTACTGGTAATTGACGCGATTTCTTCTTTGATATCGTCAAGATAAACACCTGTGCCGATTATCCATCCCCAGGGA
>CAYQMO010000247.1:0-5470 GCA_964418315.1 uncultured Geobacter sp. | reverse complement strand
GTCGGGATATTATAATTTGAAAGGGCTGGGATACAATATTCTCGTTAACCAAACCCTTTCTGCACTTTGGTCATGTTCGGGTGGGTACCCAAAAGAGTACATCTCTGTTATCAAGGCGTTGAGAGAATTCAAATGACACTTGGTAAAAATATGGCTCTTTACAACACTGACAACTCCATGGAATGCCTTTTCCTCGCGTCTCCATGTCGTGCGGCTCAAATAGCTGTAAGCCCCTAACTTCTACAAAAATACCCGATAATCGCAATTAAGAGCGGTAGCCAGCTTCTTGGCCATCTCTTTGCCTATGGCACGCTTGCCGGTTTCCATCTCGCTAATGTGATGCTGCGCTATGCCAATCTGGTCTGCGAGCTGTTTTTGAGTCAGACCTTCCTTGCCGCGCCCACCACGTATGCAAACCCCTGCACGGTTTGTAACCAGCTCCGGTGAAAGCTCTTCCGGTGTGTAGGAATCCTTTTCCGGTAACTGCCTGGAAAGGTCTGTAACGTGCAGTGTTGTCGCCGTTCTGCGCAACTTGTTAATGCTGGAAATTGTACCCCTGAAACGTACCTCAACCAATTTTTCAGTAGGTCGCTTTTTCGTGAGTGTATGCATATATAACCTCCACAAGTTTTATTGTATTGTCCGTCACTTCTCAGACAACAACATACGTCGACCTACCGGTCTTGACGTGACAATGATGCTGTTTGCTGGATAGTTTTCCGTAGTTCTTCCAATTGCCGCACACTGGACCGGTCATGCGTATCTCAGTAACCAGCAAGTCAATGATATCGCGTACCGATTGTGGCAACTTACTGTACTGCTTTCCGGCTTTATTGCTGTAAGTCACTGTCCATTCCATACGTCTAATTATCCCTTTTTTTGGTATGTTGTCAAGCTGCTTTTCTGGTGATAGGTATAATCTTGCACTCGCTACCATTGATGATACTGTCCAGTTTACGGCTCCATGCTTCAAGTGCCTGCTGTTTCTGGCTATTCAAAGCAGAACGGCAAAATCGGGTGACGCAGGTTGAGATATGAAGACATCTATGTTATGTTGCTTCGCGGCTGTCTGGGTCATATATGGGAGCACTGACATCCTGTCCGCTTTCAGGTAAACCCAATTAAATACTATCTGGCGAGGTGAGTTATGGGAATTGAGAAAATCGAGGTTGCCAAAGGGATTCTGTTCGTAGATGTTCCAGAAGCGAATCTTCGTGTGCTTTGCGGATGCCCGGCGGATGCCGTCAAACATCTGATCAAGCGTGGCCTGATCCTGCCTCGAGAGATAAATGGGGTCTACTGTGAGACCGGGCCTAATGCAATCCTGCTATCTGACATTGCTTTGCAAAATGGAGAGTTCGCCAACCTCGCCGAGTTTCCGGTACTGCAGATGCTGTACAAGCAGGGTATGATTCTTCCAGGGCATCCAAACAACACAGGACACAAACCGTTGCTTATCGGTATTGCTAATCAGTTAGAGTCTCAGCTTCGCTATATCTATCGTGGCAATTATGGCCTGGTGTCGCGTGAGGAGATCATGCAGACCGGGGTATCTGAGGAACAGGCGACTGAGATGATGCGCTTGAAGCTGAAGTTCGCTTTCGGGCGTATCAAACCAACTTCTGATTTCATCAACACCTGTGTCGTTGGTAACGAAAAAGTTAAAATAGCTGATGGAGTGTACCTGTGTCGTTTGCGCCAGAACGTTTTTGAATTTTCTCACGAAAGCGGCAGCGTGACGGTTGACCTTAACCTCAGTCCGGGTATCAACTACGAATGCCCATATCCACTCGGATTCCGGAAATTTGAATCGGAGTTCTTCGGCGTTATTCACTCGGGCGAGGGGGACGGATGGGACATCAATCGTCCAACAATGTCAAGCATCATTACCTACCAGGGGAAACTCTACCTGATTGATGCCGGTCCTAACCTTGTCAATACCATGTCGGCTTTAGGTATCGGAATCGATCAGGTTGACGGAATTTTTCACACCCATGCACATGACGACCATTTTGCAGGGCTTACTATTTTGATGCGTGCCGGTCGCCGCATTCTGTATTATGCGACCCCTTTGGTGCGGGCTTCTGTGGCGAAGAAACTGGCATCTTTACTTGATGTGGATGAGGAGCAATTCAACGATTTCTTTGACGTCAGGGATCTTGTTTTCGATAAATGGAATAATGTTGAAGGGTTGGAGGTTATGCCGATTTTTTCGCCTCATCCTGTCGAGACCAATATCTTCGTGTTTCGCGCCCTCTGGGCAGAAGGCTATCGCACCTACGCCCATTTTGCCGATATTGTCTCTTTGAGCACCCTCAAAGGCATGGTGACTGACCGTCAAGATTTGCCCGGACTGGAGCAATCAGCTTTTGATCGCATCAGCAGAAACTACCTTGCGCCATATACTCTCAAAAAAATTGACATAGGTGGTGGTCTTATCCATGGTGACGCAAAGGACTTCGTAGAAGATAAGTCTAGCAGAATCCTGCTAGCTCATCGTGCTGGAGAGCTGACGCCGGAGGAGAAAGAAATCGGTTCCAATGCCGCCTTTGGTACTCTTGATGTATTGGTGGAAGGACAAACGGAAGGGATGCGCCGCCAAGCCTTCGCCTACCTTGAAGAGAATCTTCCAGGAATATCACTCCACGATCTTCGCACGCTGGTCAACCACCCCATCACCGAGATCAGCCCCGGCTCCCTCTTTCTCAAAGAGGGTGAGATGTATCAGGAAATATTGTTAATTCTAAGCGGTTGGGTGGAGAAAATTCGAGCCAGAGACAAGGTTTTTGTAAGTCTGTCGGCAGGGGCACTGATTGGAGATTCCGCCATACTGGACAATGCCGCTTCAAAGCACACCTACCGGGCATCATCTTTTGTCAATGTGTTGCGGCTACCGATACTCCTTTATGCTGAAATTATCAGACGCAACGGCTTACTGGATCGTTTGCGCCGTTTTGCCGATATGCGAGCTTTTCTCAGCACTACCGATCTCTTTAGCGAAAATCTTCCTGTAGCGGTACTCGGACGCATTATTGAAGGAGCGAAAGAGCGAAATTTCAAGGCTGGAGAGGCGATTATCGGAAAAGACCTGAAGGTGATGAATATTATCCGTTACGGTCAAGTTGAGCGCACGGCTGGAGGCAAGTTTCTGGACGCTCTCAATATAGGCGATTTTTTCGGCGAAGAGGATGCGTTCCTCAACCTTCCGGGGCTTTATTACCTCCGTGCGTTTAAAGAGACGACAACGGTACAGATAGATGGTGATCTCTTGAAGAATGTTCCAATAATAAGATGGAAAATCCTTGAGAGTTACCAGCATAAAGTTGCGAGTGTCGTTCATAGCGGCGAGGCAAATGGATTTGTCTGGAGTGATTCTGTTGCCATTAATGTGGCTGAATTCGACGGGCATCACCGACGTCTCCTGGAAATTGCCAACACGATTGGACAACATCTTGAAAATATGACAGAACGTGACTCTCTTGCCGGCGCTCTGGGCGCACTGGTGGAATATACCCGTTATCATTTTGTAGCGGAGGAGAAGCTGATGGAGCTTTACAGCTATCCTGAACTGGTACTACATGCTAAGAAGCATAGCGAACTGACAGTGCAAGTTTCAGAATATGTTGATCGTCTGCTAAGCGGCGATGTGCCGGATAAGCCCAGCTATATGAATTTCATGGAACACTGGGTCATCCGACATATATTGGAAGAAGATAGAAAGTACGGTGCATTTCTAAATGAAAAGGGAGTGTTTTAAGAAAGGCTGGCGCACCATGAAATGGCTTCAAACGCTGTCGACCCAGACAATTATCCTGCTTCTGACATTCCTTCTGACACTCCCTGCCATCGGCATCATCATATATGCCGGATTGCAGGATCGGGACAATGCCCTCGACGTCACCCGCAGGGATTCGGAGCTCCTTGTCAACAACATCGCCTCGGAATTGCTGAGCAAGGTGGAAGCATCCCGCCAGATGATGGAAATGCTATCCCTTCTCCCTGAAGTTCGTGAGCGGAACAGCGAAAGCCTTAATCAACTGCTGGCTGATCTGAATCGGAAATATCCGCTTTACGGGAATATAATCTTTGTTGACCGGACAGGAACATCCTGGACCAACACGTCACCCACGGGCAAACAGGTGAATCTGGCCGACCGGAAAGCCTTCAAAGATGCAATGGCAACAGGGAAGTTTTCGCCAGGCGAGTATGCTATCGGGAAAGTTTCCGGAAAACCGCTTTTAAACTTCGCCTATCCACTGACAGATGACACAGGCAGGCCGGATGGTGCCATCCTCTTCGCCATGCAGCTCGAATACCTGGACAAACTGTTCAAGGTCGGGACGATCCCCCCCGGCACATCATTCGGCCTCTTTGACCATAGCGGCGTATTTATCTACCGCACACTGGATCGTGAGAAATATATCGGAAAAAAGGATCGTCAGCACTACTTTGATCTGATGAAAAATGGACCTGACGAAGGCCATTTTGCTGCGGTATCAAACGATGGCGTCAAGCGGAGCGCCGTATACCGGAAGATCCGCCTTTCTGCAGATCATCCCCCTTTCGCCTATATTCGTGGCGGAATCCCGGTTGAAGCAGTGCTCAAAAAGGCTAATGCAACTATGTACCGCAACATGTCAGGTATGGCCGTCAGCCTGGTGCTGATAGTTAGCCTGGCTCTCTATATCAGCAGAAGTATCATCGTGCATCGGCTAATCCTCCTCCAGAACGCTTCCAAGCATATCGCCTTGGGCGACCTGCATATCCGTGTCGCGGATGAGGTTCGAGGGGGCGAACTCGGAGACTTGGGGCTCGCTTTCGATGAGATGGCGAAACGACTTGCCGAAAGGGAGCTGGCACTTAAGAAAAGCGAGAGTGAATATCGTTTTCTTGCAGAAAACTCAGCCGATATTATCTGGCAGCTTGGAGCAGACCGCACAATTACATTCGTAAATTCCGCTGATGAACGGCTGCGGGGGTACTCGAAAGACGAAGTACTCGGCAAGAGTCTTACTGATTTTATGAATCCGGAGGATGCAGCCCGCCTGAATGAGATAAACAGAAGCCGTCAGACTAATGAACAACAAGGCATTATAACCGGACTGTTACGCTTTGAAACTTCCCTGTTGTGTAAAAACGGAAGCGCTATTTGCGTGGAGGTGCTTTCTTCACCGATACGTGATGAGAATGGCGACATAGTAGCTTCCCACGGTGTTGCCCGTGACATTACCGAACGTAAAAAGTCTGATGAGGAGCGGGAGAAATTGATTTTGCAACTTCAGAATGCACTGGCCGAAATAAAGGTCTTAAGCGGCATACTTCCCATCTGCTCTTATTGTAAAAAAATACGGAACGACGAGGGATACTGGAACCAGTTGGAGTCATATTTATCGAAGCATTCCGACATATTATTCAGTCACGGTATCTGCCCTGACTGTGTAAAAATAGCTTACAAAGAGATTGAAGAGAT
>CAYQMO010000246.1:0-5490 GCA_964418315.1 uncultured Geobacter sp. | reverse complement strand
CTCCGGTCCTCCCTATCGGTTTCCACTTGACAGAAACTCCATGCTGGTGCTAAAAGAGCCGCTCCTCGGGATGTAGCGCAGCCTGGTAGCGCACCTGCTTCGGGAGCAAAATACCATACATTTTCCAGCTACATAGACTGATCTGGCTACTACCAATGGCCAGGTCTTTCTGTTTCTAACAGCCTCTCTCCGGTGCCCCTCCGGTACGACAGAATACTACACATCTCTATGTGCCAGTTGCGCGGTTACACAGTCGCTCAGTATGCCTCACTTTACGCTCTCCGGTCTCGCCGGTACCATACCGGTCTTCAGGCGGCTATCTGTTGTTCGATCAGTGCAACTACGCCCTGAGAGGCAATACGAAGATCGTGGCTAGAGTGATGGGCGTATCGTTGAGTCATACTAATGTCGCTGTGGCCAAGCAGGCGTTGGACGGCATACAGGTCTGCTCCACTGGACACAGCCAGGCTCGCATAGGTATGGCGCAGATCGTGGCACCGAAAATTCTCGATACCGGCAATGGCACATACCCTGTCGATCGGGTCGCGTAGATCATACAGATGGCACTTTCGAGTACCCTGCCGCGAAGGGAATACAAACTGGCTATTCCTTGTCCTCTCTGTATCATTTTTTCTGGCCACAAGATCCTGGAGAATTTCAAATGCCTTCTGATTCAATAGTACCGCTCTACTTCTTCCATTCTTAGTCAGGGGTAGGTATATCTTCCCTTCGTCCAGCCTAATCTGGTCGTGCTTCATGCAGAGGATTTCAGACCGCCTGCATCCTGTGTACAGAAGAAGCAATATGGCGGCTTTCGATAGCGTATCGTTCTCTTCAGCCAGTGCCTTCAGGAATCGTGGCAACTCCTCAGCGGAAAGATACCGTTCCCTCATTGGCCCTTCGTGGAATTTCGACACTCCAGTACAGGGATTCTTTTCGATCAAGCCCCAATGCACGGCAATGTTCATCATGGTACGCAGCACCGAGAGCAAATGGTTGCTATTCGTGGCACTGGTGCGTTCCTTTTCCCGTACATGTATCAGGGCTATGTCTTTGTTAGAGATTGCTGAAAGTGGAGTCCTCGAAAAAGCCGGGTACAATTTCAGTAGATGATCCATCCGCCACTTCTGATCCAGATGTGTTTTGATTCTGTGCCGTACAAACTCGTAGTACATAGGATAGAACTGCGAGAAGCGTAGATCGGATTTGACTTTGTTCTTTTCCGTGGCAGGATTGATGTTCTTTGCTATCAGCAGTTTGTACTCGTTGGTGATCTTCCGTGCGTCCTCAACAGAGATCGATGGAAATTCTCCGATGCTGATACAGAATTTCCTTTTGTTGAAGGAGTAGCGGAACTGAAAGAAGCGGCGGGAATTCTTACTGATACGCAACTTCAATCCGGCAGTGATGTCGCTGTACTCGCATTCCCGTGCCTTGCTACTACGGTCTGGTGCTGGTAACGCCTCAATCACTTTCTTAGAGAATACTAATCTTCTGTCTGTCTGCATTGCAGTCTCCTATTACCGCACCTGCATTACTAGCAAGTGCAGTTCTGTAGTAAGCCCTTCTGGGGCATGTTTCTATGGTTGCTTGAGATTTTCTCCGGGGAAATACTGGTACTTTTGAGGAAAAACGGAGCTGTTTTCAGGAATGTGTGCTTTCTGTATGGCAGGAACGGATGGCTTCGGTAAGATACTGGTACGCGTCGGGAATTTCGTCGTTGGAAATCGCGCCGGGTACAGCGGGGTCGGCACCGGAGAGGGCACCAGTTTTGGCTGAGAGGGTACGCAGTCGGAGCAACTGGAGTGCCGTGATGGGTGAGGGCATGGGGCGTGGCGGTTGCGGCACCTCGTGGCAATATGCAGATGGGGGGGGGGGCGGCAGGGGGTAGCAAAATCCGCCGCTTGAGCCGAATCCGGCGAGCTGTACACTAATGAAGATACACTAATAGCACGTGGGTAAATAATAGTACAAATAAAATTGCTGCAACATAAAAATAATGCTTGAAATATAAAATTACATGATGTAGTTTGTACAGGTAACGGCTTGATATCGCAGCTCTTTGACAATTTTATAAGCTTCAACAGGTGGACGCATTTATCTGAGGCTAATCATAAATCATAAGGCGTAAAGTGCATAAAACAGTCACGTAAAATTCGACCTTATTAAAGTGAGAAAACCAGTTTATTAAAATTATGACTGAAAGTTGATTCACTAGGATATAAAAAAATTGCCTACACAAAGCACATTACACAGGATCAATAATCCTGTCCGACATTCAAAAACAACCATCAGATAAATGCGCCTGTTAAAAAAGGCTACCGCGTCAAATACAACGAAAGGAGGTTTTTGACAGGAAGTGACGCAGAGCCTTGAACGTAAATTGTAATCGAGCGGATAAATGCCACAACATCAAATCGAAAGAGGTGTTTATGTCGCTGCAATTAAGTAACAAAACCTTTTCAGATGAGCCCGTTCGCACGAACGACACGAGCCATCTGAAAATACCTAAACTTCGGCTAGTTCCGGCACCAACCACAAATCCAGTGCCGACTGCAGTACCGGAAAAGCAAAAAATAACAGTGCCAACTTTAGTTCCAAAGGTGATACCGGCACTACAAATAATATCAGCACCTGAAACAGCCACAGCACTACAAACGATACCGGAACTGCAATCAACTCCGGTATCAACAGCGGAACACCACGAACAAATGCCGGTAGCAGTAAGCAAGCAGGTATTCTCTATCGATCGCCCACAACCGCTGGATCCGCTGACCTTTCCTCATCAACCAAAACCGGGGTCAAGCACAATCCCTGCAACTCTTGCAAACATTGAGCACATGATGACTGGATACGGTATCACGCCTCGCTACAATGCGATCAAGAAACGGTTCGAGGCAAATATCCCTGGGCTCAGCGGATGCACCGATAATGTCTGTAATTCTTCGATGACTCATATAGTCAGCCTCGCAGCATTGAACGGCATATCAGCCAACCGAGTGCCGGATTATGTGGCTGCAATAGCGGATCGAAACACCTATAACCCTGTTGCGGACTGGATTTGCAGTAAACCGTGGGATGGAACGGATCGACTAGCCGATATCTACGCCACGGTAACGGAGCGCCCAGACTATCCGGCTTATCTAAAAAAAATACTGATCAACAAGTGGCTACTAAGTGCAGTTGCGGCAGCACTCAAGGCGAGTGGGTATAAAGGTCGCGGCGTCTTGACTTTCCAGGGAACACAAGGTTTAGGCAAAACCAGCTGGCTCAAGGCATTGGTCACTGATGACATATTGAGGGATGATGTGGTAGTCGTAGATCACTGTCTCGATGTAGGTAGCAAGGACTCGATTCTTAAAGCTGTTAGCCACTGGCTGGTAGAATTGGGCGAACTCGATAGTTCCTTTAAAAAAGATGTTTCGAGGCTCAAAGGCTTCCTCACCGGCGATGCCGACAAGATACGGCGTCCGTACGCAAGAGCCGAATCAGAGTACGCACGAAAAACGGTATTTTTCGCATCGGTAAACAAAGAGGACTTCCTGATTGACAGTACCGGTAACACACGCTGGTGGGTAATACCGGTTATCAAGGTTGACTATAAACACACAATTGACACGCAACAACTGTTCGCTCAACTTGCTGTTGACTATCATAACGGCAAGGAATGGTGGCTGGATCAGCACGAAGAGGCATTGCTAAACTCACGCAACAAGGATCATCGCGCTTTCAGCGTCATCGAGGAGCAGATTTTGGCGCTAGTCGATATGGATCTTGTCGGCTATGCAAACAACCCCGCAATGACGGCGTCGGAAGTTCTCGTGATGCTGGGCAATAAGACCCCATCCAATGCCAAAGCAAAAGAGTGCGCCGCCATATTGCGGGAACTGTTCGGAGAACCTAAAAAACTGCACGGAATCTACAAGTATAGGATTCCACTGAAACAGCACGCAGGTTCATACTCATCGAGAAACCAGAACAATATATATTAAAAACAATGGGGGGTAGCGGCTGAGGTTGTTGCTGCCCCCCCTTATAACCAACATAGAATCTGCCTCTCCAACCCGCTCAGTGACGGGTAATACATACAATCAATTTAGTGAGGAAAGAATATGCTGAACAACACAGAAGTGATAGAAAACAATATAATTTATCTTTACACCAATAAGAAGGCTTCACCGCTCTGGATTTTCAAAATGGTGTACGAGGTTGTAACCGAGACCTTGGCTGACTTAAGAGCAGATCGGGCATACAAACTGAAAAGCATTTTCATCAAAGCCGACAAAAAAAACCAATGGAAGCGCTATGCGTATTGGATAAGAAGATATGCCGGATATTGCATGTCCCATCTCGCTGAAACCGGTCAGGTTGATATGGAATTTTTTGACAAAGGCTCCAACTCAAAACGTTATAGGCCTAAAGTGAGTCGATAAAGAAGAGGGGGTAGGACTGAAGTTGCTCCACCAGTTGCTACCCCCTTATTTTCGACCTAAAACATCTATGTTTTCATCAAGATACCGCTGAGGGGGAGGCAGGGGGTAGCAAAAAGAGCCGGTTCATTTTTGGGTTGTGTATTCAGTTGAGCCGACCGAACCGCCAACCGGAATTTGCCGGAAAACTGCTACCCCCAGCCTCCACCAGCTCGCACGGCCAATACCGGCGAGGATTTGCGCGAAGTTGCCTGCTACCACCCCTCCACAACTGCTGCCACCCGATGATTGCCCCCCCAGATTGGAAGGTAGCTCTTGGTCGCTGTAGTCAGGGGGAGGGAGGGGCGGCAGAAAATGCACATAGCCGCTGAAGCTGGTGTCTATCGATGATCTGCACCACGCACCAGCTTCCTGACATCCACCGGCGCCGATTCACGCGCATCTGCTACCACCTGCTACCCCCACCACTGGCAACCTCGCCCATACTGCCTGTCCTGCCGCCGACCCGCCACCAGCCCTGGGGAAGGTCATGGCTCCGCCCCAGTCGGCCCAATCTGGAGCAGTCTGGTGCCACTCGCTGCCCCCTCGCGCCGCCGCCGGGTCACCCAGACCGCCGTTTCCGCTACTGCACCGCCTCCATGTGGGTCAATCTATAGCGGATAGGATTGTCTTACATTCGGGTAATGTTAATGCATACTCACGGAGCATGTGAAAATTTTCCCCACAAATCTCTTCCAGCTCTTCCGAGAACGACAAATGGCTATAGGCATACAGACAAGAAGTAACGCCAAGCCCATCCGCAGAAAGTGCACCTTCGTAGCCATTCATGCAGACCACACAAAAGGGTGTGTCAGAATCCGGTGCCATGTAGAAGCCACCATTAGAAAGCTCATAGAAAAACCAGTAGCCACCGTCGTAGGACTGCGACAGTTGCCGTGCCATCGTGAAAACAAAAGACTCGATGCGATGGAAGTGAATACCAAAGATTGTTGCAGGGTAAGTTATGCGCTCGTTTCCTTCTAAAACTCTTCTTGTGATTGTCATGTCTATGTCTCCTTTT
>CAYQMO010000245.1:0-5501 GCA_964418315.1 uncultured Geobacter sp. | reverse complement strand
TTTCAAGATGACATTTTATAGACCCTAAAGGTTTTAAAAACCTTTAGGGTCTGCCATGAAATAAGTATAATCTTGATTGCAACTGCGAATTAGACGCCGAGTTCTGCGGGATCTATAGCTAAAGCATAGCACAGCTCACGAACAGCAGCCTTTTCAGTAGCATCAAATTTGCCGTCTGATCCGCCAATGACAATGCCAACCTGGAGAACAGCCCGAGCCTGATCCGGTTTCTTTTTCAGTTTGCCGACGACCTGAATCGCTTCAATTTTTCCGAAGTCATAATCAGCCTGAAGTTTATCGCAATAATAATTAAACTTAGATTGCAAATCTGCAACATCGAATGATTTCAGCAAATCGCTGCTCATAATAAAACCAGCTACTTTTTTACGCTCAGCCGCATCGATTGTTCCATCCGCCGCAGCAACCATTGCACACGTCGCCATCGCCGCCGCCGCAAATTCAGCATTTTTGAATTGATCAACCTTTGTTTTCAGCCCATCACTCAAAACACCCGCCTTGTTTTTCATATCATCCCAAAAACCCATTTTCATACCCTCCTTTAGAATTTATTGTTTTTTAAAAAATGACTACATTACCGCACTATTCACTCGCCATACTATCCTGCTTACTCGTGTAAAGCAAATATAAACGCCATCAGGTTGAGTACCGGGAGTCTCCTCCTGTATGGCGCCAGTTTTCCTTATTTCCTTAGAGCACCCCGTATTCTCTGGCCCGCTCGATGATCAGTTTCGCCCAGTTCTTGTGTGTAGCCGGCTCGCACATCTGACCATGCATGCCGAAAACCGCCGGAGAATTCTGATCCATGATTGCCTCGGCCATCTCCATGTCCTGGCGACAAACCTGGTAGTGGTTTTCAATGATCGCCACATGGTCGGGATGAATTGCGCTCTTGCCAAGCAGGCCGTGCTGCAGGTCTTCTGTCACCTCCCGGCTGAGTGTGGAGGAGTCATTCAGTGCTTCGAAGACCGGCCCGGTCAGGTTAAAGCCAGCCGGAATGAAGGTGGCAGCCATCATTGCTATGGTCATACGGAGCGGGGTACTGTATATCGTATGGGCGGCGAGACGGCGCAGGCAGAGGTGGTTGAGCAGGTCGTTGCCGCCAATGCGCAGCGACAGGATTCGCCGACGATAGCTCTCATGGAGAAGGAGATCACGAAAGCGTATCATCTCATTCATGTCAAAAATGTCGGGAGTTTCCAAGGTAGGCATCACATCAAACCTGTCTGTTTCGTTGAACTGGGACCAGTATGCGTCGATATTGCTCCGGGTGATCTTAGGCAGGACGAAACCGTCGATCTTGCGGATACCGTCCATCTGCAGGCAGCGGGAAAGAACTCGCGGGTTTCTGACACGGATGAAGCGAAGCAGCCGGTCATCCGCTTCCATATTCAGAAGGGTCGTCGCCAGGTTATCCAGCGCTGCAGGGACTTCCTTCTCCTTGAGGCTGTCTTCGGTGCAGAATATTACCGAACGGAGATTGGCATATTTGGCGCGGTTGGCAATTGCTCCCAAGTCGCTTCTGTTGCTGGGAACATACAGTGAAGCACCCAACTGGACAAATTTCATTTTTTTCATCTGTTACCCTCAGTTTTTCCTGATGAAGATCAGCGTTGTTAGATTTGTTTTGCATTCTCACAGATCGGCGATAATTGCCGCAGCATTGTATGGGAGAGCCGGAGCCTGTTCTACCGGCACGTTTTTCTCAGCAGCCAGGTGCAGCAGGTGTGCTACCTCCGGCATGGTTTCATCCCGAAGCAGGATGAGAAGTGGCACCCGGCGGAGAAGAACGCGGGTCGCTTCCCCTATTCCCGGTTTGATATGGTTTATGTTGCAGACACCGTAACGCTCTCCAATTCCGGCCAAAAAGGCCATACTTTCCCGGCGCAGATGATCCTTTTTGGCGTTAGCGTGGAGAAGCGGCGGTTCCGTGGCAAGCTCCAGCCACAGTCCGTGAGCAAAGCCCATGACGTCGTTAACGAAGCTGCGGGACAGGTCGATCGCCTCGAACTCCCGGTAATAGACACAACCGTGAAAATCATCCTGGCTGATGTATTCGGCGTTAAGGATAGAACGACTGACCAGGCCTGAAACGATGGCGTTCATAATTGCCGAAGGGATCAGATAATCCTCATAAGTTGCCGCAACTGCAGCGGTCCCGGATATGTCGGCAACAACATGGAGCGCAGTAGGAAGCGAGCAGCCCTCCTGTTCGTTAAAGGCACTGACCGAGCGGAAGAGCTCTGAGGCGATAACACCCTTGCCGGTCCAGCCATCGACAAAGACTATACCGGCGGGATCCCTCTGCTCGTTGGAGAGGATGTGGCGCAGTGCGTTGGCGTCGATTCCGCGGTCACGGATAATCGAGATGGAGTAGTGCCGGACGCTCCGGCAACAACAGCTCTCCAGAATCCGTTTCAGAAGCACCCCCACCGGGGTACCGGCACGTGCCAGAGACACAATGGTGATCTCGCAGGTAACAGACGCCGCAATATGACGCGCGAGGCGTATCAGGTCTGTACAGAAGCGGCGGTTGTTCTGGCGACATGCCTCATGAAACAGCCGCAGATATGCTAATGACGGCGCCCGCTCAGGGCTGATCATTTCGCTGTAGTGCCGCTCCCCAGACTGTATCAGCCGCTCTTTCTCCCCGATCTCCAAGGCCGGCATCCGGACTTCCTTCAGCAGAAAGAGAACGTCATCGGCGGGGTAGCTGCCGCTGGCGACGCAGTTCAAAGGATACTCCTGCTTATCTGCGAAGTTGACGGAGTAATAAGATAATCACACAAACCCATAAAATGGAGATCAGAAAAACTGTCACCCATACCAATAGTCAACAGGTCTTCATCACCCCTCCGAAGCCGCTCCTCTATGAAAAACTTCACCGCGTGGGCCTTGTTGAGAAACCGGGGGATGACGGCTATATTGTTATCATTGAAATGGACATAAAAATTAGTTGGAGCCAGCGGCAGCACGCAGTTCCTATGCAGTTCTTCCAGAATAGAGATGTCAGCCTCTGGCTGCTTAATGACAATATAGAGCTCCAAGTCAAAATCGCAGATTATCCTGAGCGAGATTGGAATGTCCAGGCGGCGTGAATATTCTTTTATCTCCCCGAAAAGTTCTGTCATGGCACTGCTGACCCCCGCACTCTTCCCCCTGATGTCAGCGTCCCACTCCATATCCAGATTT
This sequence comes from uncultured Geobacter sp., assembly GCA_964418315.1. Lineage (GTDB taxonomy): Bacteria > Desulfobacterota > Desulfuromonadia > Geobacterales > Pseudopelobacteraceae > JACRCG01. Next base: position 2,291 of record CAYQMO010000245.1, on the reverse strand, counting down.
CCCGCATTATCTAAAATTACACCGCCGTAGTCCAGGATGGCACCATGCTCGAAATTCAGGTGTACCCGTTTGAATGCGCCGAAACTGCGTGCGGTAGTCGGAATAACTCGCATATTTTCGGAGAACAGGCGGAACAGTGCCGACTGGTTACTGGTAATGAAGGAGAGCGGAGCGCCGTCACGACCACTGGCCGCATTTTCCAGGCATGCCCCCGGAGGGCATTTGCGCAAGGTCTGGAAAATTGTATCATCAAGATCCAGAAAGAGACACGGTTTCATCGAATTCCTTTATGGAAGAACAGAGGCTTTGCCCCCAGAATACCTGGGAGGAGATGATCAGTTGGCAGTGACGGATTTTCGTAGCAGATGATGATCCGGGTGTAATCATCACGCCGGAGATTATAGACAAAATTGGCGATACCATCACCGTAGTTGTCTTTGAAACAAAGCCGGGAGTGCACGTCGTTGCCCGGCATGATTGGAGAGCGGGTAGTGGACTGAAAGTGTACATCATAGCCGCACCCTTCCAGATACTCGGCGAGAAGAAACGGGGGGTAGGCAAATTCACCTGAACCTAGAACCAGGATTCTATCTTCGAAGGAAAAGTCGCAGTCAGCGGTCATCCGGGGGAAGTCGAACTCCGGGATGCCCTGGATGCCGAAGCGCCCCCAGTTGGCAGAAAAGAATCGATCCTTATGCTCAGTTCCTCCTCGTACGTCGATCTCTTCGTCGATGCTGAACTCCGGCGAAATGGTAAAGGTGAAGACGCCTTTAAGCAACTGTGCATATCCAATTCTGACTGGGCTGGCTGATTTCTGCAGCTCATTTTCGCGTTCCGCTTGGAGCCAGTTGGTAATGCTGACGAAGCGTGCTTCTCTCAATGACTGGTTGCCGCACCGGTAAGCGGAAAGGAGATTAAGGGCTGTGGTGCCGGTGCTTATTTCGTCGTCAGCGATCACCAGTGAGGCTGCGTTGGCGAATATCCGTTGTCCTTCGGCTGTTTCTGGAAGATAGAGAATCTGGTCTGTTGCGTGGCTGTGAACTTCCTGGAAATCAAAGGCTGTGCGCCGGGATGAGTGGTAGCGGGTCGTGTGAATAAAGAGTATGTCTTCTCGTCCTGTCAGGTGGAGCAGGGAATCGTAAATACCCTGACCAAGGCCGGTGGCTGTTTCCGCCATTCCAATGAACAAAACTGGTCCCGGAAGATCCGTCAGGTCTTCCGCCAGGAGACGATAAACCTCACGCATCGCGGCTGGGCGTAACGGCCAATGCTTGCCGAGCACCTTGCTGATAAAGAGGAAACTCCGCTTCCGGTTCTGGCGCGAGGCGTAGCCGCAAAGTCTGTCCAGCTCAATGCGCCAGCTATCGACCCGGATGTCCAGTTGACCGCAGGGGAGTTCAACTCTGACGTCAAGACAAGGCAGCATTTATAACAAAACCCCGATGTCTGCCTTACCAACCCTGGCGCCGGGAATGGGGAATGGGATTTCTTCCACTGTGCAGAGACCCAGGGCGTGAGAAATTCCCCAGTAGGGTAGATTGAGTCCTGAGAGGTTGGTGTAATGAACCCCACCGGACATGCGGGGATTGATCTCAAGCAGATAGGGGATACCGCCGCTTTCCCGAAACTGGATATTGTAGAGTCCATTCAGACGGAAGAGTGTGGTAAGTTTTTCTGCCAGAGCACTGATTTCAGCATTTTCTTCCAGAATCTGGGCACCACCCGGATTCCCCGATTTTTTCCTGATGACATGGCGCAGAAGTTTTCCCTGTTCGGCAAGGCAATCAACACTCCTCTCGCTCCCTTCGAGATACTGCATCACCATCAGTTCACGGAAGGACGGCTGTTCTCCGAAAATCAGGCGGGCAATGTTCAGTCCGATTTTATATACGTCGCCGTTCAGGAGTCGGTCAATTTCCCGACCCTTTTCGGTGAGTACCTTGAAACCGAGGCCGAAAACAGATACAGAAGGCTTGAAACAGACTCGCGGGTGTCGCGCCTTCAACAGAGCGTAGGCCTCATCAAACTGTTCAATGGATGTAGCAATCCGATAGTCTGGAATCGGAAGCCCATGGTCACGGCAGTAGTCGTAGCAGAGCCCTTTGTTGTCGATGGTTTGGTGGAATTCGTCTGGACAGACTGCGGCAATGCGTGTGCCGACTTCCTCGAAGAGATGTGCGTGACAGGAAAGGAATGATGCCCGGCGAGCGGGGATGAACAGTCCGACTTTCTGTTCCTGGCAAAATTGAAGGCACCAGGCGAGATATTCGTCATCCTGCTTGAAAGTCGGC
>CAYQMO010000244.1:0-5537 GCA_964418315.1 uncultured Geobacter sp. | reverse complement strand
ACACTGTTATTGGCTAACCTATTAAATTATAACCATAAAAATAAGGTTTAATGCTTGACATAAAAGTATTTTTTGATGATCATCAGTCTGTTTTTTTATGAATGAACATCGGCCAGCGCCGTACGCTGTAAAGGAGTTACGTTATGAGTATTGTAGCAACCACTGACACATTCCCAGTATCGGATGCCTTTGACACCGCTGCAATCAAACCTTCATACATCGTCGGCATAGGAGCTTCTGCAGGCGGCTTGAGTGCTCTGGAACAGTTTTTTGACTCCATGGCTCCTGATACCGGTATGGCGTTTGTGGTCATTCAGCACCTCTCGCCGGACTTCAAAAGCCTCATGGACGACCTGCTGTCGCGCCATACCACAATGCCGATCCATCGCGTTACCAACGGCATTGAACTGGCTCCGGACAGTATCTACCTTATACCGCCGAAAACACATATGACCATCAGCAAAGATAAACTCTATCTGACGGAAAAGATCATCAGCCCGCATACGTTTGAACTTCCTATCGACATTTTTTTTAACTCTCTTGCTGAAGACGCCGGAGACCGGGCCGTCGGTATCGTGCTTTCCGGCACCGGTTCCGACGGTTCCAGAGGCATCATCTCAATCAACAAAAAAGGGGGGCTGGTTGTTGTCCAGGCTCCCGAATCCGCCCAGTTTGACGGCATGCCGCGCAATGCCATTGCCACCGGTGTCTGCGATTTCATTCTGGCACCGAACCGGATTCCGCGCATTCTGGTGGAATACGCCATCAGCCCGCTTGCCGTCAGAACCAGAATGCATAACGAGCTGGAAATATTTGAAGATGAGGGGGAGTATGCCGGAATATTCGCTCTGCTGCGTCGCAGCTACAATCTTGATTTTTCCAAATACAAAGGCTCTACGGTCGGTCGGCGCATCCGCCGCCGCATGGAATTCCGCCAGATTCCGGAAGTCTCCGACTATGCTGCCATCGTGTCAGGCGATCTGAGCGAGCTTGAACTGCTCTATAAGGATCTGCTGATTGGCGTTACGGAATTTTTCCGCGATAAACAGTCTTTTCAGTTTCTGGAGCAGGAGGTAATTCCCCGACTGTTTGCCAATCTGCATCGTGGTGAAGATCTGCGTGTCTGGTCTGCTGCCTGTGCCACCGGAGAAGAGGCATATTCTCTGGCGATCCTACTGGCAGAAAAAGCTGAAGAGCTTGGTTTTATGGGCAAAATTACTGTTTTTGCAACAGATGTCCATAAAACTTCGCTCGATTTTGCTGCACAGGGGGTCTACGACCGGGCCAAGCTGGCCAATGTCAGCCCGGAACGGATGAATGCCTATTTCAAAAAGGAGGGGAATGACCGGTTCCGGGTTACTTCGGAACTGCGCAAACTGGTAGTTTTTGCTCCGCACAACCTGCTCAGCGATCCCCCCTTCACCCGTCTAGACCTTGTCTGCTGCCGCAACCTGCTGATCTATTTCCATACGGAGGTGCAGGATCGGGTGATCGCCCTGTTTCATTTTGCCCTTAAAATCGATGGTATTCTCTTCCTCGGCAGCAGCGAGGGACTTGGGCAGTTTGTCAACGAATTCGATGTCGTTGCCAACCAGCACAAAATGTACAAAAAAATTCGCGATCTCAAGCTTGCGCTCAATCTCGACGTAAACCATCTGGAGCGCAAGGAACCTCTTTTGTCGGTTACGCCATTCCAGTCCGGCGTCAGCCGTACGGTCACCATTGACCGTCAGATTCTTGCAGATTATGACACCCTGCTGCGCCGCCATATTCCACCAGGGATACTTCTCAACGAGAGTCGTCATATCATTCACTATTTTGGCAACGTGGCTGAATATCTGAAAATGCCGGAGGGGAGGGCGGAAAACAATATTCTTGCACTTGCAGAGGATAATCTGCATATCGCGCTTAGCACCTCATTGCAAAGGGCTGACTCTACCCGCCAACTTGTTATCACCCGCAATGTCCGGATTAAACGGGGTGATGGCGAGTTCCTGATAGATCTGCACGTCTCGCCGTTGCCTGATGAAAAGAACCACACCACCCATTACCATGTCTATTTTGAGCGTGTTCGCCCAACCGAGTTGCAGCTCACTTCAGACCAACCGGATAACAGTGACATCTATTTTGACGCGGTTAACAATTTCCGTCAGCATATCGCTGACCTTGAAATGGAACTGCAATCAACTCGCGAGAGCTTGCAGACCACTGTTGAAGAGTTGCAGACCAGCAATGAGGAGCTTCAGGCAACCAACGAAGAACTGCTGGCCTCCAACGAAGAGCTGCAAAGTACGAATGAAGAGCTGCACTCGGTCAACGAGGAACTCTACTCGGTAAACTCGGAATTTGAACGCAAAAATATCGAGCTGAAGCAGCTTAATAATGACCATGAAAATCTGCTGGCAAGTACCGATATCGGCACAGTGTTCCTTGACCGTCAGCTTCGTATCCGCAAATATAATCCTGCTATTGAAGCGTTCTTCAAGTTGTTGCCGCAGGATATCGGTCGTCCGATTGATCATATCGCCTATCACCTCTCACATCAGGAAGAGATGCTGGCTGAAATCAGCCGCGTCCTGCTGAACGGTATCACTGTTGAACATGAAGAAGAGACCAGAGATAACAGATGGCTGCTCAGGCGTATCATGCCGTTTCGTATTGAGACCGGCCAGGTTGAGGGTGTCGTCATAACCTTCACGGATATCACTACCATAAAGATGGCAGAATTGAAGGTGCTTGGCCTTAATCAAGAACTTGAGCAAAAGGTGAAAGAGCGTACGGAAGAGTTACAACAGGAAATAGCTGTGCGAAAACAGGCTGAAGAGAAGCTTGCCGAAGCGCGGGATTATTACCTGAATATTCTGGCCGAAGCACCGGCTCTCATCTGGCGTGCCAATACCGATGCTCTGTGTGACTGGTTCAACAACACCTGGCTTGCCTTCACCGGACGCACCATGGAGCAGGAATACGGCAACGGCTGGGTAGAGGGGGTACACCCTGACGACCTGGAGCGCTGTGTCACCATCTGGCAGGATTCTTTCGCACAGCGTGCTCCGTTTGAAATGGAATATCGATTGCGGCGCTTCGACGGAGAATTCCGCTGGATTCTTGATGTCGGTCGCCCGAAACTTGATGACGGCATTTTTGCCGGCTATATCGGCTACTGTTTTGACATCACTGATCGGGTTCGGAACGATGCCGAAAAAGTCGCCTTTGAACAGCAGCTTAACCAGATCCAGAAGCTGGAGAGTCTTGGGGTTTTAGCGGGGGGCATAGCCCACGATTTCAATAATATTCTTGCCATCATTATCGGGTATTGCGCTGTGATAAAGATAAAACCTGCAACAGTGGAGAAAAATATCGATAATATTGAAAAAGCTGCTGAACGGGCTGCCGGTCTCTGTCGCCAGATGTTGTCATATGCCGGAAAATCAACCATGACCCAAGGAAAAATTAATCTTGGTGAGATTACCGACGAAATGGTCAAGATGCTGAAGACGACAATTTCACAAAATGTAGTTATCAATTCCAGTATTTCACCAGACATTGAAACCATCAACGGCGACGATAGCCAGATCAGGCAGGTTGTCATGAATCTTATCATCAATGCAGCGGAATCCATCGGAGAAGCGCAGGGCACAGTTCAAATCTCTCTGACAAAAAAAGAAATCAAAGAAGGTGAGCTTGAGAAGGATTACCTTGGTAAAAGTGTGCCGGTTGGCGAGTATATAACCCTTAAAGTCACAGATAACGGCTGTGGTATGGATGATGAAACCAAAAAAAGAGTCTTCGAACCGTTCTATACCACAAAATTTACCGGACGAGGACTCGGTATGTCGGCAGTGCTGGGGATTATTACTGCCCATAACGGTGCGATTCAACTGACCAGCGAATCAGGCAAGGGGACAACATTCTACGTTTATCTGCCGATTCAATTGAAAAAATCTGCCACAGAGTCGTCACTTAAGCAGGTTGCTACTGAACAGTGGCTGGGGAGTGGCACCATCTTGCTGGTTGAAGATGAAGAACATGTTAAATCTATTGCCATAACCCTGCTGGAAAACCTGGGGTACACGGTGATAGATGCATCAAATGGCATGGAAGCGTTGGAGCTGTTTCATAACAATATCGCCGACATTTCACTGGTGATAACAGATATGGATATGCCGGTAATGGGTGGTTGTGAGCTGTTTCGCGAGTTGAAAAATTTAAAGCCCGAACTCCCAATAATAATCTCAAGCGGTTTTAGTGATGCTGACATCACTGCAAAGATAGCACGCGAAGAAATTTCCGCAATGATCAACAAACCGTACAGTTTTGATCTGTTGCGGAATGTGCTGCAGCGTGTGGAAGAGTCTGTTCAGGAAAATACATCCGATATTTGATTAATATTTAAGCATACTATCACCATACAAAAGCACATTATTGCTGTTTATCATTTTCAAGTTTGTATGTATTGCAACGCTAATTAATGCTATCTGGCTCTTTTTATTCATATTTTGTTTTTGGCACAGACAATGCAAAGTAACCCGTAAGCAACAGTTTCCCACAGTTGTGAAACTAAAAGTGACTACCGGGCAAAGGCGCCTCCATTCAAAGAAATGGGGCGCCTTTTTTGTTGTCCCCATCACAACCCCACAGGCTCGCAGATTGGTGAGCAAAAGGAGATTACCATGAGACAGATAGCAATTTACGGCAAAGGCGGCATCGGCAAATCAACTACAACCCAGAACACGGTGGCCGGCCTGGCCTCCCTCGGCAAGAAAGTCATGATCGTCGGCTGTGACCCCAAGGCGGACTCAACCCGTCTGATTCTGCACGCCAAAGCACAGAATACGGTTATGGATCTGGTACGCGAACTAGGTACGGTTGAAGATCTGGAGCTGGAAGATGTCATGAAAGTCGGTTACGGCAATATTAAATGTGTCGAGTCCGGCGGACCAGAGCCGGGCGTAGGCTGCGCCGGTCGCGGTGTTATCACCGCCATCAACTTCCTCGAAGAAAACGGCGCCTACACTCCTGATCTTGACTTCGTTTTCTATGACGTTCTTGGTGACGTTGTCTGTGGCGGATTCGCCATGCCGATTCGTGAAGGGAAAGCTGAAGAGATCTACATTGTTACATCCGGAGAAATGATGGCCATGTACGCCGCCAACAACATCTCCAAAGGAATTCTCAAATACGCCACCTCCGGCAAGGTTCGTCTAGCCGGCCTGATCTGTAATGCCAGAAAGACGGATATGGAGTATGAGCTGATTTCCGAGTTGGCTCGCCGTCTCGGCACCCAGATGATTCACTTCGTACCGCGTGACAATCAGGTTCAGCGAGCAGAATTGCGCAGGATGACTGTTATCGAGTATTCACCGGAGCATCAGCAGGCACAGGAGTATCTGACTCTTGCGCAGAAGATCGCCGATAACAAGATGCTGGTAATTCCGACCCCGTTGGAGATGGAAGAGCTGGAAGAGCTGCTGATGCAGTTCGGCATTATGGAAGAGGAAGATGAAACCATCGTTGGTATTGCCGAGGCAGCATAA
>CAYQMO010000243.1:0-5635 GCA_964418315.1 uncultured Geobacter sp. | reverse complement strand
GATGCAATAATCGAAATGGCCGTTCGAGGAAAGAAAAGCGACGTTAGTTGACAAATAAAGTAAATCAGAGGTAACGACTTGAAATTAAAGGGTATTGAAGGTGCGACAAAAGTTGCTTTTGCAACTTTTGTCGCTTTTTATTGAATGGAGTTAAGTAATTTTCCGAAGACTAATTAATTTATTTTTGTTTTATATCACTCTTTTGTAATTCCATCTATTATGGAAGGGTCTACGACAAATTTGTTGGTAGTCATCACTTTGATGCCAAAATATCCCCCCTCCCTTGACGGCAGGGGGTTAGGGGGCGGGTGAAGTTGTTGTAATATCGCAATGTTATAATTTGCTTCCCCCACCCCTCAATCCCCTCCCGCAAGGGGGTGTGCCACGGGTGACAGCCATTTTTCAATGACAGCGGCAAGCAGCTCTTTTTTGACCGGCTTTGAAACATAGTCATCCATGCCGGCATCAATACACCTGTCACGATCTTCCTTCATTGCGTTTGCTGTCATCGCAATAATAGGCACATTGTGGTTCAGCACATTTGAGCCCGGATCGCGTACGGTTGCAGTTGCTTCAAAACCATCCATGTTCGGCATCATGCAATCCATCAATACCAGATCGTATCTGACCTTCGACAGTGCATCCACTGCCTGCCACCCATCCTCCACGACATCGACTGTGCAACCGAGCGTTTTCAGCGTATAAAGTGCGACTATCTGGTTGATGGCATCATCTTCAGCCAAAAGGATACGTGCAGTGAGGTCCTCTAATTTTTTCACAGAAAGGAGAATGTTTTTCTGTGCTTGTTCGGCCTCATCCTGTATGGCTTTTAAAGCTTCGACACTCTGTTTCTCAAACCGGGCAGTAAACCAGAAAGTGGAACCCTTTCCCAGCTCGCTGGTAATACCGATCTCCCCCCCCATCAGTTCAACCAGTTGTTTGCTGATGGTCAGCCCCAGACCGGTGCCGCCATATTTACGGGTAGTAGAAGCATCAACCTGGGTAAATGGATAAAAGATAGCCGAAATGCGGGATTCCGGTATGCCGATCCCGGTGTCACGAATCGAGAACTTGACTGTTAATACACCATCCTGATCCGATACAAGTGACGCGTTAACGGTAACGGAGCCTTTTTCGGTAAATTTGATTGCATTGCCGACCAGATTGGTTACAACCTGGCGGATCCTGCCGGGATCACCCTTCAGAAACAGCGGCACTGCCGGATCAATGCTACAGGACAGCTTAAGCCCAGCATCATCTGCCCGATACGCCAGTAGCCGCCTGATATCATCCAACATCAGCAGCAGATTGAAGTTTATATACTCGAATTCTATTTTTCCGGACTCAATCTTGGAAAAATCGAGAATGTCGTTGATCAATTCAAGCAGGTTTTCACCACTCCTACGGATAATCTCGGCGTTTTCACGCTGCTCCGGGGCCAGATCACTTTCCAGAAGTATACTGGCCATACCGATTACACCGGTCATAGGGGTACGGATCTCATGACTCATATTGGCCAAAAATTCACTCTTGGCACGATTAGCCGCATCTGCCGCGAGTCTCGCTTCCGCGAGCTCTTTGTTTTTTTGTTCCAGCATATCCCGCTGCTCTTTCACCTGATCATTACGTGACTTCAGCTCAATATGGTTTTTCACCCTCAGCATAAGGAGCTCCGGGGCGACCGGTTTCATCAAATAGTCTATGCCGCCGGCCTCAAAGCCACGCCGCCCCCCCAAACTTGAATCCATTGCCGTAAGAAAAATTACCGGAATATCGGCAAAGGAAGATTCCGCCTTAATCAGACTGCAGACATCATAGCCGCTCATACCAGGCATCATAACGTCCAAAAGCACCAGATCCACATTTTCCGTTTTAATAAGTCTGATGGCCTCAAAACCGTCCAGCGCCGGGATAACATCAAATTCGTTATTAATGGCGGCTGTGATGGTCTTAATGTTGACGGCTTCGTCATCGACAAGCAGTATTCTTGCGCGTTTAAACATAATTTTCCCCTTTAGTTACTAAAGTATTCCGGTCTACAGCGTATACCCGTTGCATTTCAGCTATCGCTTCTACCAAGTCAAACGGCTTTGAAATATATCCGTCAAAGCCAATATCCAGAAAACGCTCCGCCTCCCCTCTTAAAGCGTGAGCCGTGAGCGCAATGACGTTGTTCCGGTGCTTCAGCCCTGTTTCTCTTCTGCGAATCTCTGCAAGAGTCTCTTCACCATTCATAACCGGCATCTGAACATCCATAAGAATCAAATCAAAGTTTTCCTGCGTCATTTTCGCAAGGCACTCTTCGCCATTTTCAGCGACGGCGATCTTATTTCCCAGCTTTTCGAGGAGGGCTGTCGTGACCTTGGCGTTAAGCGGGTTATCTTCAACCAGTAAAATTTTCAGTGGCGGTCCATTCCATACAGGGGGTGCATATTTTGATACCATAGACATATCAGTCGGTTGTGTCACTTTTGTAAACGGCAGGGTGACGGTAAAACAACTGCCGACACCTTTCTTGCTCTCGACGGCAATTTCGCCATTCATCAACTCTGTCAAACGGCGACTGATGGTAAGGCCGAGGCCGGTACCGCCAAATTTGCGGGTAATGCTGCCATCCTCCTGAACAAAAGGATTGAATATCAGTTCCAACGCATTGTCAGAAATGCCTACACCGGTATCTCGCACCGAGATCTTAACGCTTACAGTGGTCTCCTCCTCATTTTCCACCTGTGCCAAGACTGATATTTTCCCCTGATGCGTGAACTTGACGGCGTTGCTAATCAGATTCATGAGTATCTGTTTCAACCTGAGTTGGTCGCCCCACAGTAAATACGAAATGTCATCTATAGCGACATCAAGCGAGAGTTCTTTTTTGAAAATCAGCGATTTAAGTGTCAGAAGAACGCTGTTAATACACTGTGTCAGGTCGAATTCCACCGGTTCAATAACGATGAACCCTGCTTCGATCTTAGATAAATCCAGAATATCGTTGATTATGGCCAGAAGGTTCTTTCCGGATTCTTTCAAATCCTGGACATACTCATTCTGATCTTCATTCAGATTTGACATCTGGAGGAGTTGGATCATGCCGATGACGCCATTCATCGGGGTGCGGATTTCATGGCTCATGTTGGCAAGAAATTCGCTCTTGGCTTGATTGGCTGCATCTGCCGCTTCCCGGGCCTGTTCGAGTTCACGCTCATGGCGCATCCGTATGGAGATGTCATGGGCAACATGCACTGTGGCTTCATAGTTGCCATCGGCATCGAAAATAGGTGTTGTGGTTACCTGATAATGCTGACCAAGGCGCTCCACCAGAGTATCTACCTGATGCTCATCGTGGTCTTTCAGGCTCTTGACGTGAGGGCATGATTCGGGTGGTTTATCCGTACCATGCATATATACGTAGCAGGGGATTGATGTAGCCTCGTCATCTGATATTCCGAGGAGGTCACTGGCAGCCTTGTTGATTCTGAGTATGTTCTGTTTGTCATCGATGATGAAGATTAGATCCGCCATGGCGTCAAAGGTTCGTTTCCACTCGTCTCGGCTGCGGAGCAGTGCAGCCTCTGCCCGCTTACGTTCTGTTATGTCATGAATTATGGAGAACAGAACTGTTTGGTTATTGATGGTAATAGGTGTCGAGTGAACTTCAACAGGGTGAATTTCTCCATTGGCAAGTGTGTGGGTAAGAGTAAAACTGTTCTTCTCACCCTTGACCGCTTTTTGCCGCTCGATATTAGCTAAATCAGGGCTTAGAGTATTCAGATCATGTATGTACATAGCCAATAGTTGCTCGCGGGAATATCCATAGAAGTTTTCCGCTGCCAGGTTCGCATCGATTAGTGCGCCGCTGTCCGGTTCCACCAGCAGCATTGCGGCGCTATGGCTGTAAAACATCTCACTGAATCGTTTCTGATTTTCCAGCTCCTGTTTTAGTTGTTCCTGTAGTTGTACCGTCTCCAGTGCCTTTATGAGATTTCTGCTGTATCTGTCATGCGCAAAAAGTAACAAGCCGGTAATGAGAAGCATAGTAAGAGCTGCATTGAGCCAGGCAGACGGAGATACAATATAGGCCGCAAGTTCTACGGGAGGTATGATGCCTTCAGATATTATGCGTATTCCGAGCAGACTGAATGACCCGATTGCCGCGACAAGGACCATGATGGCACTCCGTTTACCGTACAGCATCAAGGCAAAGGAGGGGGCGACCGCCATGCAAATGATCATGGTTGACAGCAGCCCGAATTGGATAATTCCGCCTATTGCTGGCACAAATAATAATCCGATAAAACAGGCCGATTTAAAGCCAAGAGTCAGTTTGTGGCGAAATAATGAAACCAGGCAGACCAGAATTGCGGCAGCAACCTGTAGAAACATCACCGGCTTCCAGCCTATGCTGGATGCTCTGGAAAGACTCCCCATAACCGCTAGCGGCCCCAGGATTGACAGTGCGGTAAATATGCTGTGAATTAACTCGGTGCGCACATTTTTCAGGTTTTGATCAAATGACATTTGCTGCTCCTCAATCGCTTTACACAGCGAGCACTTTTTTCATCTCATCAAGCAGGACATCGATCAAGATCGGTTTGGCAACGTAACCGTCAAAACCTTCGCTGAGTATCTTCTCCTGCTCTTCCCGCAATGCACGGGCGGTCAGAGCGATTATCGGTATGCGCTGACCGCTCTCCTTTTCTCTCTCCCGGATTGTCCGGGTAGCTGCAATACCATCCATGACCGGCATCTGGATATCCATCAGGACGAGTTCAAAACCACCATGCTCCCATTGCCGGAGTGCCTCTCGCCCATCACATGCCTCAGTTACGCTGAGACCGATTTTCTGCAGGATACCCGACGCAACCCTCCGGTTTATCTCTACGTCATCCACAAGCAGTACACTCAGCGGCTGGCCGTCCCACAGTGTTGATGCGTCATCAGCAATTCTGCCATCATAAAGCTCAATTATTGCCTCATTCACAAGGTAGGGAATCTCTATAAAAAAGGTACTGCCGACCCCTTTTGTACTCTCTACCCAGATACTCCCACCCATCAGATCAACCAGTCGGGTGCAGATGGCAAGACCAAGACCGGTACCGCCGTATTTCCTGGTTGTGTAGGTGTCAGCCTGGCTGAATGGCTCAAATATCTTCCGTACGGCTTCGGGACTGATACCGATGCCGGTATCTGAAACACCAATCTTCAGCAGCGCTATGTTGCCGTGTCGTTCGCTGACGCTAACCGAAACTCTGATACCACCCTGTGAAGTAAATTTGATGGCGTTACCAATCAGGTTGAGCAGGATCTGCTTCAGACGGAGCTGGTCACCGCACAGATTGTCCGGCACTTCGGCTGGAATGACGGTTTTTATGCTGATCCTTTTGATGTGGGCCAGTGATGCCTGGGTTTTGATGACATCGCTGACAGTGACACGCAGACTGAAATCCCTCTGTTCCAGTTCAATCTTGCCGGATTCGATTTTGGAGAGGTCGAGAACGTCGTTGATCAGAGACAGCAGGTTGTTGGATGATGCCATTATGGTATCCAGATAATCACGCTGCTCCTCGGTCAGATCTGTTAATTTAAGCAGTTGCGCAAAGCCGATGACCCCGTTCATTGGGGTGCGGATTTCATGGCT
>CAYQMO010000242.1:0-5753 GCA_964418315.1 uncultured Geobacter sp. | reverse complement strand
TAAGTATGAACCGCCTGATACTGCATTTTTCGTGCCGTTAATGCCAGCCCGCCAGTTTGTCAGCAGGTATCGCGCTTAATGCCGCCGCAATACACATACCCTCCTGGCGCGTCAAACTATTGAACGTGCCAATTTTTTGACCAGCTTTCGGAGGCATATTGCCATTTTCAATAGGGCATACCGCTTCTCATCCGTTTCTGAATCATATCATGGAGCTGCTCGTCAACATTTTCATCTGTGATTCCTGATTGTCGACATATTTCTTCTACCTGCTTCCGACGGCCTGGTATTTCCATATCACTGATCTGCATAAAATGACCTGTGCGTTTACCAACCTGGAAGATTGTCCGACTGCGAGGAGGCAGATCTATGAAATGTTGCAGTATTGCCATCAGACGCGGCTTGTCATCCGGTAAGTTGCCGTCGATCTCCTGCAGAAGGTTATAGGAATGATCACTCCTGATCCTGCTGGTTATGTCGTCAAGCCCTTTAAGCAGAAGCAGTATCTCCTCTGCCTGAACAATATCCGAAGTCCATTGATAGCCGGATAACTCGCTGTCAGCGAAAAGATTTACGGAATCCACAAGGTGCAGTGTGCGAAAACGTATAAAGTCCGGGTTGATGCGGTTCAGGGCATCGGCTGTTTCAATGGCATGATCGCGTGAAAATTCACGCCCGCCGATTCCGGTCAACACATACTCTGATAATTCTATCCCGGCATTTTTCGCTTTTAATCCAGCAGTGATATGGTTATCCTTTGAAGCTCCCTTCCTGATCATCTGCAGAATTGTATCTGATGCGGTCTCCATCCCGATATGAATCCGATTCAGGCCGGATGACGCAATTTCCGCCAACTGAGAGTCGCTTATCCGGGCAACGCTTTCGGAACGGGCATATGAGGTGATCCGCTCAACCTGCGGAAAGCGCATTTTGATATGCCGCAGAATGGCAACCAGGTTTTCGGGTCTGATCACAAGGCTGTCGGCATCCTGCAGAAAGATAGAGCGCATACCATCTGCAAGCCAGTTGCGAGCCGCTGCAAAGGCTGACCACTCTGTCGGTGAAAGGTTCTCTGCCGGCTCAACCCGGGAGCCGCAATCTCCCTGTAATTCAGTCGCGAAGTGATGAACAGTATCGATATCCGCAATAACATCCGCCACAGAACGGAGAGAAAATTTCTGTTTCTTATAGACAGAACAGAAGGTACAGCGATTCCATGGGCAGTTGCGGGTCACGCGGAGCAGCAGGCTGGAAGCTTCACTGGGCGGTCTGATCGGCCCCTGTTCAAATCCCTGGTATGATTGCATAAGAGAGTGCTCCTTTGAATTCCAGCATCAGATTTTTTTTCAACACTAGCAGGTTTAGGCATCTGCGGCATCCATTTTTTGATCTGTTTATTGCAGTATTAGCTGTTGAGAAAGCGAAATTTCTGAGGTATTGTACTCGCCCGGAAAGAATTCAGATTGGTTTCTGAAACATCACCGCACATTTTAATCCATTTATAGAAGAAAAAGGAGTCACATCATGGCCAGTCTCAACAAAGTAATGCTGATCGGTAATCTGGGCAAAGATCCTGAATTGCGCTTCACCGCATCCGGTCAGGCTGTAACCAGCTTCAGCCTGGCAACCAGCGAAAAATTCAAGGACAAGACCTCCGGAGAATGGGTGGAACGGACAGAATGGCACAAAATCACCCTCTGGGGTAAACTGGCCGAGATTGCTGGCGAATACCTTTCAAAAGGGAAAACCGTTTATATCGAAGGGAGACTCCAGACGAGAAAGTATGAGAAAGAGGGCGTCACCCATTATACAACCGAGATTGTGGGGGACAAGATGGAGTTTCTCTCTGCCAAAGGCGAAAAGAGCGGAGGAGAAACATCGTCAGCTCCAAAAACAAGCGGCGCTGGTTACGACGAGCGACCTATGATGGAAGAAGACATACCTTTTTAAAGGTTTTCATCCGCTTTTATCTTTTCTCGTTCCCACGCAGCGCGTGGGAACGAGAGGGAAGCCATATCAATAGAATCACTCGGTGATGACAACTGTTCAAGATGATGCGGAGTGTTTTTTTGACCTTCGTATTTTTTTAATTTTAATGAAAGGAGATATTCCTTGCACTTCAAATAAAGACGTGCTACTTGTTCTTTAGATCGATCAAAGACTCTATAATAACTTTGCAGTTGCATCAAGCTTTCAATCCTGAGAGAGTTGTTCATGCCAATACTAACATGGTGGAGAGGATTCCGCAGCAGCTTCCAGTTTAAGCTATTTTTTATCTTCACCCTGTTAACCTTTCTGATTGCGATTCTACTAACCTCCCTCTACATCACCAGAGAAATTCAGACAGCCCGCAAAGAAGCTGATGAACAGCTTCATTTGCGGACTGACCATCTTGCTGAATCAATTCGGCTCTTGCTCTATGCTCATAACCTGGAGGCTTTGCGCACCATGGCCGAGCGGACGGCCAAAGCCCCGGAAATCCGCACGGTGACCATTTATGCGCTGGACGGCACGGCGCTGATAAAAGTTCAAGGAAATGCGGAGAAGGATTCCCCTACGACCGCATCATTAATCTATACGGCGGAAGTCCGCAGCAATCCTCTGACCGGCTCCGTTGAAGAGGGGCTGACCGATACTAACGGCACGGTCACTTCCCTGCTCGGCAGAGTCGAAATTATTCGGAGTACCGATGACCTGTTACTCAAAATTCGCAAAGTGATCATAATTTCCATATCTGTTGCTATCATCTTCTGGCTGACGGTCTCCCTCCTCAGCTTTTTCGTACTACAAAGTCTTACCAGATCTTTTAATAGCCTGATGAACGGCATACTTAACATGAGGGAGGGTGATTTTACCGCTCGGATACCGATTGAATCCGATGACGAGCCTGGTAGGGCGGCACGCGCCGTCAACAGTCTTGCAGAGATGCTGCAGCTTCGCGGGGAGGAAAAACTGCGTCTCCAGGTAGAGCAGATTAAAACCGAGCGCAAGATGCTCCAGGCTCAAAAGCTGGAGAGCCTCGGGGTTATGGCGGGAGGTGTCGCCCACGACTTCAACAACCTGCTCCAGTCAATTCTCGGCAATATGGAATTGGCGACCATGAAGCTTGACGCTGATGCCGCGCCACGGAAATATATTGATAACGCCATGAGTTCGGCGAAACGGGCGGCTCTTTTGACCGGCTTGATGCTGACATATGTCGGCAAGGGGGTTGTTACCAGAAAAGAGCTGGATCTTAATGATCTGGTAGTGGAAAATAGCGATTTGTTGCAAACAGCGGCATCAACAGCAATTACCAAGGAACTGCACCTTGCTCCGGAATTGCCGTTCATACAGGCAGATGCGGCGCAAATACAGCAACTGGTGATGAATCTGATTACTAACGCCGCTGAGGCTATTACCCGGCCGGACGGAATCGTCAGACTTACAACCGGAGTGGAGGAGTGCGATCAGGTTTTTCTGAATGCCAGTTTATTGGAGGAGAAGCCTGCGGCTGGACGCTTTGTCTTTCTGGAAGTCAGTGATAACGGCTGCGGTATGAGTGAAGAGACCATGAAGCGACTCTTCGACCCTTTCTTTACCACCAAATTTACCGGACGCGGCCTCGGTATGTCGGCAGTACTTGGTATCATGAAAACACATCGCGGCGCTCTGTTTGTGGAGAGCAGACAGGGTAGCGGTACGACCTTCAGGGCACTGTTTCCGGCATCGACTACGCAGCGGACGTCTCCGGTTCAGGTGATTGCAGAGACAGTTCCGGCAGAGGTTATGGCTGAGAAAATGCCGCTCTCAGGAGTGGCTCTGGTAGTAGACGACGAAAAAGCGGTTTTGAAAACCTGTAGCAGGATGGTTTCGCTCTGCGGCCTTACGGTTGTTACCGCCCGTGACGGCCTGGATGCGGTGGCAAAGTTCCGTGAGCATGCTGATGAAATTACGTTAGTTCTGATGGATCTGACCATGCCACGAATGGACGGCATAACCGCCATGAATGAAATTTTCCGTATCAGGCCAGGTGCCAGGATTCTTCTTGCAAGCGGCTTTAACGAAGATGAACTGAATGACCGCATCACCGAGCACCCCCCTTCCGGCTTCATCCGCAAACCTTATGATATGGCTCTTCTTGAAGCTGAAATACGGAGAATTCTGCATTAAGCCCCAACCAACTGTCCGTTCTCAAAATCGCTCCCTTTTCCCCTTGACATTTAAATCGGTATTGCGGTACTTGTTTACGCCAATAGCACTTTTTTTGTAATCAGAGGGGTTTGTATGAAACTCAAACAGTTGTCCATCTTTCTCGAAAATGCGCCAGGTCGCCTCTGTGAAGTTACCGAGGCGCTTGGGGCTGCCGGTATAAATCTGAGGGCTCACTGTATTTCTGATACTTCTCACGATTTCGGTGTGCTGCGGATTCTTGTTTCCGATCTGGCGAAAGCTCGTGGCGTCATCATGGACAAGTTTTTCCCGGCTCGGGTCGACGACGTTATTGCTGCCGAGATCGAAGACAGCCCAGGTAGCCTCTCCTGTATACTCAGGCTGTTTCTGGGAACCAGGGTGAACGTCGAGTACATGTATGCTGTAGCAGGCGCCACGCAGGGAAAGGCGGTTATGGTATTCCGCTTCAACGACAATGACCTGGCAATCGAAATCATGCAGAAAAACGGAGTACAGCTTCTTGATGCCGCAGCATTCGGCATTCTGGAAACCCAGCCGTAATAAAGGGGGACCAATGAGCAAGAAGAACAGCTATAAGCCCAGAAAGTTTGCGGTTATCGGTGCCGGTCCGGTAGGGTGTGTCGTTGCGGCCTTTCTTGCCAGAGGTGGGTATGATGTTACCCTCTGCGATGTCGTGCCGGGCCTGCTGGAACCGGCCATGAAGCCGGGCATTATTCTGGAGGGGAGTGATAATTTTCAGGCCGGAGTCTCCAGGATAATTACGCGGGTCGATGATCTTGCCGCAGATCCGCCCGATGTTGTTATCGTTACGGTCAAGGCAACCGCACTGCCGATGATAGCCTCCGCTCTCGAAGGCTTGACCGGAGAGGGGCGTTACGTTGTCAGTTGGCAGAACGGCATCGATACCGAACGGGTACTGTCGGCAACACTAGGGACGAAGTCAGTCATGCGGGCGGTCGTCAACTACGGCTGCACCCTGCTGCAACCTGGGCGCACTCACTTGGCCTTCCACCAGCGCCCCCACTATCTCCAAGAACTCCATCCCGACTCCAGGATCGCCGCAATCGGCATCTGTGACGCTTTTACCGGGTGCGGGCTCGATACCCACCACACCGATCAGATCCGCAACATGGTCTGGAGTAAGGCGGTCAACAACTCCAGCATGAATCCGATCTGCGCCGTAACCGGCAAGACCATGTTTGATGTCATCAACGATCCGATCCTGTTCAACCTGGTCGACTCGCTCCTTAAAGAGGGGGTCTCAGTGGCTCGCGCCAACGAATTCATCCTGGGGCCAGACTTCTACCCGGACACCATCAGTTATATTCGCAACGCGGGACATCATAAACCCTCCATGCTTCAGGATATTGAGGCCGGACGCCGAACCGAGATCGATTTCATCAACGGCAAGATTATTGAATATGGTGTCCGGGCCGGAATAGCCACGCCATTCAACACAACACTACGCAGCCTGGTGAAGGCACTAGAAACATGATATCCAGATTTCATCCGCCTTTATCCTTCTTTATCCGTAACTACTCACGTGAGGCAACTCAATCGAGATGGGCTGGCAGTTTTGC